>NZ_JAGQBD010000026.1:0-39647 GCF_024345455.1 Cyanobium sp. T1G-Tous
GCGTCACCGGTTTGCAGGGCCCCTTCCAGGGTCGCTATGGCATTTCGGTGCGGGACCTGGGCGAGGTACCTGATGCCCCGGTGTTTCGCACCCGCGTCGATTGGTACGTGGGCTTTGCCGTGCTGCAAAGCCGCGCTGCTGGGCGCCTCTTCAACATCACCCCTGCTAACTGAGCCATGAACGGCAATCCCTTGCTTGATGCGGAGACCACGCTGGTGGGCTGGACCAACCGCAGCGCAATACGCAACTTGGAGCGCACCTTCCTCTCTGGAGAAGAGGTGCTGCTTACAACCAAGCTCGATGCGGCATCACGCTTCTCAGTAGTAGCAAGTAACCCAGGCTCTGCTGCTGCTGTTGAAATTCAGGTTTCCTTTGCGCCTGTGCTCCGTGATGGCACAACCGGTAGCTGGGTGGTTGCAGCAACCGTTGCGCTACCAGCAGAAGGGGGGCGGGTGGAGGCGTTCATCAGTGGACGTGACATCCAGCTCAATGCTGCTGATTTAGCGGATGTGGATTTGCCAGCGGTCTGCTTTGCCAAAGCAGAGGTGAGCCCCGAGACCCCAGAGGGGATGCACGTGGGACTTACGGCCACCATTCCTGCTTGATGGTGACTCCTGTGCGCCATGACCTAAGTGATCCAGCCATTCCGGAGGGAATGGTGCGGATCAATGCTGGAGCAGAGCACCGCTTTATATGGCCGGTACACCTAGGCGGCTGGCAAAGCCTGGGCTGGCAGCTGCAAGAGGCTGGATCAGATCTACCGGATGCACCTACTCCCGGTGCTGATCTGCCAGACGCACCTTCCGGTGCGATCGATTTGATCGCTCCGCTCGCGCCAGAGCCAGAACAAGTAGCTCAGCCATTGCCTGCTGTTGAACCAGCGGAAGTGCCAGAAGCGCAATGGGAACCAGAGCCCGAACCAGCAGCTGAGCCCAAGCCAGATGCAGCCCCTGCGCCAGTAGCAGCGCCTGAATTCCAGGCCATGACCAAAGCGCAGATCCTTGAGCACTGCTCCAGCGTCTATGGCGTCGAGCTCGATGGCAGCCAGACCAAGGCGGAGCTGGTGGAGCAGGCCACGGCACTGGCGCAGCTACCGGTTGATTTGTTGGATGGCCCGTCACACCATTAGGTCCCATTAGGGGCGCCATGCGAATCAGCGCCGCTTGGTGCGCGCTGGGTTTTTCATCAGACGGTCGCGCTCAGCTGCCTTCAGCCATCAACTGTTGTGCAGGCTGGCTGCTTACAGTTAAGTGATGGTTCTGCTGACTGGCTTTTGCCATGACCGCCAGCACGCAAGAGTTGATTAAACGCATCCGCGAGCACAGCCCCCAGATGCAGGAGCGTTTTGGTGTGCGCCGTCTGCGTTTATTTGGATCTTGGGCACGGGGCTCAGCTCAGCCTGAAAGCGATGTGGATGTGCTGGTGGAGTTTGAAAACCCTGCCAGCGCCAGGCACTTCTTTGGCTTGCAGTTTTTTCTGGAGGATTTGCTTGGCAGCCCAGTTGACCTGGTGAGCGAAAAGGCCCTACGCCAAGAGCTGCGACCGATGGTGGAAGCCGATGCCATCACCATCTGAGCGGCGCAGCCAGCGGGACTGGCAGCTCTATCTCAATGACATGGAAGAGTTCGCACGCCGTGCAATCAGCTATTGCGCAGAGCTCAGCCAAGACGATTTCGATGCCAATCGCCTTGTTCAAGATGCCGTATTGCGCAATATCGAATTAATAGGAGAAGCGGCGACACGTATTCCGCAGGACGTACGTGACGCCTACCCGTCAATCGCATGGAGGCAGATCGTGGCCATGCGCAATCAGCTGATCCATGGCTACCTCGGAATTGATTTGGAGATCGTCTGGGATGTGGTGCAGGTAGAGCTGCCTTCGTTGCTCGAGCAATGCGTCCAGCTGCGCGCGCATCGGCAATAGCTGTTGATCTGGGGGCTCCTCCCTCTGCTCCCTGCCATCTAATGACCATTGCCATGCGCACCAGCGTTGCGATCAGCAGTGGTGGCATCAGCGCGCAGCTGATCCGCCTGCTGCCACCTGCTGGCTGTCCTGGTGAGGCGGTGTGGGTGCCGCCCAATGAGGTGCTGCGCTGGGAGCAGCTGGGGTTTGGACGTGCGCCGATTCCAGCTGCGGAATTCGAGCTGAGCTGGCAGCCTGCTGACCCGGAGTCGGGCGGCCTAATCCCGATCGAGCTGTTGCTCAACCCACACACCACGCCTCCCAATGCGGTGACGGTGGACTGGGGCGACGGCACGGCCGAGACCCTGCCCTGGCCCGTGGGCAGCGACGGCAACGGCCGGCTCCAGCACGGCTACACCAGCCGCGACCAGTACCTGGTCAAAGCAGAGCTCACCGGCAGCGGCATAACTGCCTCCCTGCTGGTGAGCTTGGCGGGCTGCTCGATCTGGTCACCGGAACCACCAGCACCTGCACCAGGTCCTGGTCCCAACCCAGCTCCTGGCACCGTGCTGCCCTTGATCCCTGGAGCTGGCCTAAGTGGCGCTGCTTACGACGGCAGTACAACCCAGCAGTGGAGCCTCACGCCATGGAGTGGAGGCAGCAGTGCTGGTGGTGTGCCAGCCAGCGATGGCTCGAGCTCCTTGTTCCTGTGCGCTGATGGCAGCTGGGCCATGCCGCTAGGCGGCAGCAGTGGAACGGTTTGGTTTAACGGCGCTGGACCACCGCCTCTGACGATCAGTGGTGCTAATCCCGGTGACTACTACCTGGACAACCTCAGCGGCAACTTTTATGTGCTGGAGGGTTGATCGGCAATAGCGAGTAGGTCGCACCAAGGGGTGCGCTACGCAACGTTGCAGCTGATTGATGCCCTGGAACCAGAGCTTGAACCTTGTTGGTCCAACAGGTCCTGCAGGTGCTGCTGGAGCAAGTGGAGAACCAGGTGCTGCTGGCCCGGCTGGAGAAAATGGCCCTGCAGGTGAAGTAGGCCCAGCAGGGCCGCAGGGTCCTGCTGGACCAGCTGGCCCAGCTGGTGAAAGTGGCCCTGCAGGTGTTGCCGGCCTAGCTGGAGATGTTGGTCCTGCTGGCATAGATGGTCCACCTGGAGAGCCTGGCCCTGCTGGCCTTGATGGACCCCCTGGCGTCGCTGGACCTCCTGGCGAAGCTGGCCCTACTGGAGAAGCAGGGCCAGCTGGCGCTGCCTGTAATACCGAGTTCCGCGTTGATGCAGGAGTGCCGCAGTACTACCTAGCAGCAGAAGGACGCTGGGGAAACCTTGCTGTTTTGGCAGTGGCTTCTGCTCCCGCTACTGCCATGGCTGAGCTGGATCCAAACCTTGAGGCCCGCTCCCTTGATTCAGCCATAAGCCAAGACAGCGCCACCTCTGGCGCGGGTCAATGAGCTGGATAGAAGCGCTCAACCTTGCCGGGCCGGCTGGTGCTGCTGGTGCACAAGGAGCGGCAGGAGCACCAGGCCCTGCTGGACCACCTGGGGCAGCAGGGGCAGTTGGCGAGCCTGGTGCTGAGGGCCCTGCTGGCCCGCAAGGAGATCAAGGTCCCCTTGGCCCTCAAGGTCCCCAGGGCCCTCAAGGAGCGCCCGGCGTGCAAGGCAGCCAAGGCGCTCAAGGCCCCCAGGGACCGCAAGGCCCTGCAGGAAATCCCGGTCCAGCAGGAGTGCAAGGCGTCATGGGCCCTACTGGTGCAGCGGGGCCGCAAGGCCCTGCAGCTACAAGTGATTTCCAAGTGCTTGCTGGCGTTCCCCATGCCTATATGGCAAATCAGGGGACCTGGGTGCCGCTTGGCATTGAGCCGCTTGCTCCTGTTATTCCAGAAATCGGCGCACCGATCGGTGGCGGCTACTTTGCTGGGTTGATTAGCCATACGGCTGATGGCAACCCCACCCATTACCTAATCGTCGCGCCGCGTGATGCGGGCGCTACTGGCGGCTCTAATACCGGCATGCCCGAGGTTTACCCGCAGGCTTATAACCCGACCTATAGGGACTATGGGCCAAGCGGTGGTTGTGGCAGCAGGCATGACGGCTGGGCGAACACCGAGTGGATGATCCAAAATGGTGTTCACCCTGCTGCCCAGTGGTGTGCGGCATTAAATATCAACGGCTACGACGACTGGTACATGCCAGCGCACTATGAGCTGGAGATTGCCTACTTCCATCTCAAGCCAACAGCTACGCCGAACGTAGCTGATCCAGCCTATGGAGATGGGATCAACCCATACGCAGTACCAAGGCGTGACTATCTGTTCCCCCCATACGTGCCAGCCCAGTGCTTAAACCCTGCCTTTCAGTGGGGTGGCGCGGAAGCATTTATACCAATAATTCATTGGACATCATCAGAGAGAGATACGCGCGATTGCTATGTATTGAGCATGGATAGTGGTTTGTTTTCTTGGATGCCCAAGATATTTATTTCACCCGTACGCGCCATGCGCAAGATCCCCTACGGGTCGCTCTAGTCCAGTCAGCTTGCTCAGCGTCCCTGCCTGTGCTCCCTGCAGCTTTGCTGAACGCGGCTGCGGCTAGCTGCTAGCTGCTAGCGGTGAGATACGGCAATAGCTGCTGTAGTTACACCGGGCTGCTGGCCCGCATGACCATGGCTTGGGTAGCAGGCGGCTCTCTTAAAGGTCCGCAGGGTGAGCAAGGCATTCAGGGCGCCCAAGGCGTGCAAGGCCTTGCTGGCGCTGATGGCGTTCAAGGCGTCCAAGGACCACAAGGTGACGCTGGTATCCAGGGTCCAATTGGTCCTGATGGTGTTCAAGGCCAGCAGGGCATCCAGGGTGCTGCGGGTTTGGGCATCACCTTTAAGGGCCAGGTGGCAACAGAAACGGAGCTGCCAGCGGATGCAGCCCAGGGCGATGCCTACATCGTTCAGGCCGATGACTCCTTTCAGGTGTGGGACCTCGCCAGCAGCACCTGGGTGAATGGCGGCTCGATCCAGGGACCACAGGGAATTGAGGGCCCGGCTGGCGTTGCTGGCGTTCAAGGAGAAATAGGCCCTGCTGGCGCTCAAGGCGTAGAAGGACCAGCCGGCGTCCAGGGAATGCGCGGTACGGGCTGGTTCAACGGCAGCGGCGCCCCTGCAGAAGATATCCCTGGCGCTATTCCAGGTGATTTGTACCTGGATAAGGACAGCGGCAATGTGTACACCCTGAGCTGAGCGGTGGCCTGGTCGCTTGCTGCCAACCTGCAGGGCCCTGCTGGCCCGAGCGCGGTGTCGGCTGATGCCGGCAACAGCGCCAGGTTGGGCACTGACGCCAAGGTGTTTGTGCCCTCCTCCCTTTATGTCCTGCCCATAGCGACAGCCAAGGTGTTGGGCGGCATCAAGGTGGGTGCTGGGCTGAGCATGACGGCCGATGGCGTGCTCAGTGCTGCGATGGCAACCACCTACGTCAATAAGGCTGGTGATGTGATGAACGGCCCGCTGCGCTTTGCCAATAGCGGCGGTGTTTCAACCTTCAATGGCCGTGACGTCTACCTGTACTACGACGGGACCTTCTTTCGCTGCCAGCTGCCGTCATCTAGATCGGCCTGGCGAATTGAGAACAGCAGCGGCCAGGTGACCTTTGGCTCTTGTCCTGCAGCAGCTAACCCGCCTGTTGCGGCCAGTGACCTGACCAATAAGGGCTATATCGACAAGCTCGTAAGCGCGCTTTTAGATGAGCTGCAGGCCCTCAACGCAGAGGTGGCTGCCCTCAAGACTGCGAGCTGAGGGCTTGCTACTGGGTTGGTGTGCTCTCAGCAGATCGGTCCAGCGATCGCAACGCTGCACCAAGGCATCAATGCGCTGCAATGTGCCTCAGGGAACCTGGCAGCAGGCACCAGTTCACGCGAGCTTGAACCCATCTCTGCTTTGAGTAGATGAGCTGGTCTGATCTGGAGCGGTTGGTGGCTGATGCAGAAAGCAGCCCGGCGCTCCAGCAGGTCCTGGGCCAGTGCCATAGCCGCCAGGAGCTCCTACGCACCGCCCGCCAGCTGGGCTATCGGGTGACAAAAAGCGACCTGCTGAATGCCTGGCTGGAGCACCACAACGCAGCGGAAGTGCAAGGAGCGGATAAAGCCTCCAATTACTGAGCCCCAACGCTTCTGCAAGGACTGGCGTGCTCTAGTCAGCCCACTGCCTTAGCCAGCCCCAGAGCCCGCTCGAGCCACGCAGCGAGGCCGGGCGCGACAGCATGTAACGAAGTCGTTACACAGCTCTCATGACAGTCGGGGAAGTCTTTCTGGAGTCAATCTCTAGCGGTGTGATCACGGAACATGAGATCTCCTGGGTTGCCTCCCACCAAGGTGCCTTTGCCCGCCACGAGGAAGCCCTCGCGCTACGGCTGGGACGCTTGGTAGACGAGGGGCAGATCAACCTTGGATGCCGCCTGCCAAGTCGTCTTGTCCAGCACAAGCTTGTGCTCAACGAGTGGATCGAACCGCTGGGCCGGCGCCGAGGCAGAGCGGCCGCTTGCGCCTGACACCGCAGCAGCTCCTATGACGCAAGACAAAACACTGCACTACTGGCAGAACATGCGCATCGCCATGGAGGCTGCCGGTGCAACCTCAAGTGCCATTTACAAACGAGCCTTGGCGATCACCCAGGGGCTTCCAGATCCCCTCGCTGCTCAGGATTCAGCTGAGGGGTAACTACTAGTCCCTTTCAGGGGCGGGGGCAGCACCTCCGGTGGCGGTCCTCCTTTCGCCTTGATCACCGGCAGAACTCCCACAACTCCAGTTCTCAAGCCTTGGGGGCGCTGGTGCTGTAGCGGCTCGGCGAACTTATGCCGCCTGTTGCTCATCGCCCACCGAAGGTGGATGGCCCACCAGCTCAGAAGACTCGCAAGCGGTGATCCAGCCACGTGGCAGCGGGTAGCGCTGAACCATCGCTGCGTATTCAGCTGATTGACGGTAGGTGGATTCCAAAAGCCGGTAGTCAAGGTCCTGCTGCATGGACTGCTGCTCACCTGAAACCAGCTCTGCTGCTAGCGCGAGATGCCTGCGGTCTGAATGATCAATTGTCTTGGAGATCAAGCGGGCGCCAATGACTGCGGCAAAGCGCTATGCATCAACCCTGCTGGTGACGGCTGGCGGCTGCTGCTCCTGTCAGTGGGAGCAGACAGAAAGCGTCGCTGGTAGCCGAGCAGGCCAGAGCGGGGCGCCCCTTGCACCGCATGTTCACAACCTGTTACATTGGCTTTAACACTTCGTCACAATCATGACTGAGTCCGCTTCTCGCTTCGGGTTTGTCGCTTTCGCCGAAACCTGGAATGGCCGTCTGGCAATGCTTGGTTTTGTGATCGGTCTTGGCACCGAGCTGCTCACCGGCCAGGGCATCCTTTCCCAAATCGGTCTGGGTTGAACGTCATGGAAACTGATTACACCGCTGCAATCTCGGTCGTTGCTCTGATCACCGTTGTGCTCTCGGCAATGACGATCTACGTGCTGAGCCGGCCTACGGACCTGGCTAAGAGGGTTTGATGATTTCCGCAATCACCATCGTTCTTATCGGTGCCTGGATTGTTGGTGCTCTCAATCAGCCGGATCTTGCCGATTGAGCTTCTAGCTCTTGCTTCTTCTGCTTGCCAGCAACTGTTCCGCCACCAAAAGCCATGACCAACACTCCTTCTAACGACCCAGCGCTTAATAACAGCGCGGAACAGCTGACCCTCATGGAGCAGCTCAAGCAAGTTGAACTGTTTAACGGCCGCGCCGCCATGGTTGGCATCGTCACCGGCATCGTGGTGGAAGGCCTCACCGGCTTTGGCATCGCCCATCAAATAGGCCTCGGCGCCTTGGTGGATGGCTACGCCGCCTGCCGTACCCAGTTCCTGCCCTTCTGCTTCTGAGCTTCTTTAGGCCTTTTGTTTTTGCCCCCTAGGTATTGCCTCGGGGTTTTTTGTTTGATGCCAATGATTACCGGCGGCCTCCAAGACCGCCGGCTGGCCGGCACTAGACGGACCAGCGCAGGGGAGGCTCAAGCTCTTGGGGCTCTTCTTCCAGCTGGGTTAGCCACCAGGCTGCTGGATAGGCAGGCTCGGGCTGTGGCTCCTGCCATTGACCGGAAGCTTGTGCTTCTTCCCAAGCATCGATGAGGGACTGCATGGTGGTGGAGAGCGGGAACATCGCTGTGATGCAAAGAACGCGCACCTGACACCCCGAGAAGCGGGGAAAACTGGAGAGCGGTTTTGCAGAGCCGATGGGCCCCCTCCACCCAGCTGCTGAACTGAATGGGCGGTTTTGCTCAGCGCACCTAGCGGTGCGGCAGCGGACACGGGCCTTTGCGGAATGCCCGAGCGGGAGCGAGCGGCTGGAGCAGGCAGGCAGCTGCTCTACTTCCAGTTGGCAAGCGGGCAGAAGGGGCAATGGAACCCGACCAGGCGGGAGCGGTGGAATCCCCTGGCGCTCTGTTGCCCCACCGGTAAGTGCCCGGCTTGCCCGGATTGCACGGTTTTTCAGCGGGGACAAACGCCGCGGAACCCCAACCAGGCGGGAGCGGGTGGAGCAAGAAAGCCCGCTGCTCTGGACTGTTTCCCGCTCTCTTTTGCTCCTCTACCCGCTAGTCCTGCCACCAGCCAGCACCCCAATAGAAGGGGGCCTATGGCCCCCTGGTGGGATTAGCAGACCGAGACGGTGACGCCGGGGAGGCCCTGGAACTTGCGGGCAAAGGCAAATGCTTTTTCAGCAGGGATTAGCCGCATCTTCTTGACGGGCTTACCGCGCCTCCCGAAGTGCTCAACGGTGCAGGGCATAGCGCCGCTCTTTTTGATACCGGGCGCGTAGCGGTGGACGATCAGCAGGCGGATATTGCAGACGGGGCCTTGGGGAGCTGCCATGAAAATTTTGGCGAGGAACCCCCAGGTCACGCCCCACGGCGCAGCAGCTGGCAAGGGTGGCGTAGCCACTTGCGTAGCCCTTTCCGTCTGCGAGCAAGTGAGGGCAACCTGCAAGGGGTGCTCGACGAATTACCAGCAGTGCCCCAAGCCCAAAGATGCTGGTCCTCTCCGCCTGCCGGCTGCTACGGCCGGGATCAACCAAAGCAAGCGGGGCTGAGTCCTGCCTCTATGCAGTAGGGGCGCGGTGAGAACGACTCAAGGGATGCGGTCCTGCTGCCTGGCAAGAAAAAGCACCTGTATTTCAGGCACCCGGTGTCTGCCACTCATTAGTGCCCAGCTGGGGAAGGGGCCAGAGGCCCATGAAACCGGCCTAGCCGGCTGGAGCTTCTGGCTCTGGGCAGATCAGATCAACCGCCTGCCGAGCTGCGCTGATCACCTGCAGCAACACCTTGGGGGATTCGCGCAGCACTGATATCCAGCTCTGGAGATAGGCGGCGTGATTGGTGAGCTCACAGCCGATCTGCAGCCGCTGCCCCAGCAGAACGCTGCCCAGCTCGGCCACAAGCTCTTCTCGGGCATAGCTGCTGGAGCCAAAGGCGCCGGATTGATCCCGCTTAAGCCGCGACTCGTGGCCGGTGGAGTGAATGGCCTCATGGCCCCAGGTGGCATAGAGAGCTGCGGCCCCGTGGAAGCTTTCGCGCAGCGGCAGCTGGATGCGATCGGAGCTGGTGGAATAAAAAGCCCGCTCACCACCCCAGCTGGCTGGCACCGGCCAAGCAGAGAGAACGTGCTCGGCACGGACGATCGGCTCGATCGCTGGCCGGGCCTCTGTGGATGGCATGCGTGCGGCGATCAAGCCCGCCAAGGCATCACCCTCGAGATCGCCGGCATTGAATACCGGCACGGGGCGGTAGCTGGCCCAGCTGTGCAGCACCTTCTCGCCATTGGATGCTTCCTTCTCGCTGGAGTGCAGCTGCGGCCGCAGGATGCGGACGGACTTTGAGCCTTTGCGGGGGAAGATGCCCAACTTCTTGGCCTCAGCAAAGCCGCACCAGAAGGGCAGATCGGCGCCACGCATGGCCATGCCGAGCTCCAAAAGGATTGGATTGCTGCCGCGGTAGGCACGGCCTGTGAGCAGATTGATGTGAACACCGCCGGTGGGGCAATCCCAGGGCTTGCGCCATGGAGTGCTGCCCGCTTCTAGGAGCTCGATGAGATCACGAACCAGCGCTTCTTCTGGCGAGGGACCTGAGCTCTTGCTGCGTGACTTTGGTGATGCGGCCATTGGATAGGGCGCAAAGGACTTGAAGTGACCGCGCCGGTGAGGGCAAGGGCGGCGTTAGCCGCTCGCGTAGCCCTTGCGCCACCTGCGCACACTGAAGTTCCCTGCGCGTACCAAACCCTTCTCCTCCAGGCTCTGTCGCACCGGCAGGTGCGCTCTGTAAACCAGTGCCGCCAGGTGCGCTCAGTAGAACTGCACCGAGAGGTGCGCCCTTTAGACCAACACCGATAGGTCCACTTGGCGGGGAAAGACATAAAGCAGGCCGCCGATATGGCGGCCTGCATGAGCTCAGAAAAGCGCCACCTCCCCAGGGAGCAGAACGCGGCGCTTCTGAGCAGCTGCCAATACCTCTTGGCGATAGAGCTCTTCTCCAGCAGCGCTGAGAGCTGAATCGATCGCATCGATTCGTGCCAGGCACTGAGCAATGGCAGGCAGCACCTCCTCTTCTAGGAGGGTGATTTCCTCTTCTCCATAGGGCTGCTCGCTCCAGGTGCGGCGCAGCGGCAGATCACGGCGCAGCAGCTGCTCGATGGAGCGCGAGGCGCGATCAAGCAGCAGGAAGGGATCTTCTTCTGGCCGGCAGAACTTTGACTGGGCCGCTAGTGATGCCATGGGATTCGGCGCCAGGTGTGGCGCAGCGATGGGACCGATCCCAGAGGCGTACTGACGCAGGAAGGAAGCACAATGGAGAGGACCCGGAGTAAGCCCCACCGGAAGCCGACCCAGCCAGAGCGAGGCTTCTGCACAGGTCAGGTCAAGGCAGCACGGATCAGACCTTGCGCAAGCGTGGCTTGCCAAGGTGATGCACCGCATGCACCACTACGCCAAATAGCCCTGAGCGATCAAAGACCTCCAGGTCCAGTGGAATTGCAGCTTCTCCTGGCCGCACCGGCTCAAGTAACCACTGCTGCCCCTGACGTAGCAGCGGCCGCATTAAAAAGCTGCCCTGGTGGGCAACGACAACGACATGGCCGGAGCAGGGTTCAACGCTGCGGTCGATCACCATCAGGTCGCCGTCGTTGATCCCGTGCTGGCGCATGCCATTGCCGCTGGCCCGCATGTAGAAGGTGCAAACCGGGTTGGGAATCAGGGCGGCCTGGAGATCCAAGCCCTCACCCAACGAGCCCGGGCAGAAGGGCACAGGCTCGCCAATGGGTAGGTCGGCCAAGATCAAACCAGCAAAGGCGGCAGTACAGCCGTTCTACTCCTGGTGGGGTGGCTTGGGTTGGATTGGCTCAGCTGCCTGCTTCTGGCCAGGGAACCAGCTTCATGTCCCCCACCTTGTTCCAGGTTTTGCATTTGGGATCAGCCAACCGATAGAGGGCCTTGCCGTCTGGTCCGTTCTTGGTGACGACCAGGACCGGCGCACCAGGCCAGCCGATCCGCCAAAGCTGCTCATCACCTGCCAACACAATCAAATCGCCGGTGGCAGGGTGCCTGAGGTCTGGGGCCATCGCTGCACCGTAGAAAGCCATTGGCGATTCGTTGCTAGTGCGGCAGAGCAATCGGTAGGGGCGCGCACGGATCAGGTGCGCCTGGCTCCGCGCCAGGCGGGTGGGCACTAGGCCCCCAGCTGCAGCCGCAGAGCCTCAAGAGCCTTCTTCTGGGCCCGCTGCACCGACATGGCGCTGATTTGCAGCTGCTCTGCTGCCTGCCGGAGCGAGAGACCCTCAAGGATGGTGAGCCGCAGGGCCGTGGCTTGAGCTGCAGGCAGCTGATCTACAAGCTGCTCCAGCGCTAGATCATCAGCGGGCCCGGCTGCTTCTTGCTCTGGGGCCGCCAGCTGATCGAGCAGGCACGGCTCGCCAGCGGCGTGGCCATCAAGGCTGATGTGACCCAGGGGGCACTGACCCTGCTCATGCAGCCGGCGTGGGATGCGCACCAGCCGCACCCGATCGCGCAGGTGATGCTGCAGGGCACCTGAGATGCAGCGGCGCAGATAGGGCTCAGCCGGCTCACCTGCTTTGCAGCGCAGCACTGAACGAAGCAGGGCTTCTCTAGCTACCTGGATCAGATCCTCCCGCTCGACCAAAGGGAAGAAGCGGCGGGCTGCAGCTGAGGCAACGGCATCAGCCAGGGAGAGGTGCTGGAGCACAAGGGCATCGCGGGCACGGAGGGCAGAGCGGGAAAGCGGGGCAGCCATCTGGGGACGGCAGAGAACCCCACCCCCAACGACCAGCCGCAGGGATGTGACAAGGACGCCCCAACGGGGCGCATGGCCCGATCCTTGACGCAGCGCGAGGACTGGACGAGGGATTTAGGTGGGTGTTTGACGGCTCGTTGGCAACCAGCCCCAACGGCCCCGCTACGGTTGAGAGGTCCCAGCCACCCGGTTTTGCCGGCACGGCCTGTGGTTAATGACCTTCTGACCTTGCCTTTGGTACAGCGGCTGGAGCTGGTCCAGACCCTCTGGGACTCGATTGCCGCCGAGCAGATCGGCCCTGAGCTCACAGACGTCGATCAACAGCTGATCGATCAGCGGTTGGAGAGCTTCCTGACAGACGGTGACACCGGCCTCGATGCCGAGCCCAGGACGCATCGATCAGCGGCTGGGCTGGTTTGCTCAACGCAAGAGGGGGGCTGAATTCAGGGGAGCCGGCGGGGCAGAGGGTGTTTCATGCGCATTTGCATCTTATTCCCCAGCGGCAGGGGGATTGTGAGATGCCGAGGGGTGGGGTGCAGGGGGAGATCCCAGCGCATCAGGCCTACTGACGACAGCCTGCACAACCTCAGCTACAACGAAGAAAGCGTCAGGTGCCACTGGATCACGATGCGGGTCATTACTCCTGTGGTCGTGAGGCTGATCAGAACCGATAGGGCCGCCATGGGTTCACCTTGAAACTCCAGCTCGAGGCGGTTGGCTTGGTGAAGGCGTCCACCAGCTCTTGGTGGCTGGGGAGCAGCTCCTTCTGCGAGATGGTGCGGATGGTGGTTCGTTTCCAGCTGCAAATGCCTTTGACGGCAGCGGCGGGTCCGCAGAGCAGCTTCATCCGAGCCTCCAACAGATCCTCCTTCTGCTTCAAAGGATGCAGGCCACTGTGCAGCTCGATCCAGTCGGCGTGGAGGGCCTCGGCCCGGGAGGAGCGAGCAAGCTTCAGCGGTTTTGATCCGGCGATGCTCTGCGCTGCGCAGAGCTCCTTGAGGAGTTCCATGTCGGCAGACGGTGTCAGCGTCGGCGCCTGGCGCAGGCTGAATCGCGACTTGATCCGGCTTGATCCCAGTTCTGAGATCAGATCTGGGTAAGCCTGGGCGAATCCACTGGAATCGAAACGGCGGCCAGCGTTCGTGTAATGGTGGCCGCAGATGCCCTCAATGTCTGATGTTTCTGTGCCCCCGAGCGACTGAAGCTCCAAAGCCACTCGATTGAGTTTCTGTTTGCGTTCCTTGATGGCGCGCACCACCCCCACCATCTCGTGGTGCATATCATTCGCCTCGCTATCCAGCAGCAGTTCCTCTCCGGTGTCCTCGGTGGCGGCAAGAGTCTCCAGCGCGGACGAGTGGGTGTGGAGATGTTCCAGCTCTCTGCGAATCGCTTCGGCTACGTCCACAAAGGGGCGAATGCCCTCGCCCCCGGCGCGGAACCACTCGCCACTGACGCGGTGGCGGGCCAGTTGTTGGTGCACCGATGCTTCAAGCTCGGAGATCGGTGCCGTGGTGGTGAGCGAGTCGGCAACCACCAGAATCCTGGGATTGCCGGTCTGATGCTCGAGCAGACGGTCGAAGCTGGAGCGGCCGGTTTCGTTCTCGCGGACTAGACCGATCTTCACGTAGCTGCCGTTGGGATCGCCGAATGGATCCCGCTCGGTGATGAAGTACAGGGATCCGGGAGTGCTGCTGTCAGTCATTCGCCGAACCTCGCGTTGGTCAGCAGCGACAGGCTCTGCTCAAGACGCTGGAGATCCGCACTCCAGACCGCAACCGCTTCGCCTTCCGGTGCCAGGTCGTCGAGAATCTCCTTCATCACGAAGTGGTGCCAGTCCGCCTGACGACAAACAAGGCCCAGCAGCAGATACATTTCCTCGATCGGCCCCAGCTTCAGGCCTGCGATCGTATTCTGAGCCTCCATCAGCTTCACGCTGGCTTCGTGTTTCACTCTCTCGGCGTGGAGAGCGAGCAGTTCCTGAGGCGTGTTCGGTGTGTTGGGTTCCATGCAGTTTTCGGTCGCTATTCCCACGATGGCCTCGTCCGCCAGCTGCTCTGAGGAAAGTCATGCGAATGACGGATCGGCTTGCTAAGTCATCTGGTCACAGCCAGGCCACCTCGCTTGGCTCAGCTGATGCCATCTCTCTGTGCACGCAGATATCCGCAAGCTTGCAGAACCTGCACTCGTTTTCCGATGGTGAGGGTCCGGCTCGGGGCCGCTGGCCAGTTCAATCAGGGTCGAGATCTGCTTACGGAAAAGCTCATCCGCTTCATCCGCAGGGATCCTTTCAACAGCGCCGTCGGCGTAGACGATCTCTCCTGCCGGTGGGCGAGTGATTCCCCCCAGTTCCTTCATCCATGGTGCCAGTGCCATGTATGTGAGTACCTGCGCTCTGTCCTTTCCACGAGGCCTTCCGGTCTTCGCATCGGCGATCAAACCAGGCTCTGATGGGCTTTCAGCCACCACAACGTCACATTGCCGTGGAGAGTGATGCCGTTGCGGCTCTTGGCGCGGAAGCCGTTCTCCTGCTCGAGAGCCACTGCTCGGCCGTTCCGGCTGTGGCGCATGGCAATGGCCTGTACCAGCCTTTCGTGACGTGTCACCCAATCTCCGGGTATTCCCGTTGAACGTGGAGTGCAGAACATGATCTGCTGCTGCAGGCTGAATAGGCAGTGGCGCTCACCCGCGAGGTAGGAGGCCAGCCATGTCACATGGCAGTAGGGGTTCTCTCTCGGCTCCAGGCCGAGGGCGCTGGGGGAAAGTGTGATGCAAGGTTTTTTCAAGAGCTCTCCCGAGCTTTGTTGGCAGCAGCCGGCTCGGGCCCTGGAGTCATGCGAATGACGGGGGGCCAGCGCTCCGTCGTTCGCATGAACTTGTTGCCCCCTTGCAGAGGGGTTGCTAGAAAAGGTGAATTGAGAGCTCCATCCCTCGCGTGGCAGACGCTGAAAATAAAAATTTTGAGTTCGGAATCGAGAACTTCAAGCCATATGCAGATCTTCAGAGCATTGAGCTGGGGAAAATAACTCTCATCTACGGCCCCAATTCGAGCGGGAAAAGCTCATTTATTCAAAGCTTCCTATGCGCTGCTCAATCGTCAGAGAGCTCAACATGCTCACTGAGCCTAAACGGGGAATTTGTTGAGTGTGGCACGTTCGATTCCGTTCTCAATAGAAAAATCGGAGACAAGAAAAAAGAAATAGTTCTTAAGTCAAGCAGTTCATTTACGGCTTCAAGAAGCTCATTTTCCATCGAGAAAGGAAGAAACGATATAATAAAAAACGTTGATTTTCGTCTAAATCTTCAAATACAGATTAGATCTTTTTTCAGCAAAAGCTCGACCCCCGGCGTTCTTGACATCAGCAGAATTCAGCTCATACTACCTCAGATCAATTGCTTCAAAGATAGTGATCCGGACATGCAACATGCATGGTTGCTAGCAAACAAGCCGATGCCTGGTACCAAAGAACCTCACTGCCTTGAAGATATTGATGGCGATTGGATGTCTACATGCATCGAGATGATTGGATTCATAGCAGAGGATTTAAAGCAGTGCTTGCGGGAAACAAGTGCTCAACAAAGCGACAATAATCAGGGAGCAAGAAAAGAATCTGGATATACAATCTTTGGAAATTGTCATGATCTCAACTTGCTTTGCTGCGCCTCTCTTAGCATTGGCGCTTGGCTAATTGTAAAAGATTTGGATTTATCAAAAAATACTTTTACTGCGCTTATCTTCCCTCCTTCAATGCCTTATCTTGAAGGTGAATATTTTTCTAACTTGGATTTAGTCCATAAAATCGGGGGTTTACACAATAAACTTGGCGAATACTACTCTTGTGTTGAAGAATGCTCACGCAGATTTCGTACAATTAAGTATTCACTTGGCGATGAATGTAAAGCGTCATGGGGCGCAATTCCTGTCCTAGATCAATCGGTAGAAGAGTTGTTCGAGTCGATTGAAGATGATAGTAATTGTATTGCGATCAAAAATCAAATTCTAGCCTTGACAACGGATATCCAAAATAAAATGGATGATACAACAAGCCTTGGATCATCTCTTATGACCGACTTAGGAGAGTACAGCCAAAGGTTAATCAAAATCTGCCAGATAATCGAGATGTCAATCGAAGAGATAAGAAAAATAATGTCTAATCCAATAACTAGAAACGGCAAGAAAATAGAATCTGATAACAATCAGGAGCGTGAAATATTGTTGTCACAGTACCTGACCAGGCTTTTTCAGCATGCCGATGAATCTATTGCATGTTTAGTAGATTCATTCAAGCTTTTGACATCAACACAATCAAAAATCGGGCTTCATGTGGAAATCAAAAACGATAGATTGAGCTTTGATGAGCTTAATAGTTTGATAGATGAGTGCAAACACATTTACAATAAACTGAAAAGCATGTTCGGTAGTTTAAATGATATTGACTCCTTCTTGGTATTAACAGCTCTTCTCAGTGATCGGGCAAGGATAAGCCAACGGATGATAGCCAGTAAAGCAAATGATCTCGATTATGTGGCTGATAGCGGAAAGAAAGAACGTCCTGCTATTGAAGATGTAAAAGCCCTGATGAAGGATATTAAGCGATTTTTTAAAACTGCGCAAAAAGATAAGTTCCTCTCTCCTTCTTCTCGCTCACTAACAGTCGAGAATATGTGGAAACTTATTCCAGTCTTGAGGTCAATCGAAATACTTCCACCCAAGATTCTAAAAGAAAGAGTTCTACATCTAGGCCCAGACAGGCCAACCCCTAAAAGATCGTACAGCATTGATGAGATTAATTCTGATACACAATTGCAACATCTGCCTGAATGGGATAGCAAAAAAGAAAGTTTATTCCCCGATGCCTACCAAAATAAATATTTAAAGGAGCTGGCTTGCCTCGGCATAAGAGGGGATGACATTGTAAGAGTTAATACATCGGATCCGCTTCTAAATAAGTGCAGCATCGGCATTTTGAGTGACAAAAAAATAACCAACATCTGTGACCTTGGATTTGGTGTTTCCCAAGTGATGCCTTTGGTAATCGCCTCAAAAATACCTGACAAGGATCTGATTGTTGTGCAGCAGCCGGAAACGCATTTGCATCCTGCAATGCAGGCTAATTTAGCTGATCTCTTGATCAATAGTGCTATCTCGCAAACCAATTCAGGTTCCGATAATTCAAAGCAGTGGTTGGTTGAAACCCATAGTGAAGTTCTTATGTTGAGAATTTTAAGGCGCTTAAGAGAAGGGAGTAGGCTTGATCCATCAGATTTGAAGATCTATTATGTTTATCAGAGTGATCAAGGTATATCCAAGATCAAACAAATGAAGTTCACAGATTCAGGTGATTTGCTCACTAGATGGCCAAAAGATTTTTTTGCTCAAGAAAGCATGGAGCTCTAACGATGCTTAATATTGTAGCTTTTGGCCCGTGCTTTTTTGACTCGATACGCCATCTTGATGCTGATGCTCATCGCTGCATAATTAGAGATCTAGAAAACCCAAGACTGGCTTATACAATTCACTCTGCAAGTGAAGGAAGTGAGACGTTTGATAATATTATAAATGGCCTTTTGAGAGTAACCATGAATGATGATCTTGTTGAGCCGGATGAGGTGCTCTTCTCTCACCAAACGATTAGGTTGTGGAAGAACTTCTTTGATCGTATTTATGGCGCTCCATCTAGTACATGTCGCCTTATATGTAAGGATTACAATGATTTTCTTTTATATAACTCTGCACACTCGAAGCAGATATGGATCCATCCTGGTGACATTATTGAATTCAATGTTGAACCTGGATTGTATTCCGAACTTTGCTTTGCTTCGGGTAGATCCTCAGATGCATTTCACAGCATGTTAGTACAGCAAGGAAGATTTAGTGAAGCATTTACAGATTATCTAGCTGTAGATGAATTGCTTGAGAAGATCGACATTGAGATATTGCATTTGCCTTCGCAGTTTTATAAGACGATAATTCTGTTTGATAAGTATCTGTCACATACCCTTTTTAAGTATGGATTTAGTGAAGCTGATGCCTTCCCAGGAAAACCTCCTCAAGACCAAGATCTAGATGGGTTCTCTCGTTTTCTTGAGCATTTGAAGTATCTTCCAAATCACCAGATTTCAACCATCGTATTGATAGGGCAATATCCATATAGTCGGAATAGGCTGGAGAGACCTAACAATGTCGAAGTAGCATTAAGCCGAATTAAGCAGAAGACTGAAGGATTAGACTACCTCAGAGACTTGCAGATTGAAGTTGTTTTTGTCTGCCCTTTTGATTTCCCGGATGTTTATCATGACCGCTATTGCGCGTGGTCAGCATTATATATGTCGCACCACGATGATTTTTACTTTATGAATCTTTTGCAAGACTGCTTAGGCAACGAAATGGTTTTAGATTGTGATATTACGCACTTCTGGATGGATGGAGGTCGCGGATTTCAAGCCTATGAGCAAATCGCATCTGCATCAGGTCGATCGTATCAGCATATTACATTTAACTTCCAAGCTGATATTATGGCGATGGAGAGAGATTTGTTTTACCGATTTACTTCCTGGCCTCACGGTCAGCACACTAATGGGCGCCGCGAATGGTCCTCTTTAGATGGTCATTCCTTTGAACATGGTTTTTCGCGTACGTACCCGATAACGTTGTGATGAAGCATCTTCATCTTGTTCTTGGGGATAGACATGACTCTCTCCATCGGATTGGTGCCTTGATTAGTGAGATGATTCATGGATCCCATCTACTCGATTATACAGATTTAGCCACCCCAGAAGGAGTTGGCAAGTCTTTTAATGCTCATCAAGATGAAGATCGGATTGTATCTGAATGTTCGGAGGTGTTGTCTGAGGGAAGTTGTCTCGTCATTTTGCTTCCAAATAGTCAGAAGTTCCTCCGGCTCCTTTTCTCGGAGATTTTGCTATTTAGTTTCCAACTGAGGTGCGTCTGTTGGAATATCTGCTCCGATAGTTCAAGCCTCGAGAGTGGGCCCTCTCCCAATGAAGGGTATGACGCATTTGTCGAGGTGGACGATGCGGTTAATGGACTTCATGAACGGATCGCAAATATTCTACAAGCTCTTCCGGCAATGATTACAAATTCTAGCAATAGAAACTCTCTTAAAATAAGGCATCGGTACTCCACCTTGTTTGCTTTTGAGCGGTTGATGTTCGTGATACGTACTTTCTTAAAAAATCCTGAGCTCTACCGTAGTGAATCTCTTTTTGACAGTGACATTCGTGTTCATGCTCCTACCGGCATAGAGGAAGTTGTCAGAAAGCTGTCTGAATTGGGCAGATCCGGTGCCTATTGTCGATGTCTCTTATCTCGAGAGGATGAACTTATTGAAGATCTGAGTTGGCTTGACTCGTCTGGCTTTATTGGTGAATATCCTGGTTTTGAATCTTTTCCGGAAATTTTGTTCTGTGAAGCACCTTTAGGGCGGCAAACACCTCTCAGACATCCATTTGCCGGCTGGGAGGAGTTCTCTAGGCTCATGGTTCTCATCAGGCATCTGATTTTCAATCCGGGAGATTGGGTCAAGGGTGAATCACTTAATCAATATCTGGCAGGGAGGCTTTCTCTGTATCCGGGAAGTCTCTGGACACCCACCTCTGAGGCATCGGTCAGGCATTATCTGAGAGTCGGCGTGAAGCCCTATGTCGATAATCGCGCTGCTCGAAAGGGGCACTTTCTGGGCTCTGCAGTTATCAGCCTCGGGGATCTTTCGGAGCTTGTGTCGATTGTTTCAAGCAGTGCTCCTCTGCTCAACAGCCCTCAGACCCAGGCCCTGGTGCAGTCCATTGAGCAGCGTTTGGTTTCCTTGAATGTCTCGCCGAGAAATGCACAAGCACTCAGCTCCCTTGCAGAGCGTTCGATCGTCAATCCCGAGACTGCTCCGCAGGGCTCTGTTCGTTCCAGAGAGCCTGATTTCAGAGAGCTGTCTGCTTCGATTTCGCGCAGGCAGGAGATTCGTATCCAGACCTTCGCATCTCATGGTCAACAATCATCAACTTCTTCAGGGAACCAGGGTGATTCAGCACTCGTATTGCCTTTACAATTTGTTTTCCATAGACGGGCCTGGTATCTCGCCGCTGAGGAGAGAGAACCCGGCCGGGCTGATGGCCCCATAAGATTCCTGCGTCTGGATCGATTCAGGCTTCTTCGCGTTGATCATTTACAGCAGAAGGAGGAGAGATTTTCTCTGGCATTTTCGCGTATGTGCAGGCTGGTTGACAGGACCTTTAGTCTTCCTCCGAACAAGCTCAGTTATCAGGATCAGGCTCTCGTATGGTCGACCAATAATTCATGGATGTCAGCTGACAGAACCCTGACTGTCTGTTGCCGTCTTGATCACAGAGCCTGGAAGTTCATTCGCGAGGGGCCTGACCGTCTGCCTTTCCCCCAGTTGCGAATGTCTGGGGGGCGGGAGACTCACACCACCGTATGGAAGCCGCCTGGATCATTGCCTCATATGGATCAGATCTATTGCCTTCCTGTCCACGGCAATTCAGATTATCCCTATGAACTCCAAATGGTGCTGCCTGCATGGTCAGTGGATGATTTCGATCTTCAGAACTGGCTTCTCGGCTTTGGAGCTGGCCTTGTTCTCACTGGCCCGGATTCATTCAGGCAGAAGCTCCTTGAGAGACTTCAATCCACGATCACAGCATGGGAATCGCCGCCATGACTCTGCAATTTCGTCATTCGCACGAGTTTCGATCCAGATGTGCCTATGTGGCTGAAGACTGATCTCAAGCAACGCTAAAACCGCAATGACCAATGCCTTCGCTGTCCAGATGTTTGCCACCCAGCTGCGGCTGCTTCTGCAGCAGGAGGGCTGTTTGCCGAATCAGCTCGAAGAGCTTTTCCGCCAGCGCTGGGGCGTGCCATTCAGCGATGACCAAGAGGCCTCGCTTCAGGCGGCCTTGATCGAAGTGACTGGGCAGAGCCGGCATCTTGAGGAGCTCAGGCCCGCATCGATTCTCCGTCGAAAGAAGGATCGCTGGTATCTCGGCCCCGATGCCCTCAGTGCTTCATGGGAGGCATACAAATCTCACCTTTTGTCCAAGCCTGCTTGGCGCGGCGCGATCGATTCGATTGACAACACGTCCACGCTCATCGTCAACGAGCTTCTCAATCCTTCTGGGCCGATCGGGCGCCGGCAGGGTCTTGTTCTCGGATATGTCCAGAGTGGAAAGACAGCGAACATGGCGGCCACGATCGCTAAAGCCGCTGATGCGGGCTACCGGCTTGTGATTGTTTTGGCAGGGATGACCACATCCCTTCGTCGGCAGACGCAGATTCGCTTTGACGAAGATCTCACGTCTCTCAATCGGGAGCAGTGGATCTGGCTGACTCAGCACAGCCATGATTTCTCTCTGACTCGTGGGCTTGGTCTGACCCTGCCGGAAGGTCAGACACAGATCATGGTGATCAAGAAGAACGCGGCCGTTCTTCGCCGCCTCACGGAAGCCTTGAAGGGAATGCCTTCGAAGCTACGGCTCAGGATGCCGACGTTGATTGTTGATGATGAGTGTGATCAGGCAAGCCTGAATACCCAAGCCTACAAGAACTCTGTCAGCCGCATCAATAAGCAGATCCGTGGGCTGCTCGATTCTGAGCTTCTTGCAAAGGTCACTTACCTCGGTTATACAGCAACGCCGTACGCCAACGTTCTGACTGCTGAATCCGGGCATGATGGAACCCAGGATCTCTATCCAGCGGACTTCATCATCAAGCTGCCACGCCCCGAGGCCTACTTCGGTGTCGACAGGCTGTTCGGTGATCATCCGGATTCAGTGGATGACACAGGTGATTCAGATGCTTCGGGCTTACCAATGATCAGGATTGTTCATCCTGATGAACAGTCAGCTTTGAAACCTGAAATCCGCAGCAAGCGTGATGAATTCGAGCCGCTGCTGGTGTCTTCTCTCCGCGAAGCGCTTGACTACTTCCTGCTCTGTCTTGCGGTGATGCGTCTACGCGGGCTGGGTGGTAAGCCCTGCTGCATGCTCGTCCATACGACGTTGTATGCAACCTGCCACAACAAACTCCGTCGTATGATTCAGTCCGACTGGCTCAAGAAAGTTAGATCGGATCTTCAGGATCGGCCTGATGTTTTGCTGGAGCGCTTTCGGGACATCTGGGTGAGTGAATCCTCGGCCTTGACCCCCGAAATGCGGCAGTCTCTTCAGGATTCTCAGCTGCCTGTTGAAATTGAATCCTTCGATGCAATCCAGCACGAGATACCAGTTGCGCTGGAGTCAATCACCACCATCGTTGAAAATGGTGAGTCGGATGACTTCCTTGATTTCGCAGATGAGAAGAAACGCCATGCAATCGTCATCGGTGGCAATGTTCTGGCCCGTGGGCTGACCATTGAAGGCCTCACCGTCAGTTATTTTGTGCGGGCATCCTCCCAGTTCGACACGCTGATGCAGATGGGCCGCTGGTTCGGATATCGCCTCGGCTACAGCGATCTTCCCCGCATCTGGATGACGCCTGATCTGAATGCTGCCTTCATGGATCTCGTTGTTCTCGAGAATGAGATCCGATCCGACATCACTCTGATGAGTGAACAGAACCTCACTCCACGCGAGTTCTCAATCCGCGTGCCACAGATGCCGGGAATGGCACTCACGGCGCGCAACAAGTTGGTGATGGAGAACATCGACAACTGCCGGATCAGCTTTCGTGGACAGCACCAGCAGATGATCGGTTTCCCTTCGGAGAGGGAGTTTCATAACGGCAACCGCCGTGCCACGGAACAGTTCCTTGAGCAGTGTTCTGGCCGCTCAGTTCCGGAGGTGATTGAACGAAATGGAACTGTGTTGTTCCGTGACGTGCCTTATGAGATGGTCCGCCTTTTCCTCAGCCGTTTTGACCTTCATAAGGAATCGATGAAGCCGATTCCTGCGTTCATCAGCGATGAGGTCGACCAAGGTGAAAAGTATATCCGCACTTGGAATGTTGCTGTTGTGGGCGAGTCATCAACCGATGTGTGGAAAGAACGTCGAGCAATCAGATTCGGAGGCGTTGATGTGCAGCGCATCAGCCGCCGCCGTATCGAGCAGCCGATCGCACCGGATCCGATCTACATCAAGGCCTTGATGAGTGCGGATCATGTCCTTCTGGATCTTCCTGATCAATCCAGGGAGGCTATCAGGAATGAACTCGCACCTCACGACTGGTCTGGCAGGAAGCGACGCCGCACTGAGGAGCTTGGTTCCAATCAGTGCCCTCTGCTGCTGATCTACATCCTGGACAAGGATTCCTGTGGCGCTGAGAAATCACCACCAAAGCCAGGCAAGGCAACACGCGTACCGATCACTCATGGCCTTGAAGGTGATGCTGTTGATGACCACATCATTGCTCTAGGTTTTGTCTTCCCTGACGAAAGTCCCGGGGATACAAGGCCGAAGAAGTATCTCCGGCTTCGGCTTCCCCAGCTGAATCCGGATGAGCTGGGTGAAGAGCCCGATGATGAGGATCTTCCTGAAATTGAAGTCGATCCAGAGGATCGTCGCCCACGCGGGCGCTGAACCCACCCGGATGCCCCATTCAGGGGTTCCGAAGATTCCCCCTTGCCTCGACAATATTTTCACGAGTTGATGATCATGACCGAGCCGATCGATCTTTCCACCTACTGGGGCACACTGCAGACCCGTTCCCCTGAGGAATGCAACCTACTTGTCGTGGAACTGGAAGTACCGGATCTGCCCAGCCGTTCCGTGCTCCTCTGTCATGACGAATCACGGGTTCGAGGATTGCTTCTGCGCCTTGCATCACCCGGCGCCTCTCTTCCTCAGTTGAAAACTGCTGCTCTTCGGACAAGCCACGACTCGAGAACCGCTGATTCAGGCGCGATTGAGCACTTCATACGTATCGACTGCATGTCGGATGAGCTCAATTCGGTGTTCGACAAGTTGATCGAGCGGGTGATCCAGCGGCTCGTTCAGGGTTCAACGGCTGCCGATGCATGCCGGGACGCGGTGCGTGAGTTCCGACGGCTTCTCGCAAGAAGCCGGGGCGATCTTCCTGCTGAGGAGGTGATCATCGGCCTCATCGGTGAATTGCATCTTCTGCTCCAACTCGTGGAGATTGAACCCAACCACTGGAGATCCTGGATCGGTTTTAGGGGAACCAATGTCGATTTCAGTTTTGCCGATGTCGATATCGAATGCAAAACGGGTCGATCCAGTGATGCACCTCGTATCACCGTGCATGGCCTTGATCAGCTCGAGCCGATGAACGGGCATCGCCTTTTCCTTCGCCATCTCTCCGTGGAACCCAATCCCTCAGGTCCTCTGCATGTCCCAAGGCTGATCGACATGGTTCTCAGGCATGTCGTTGATCAGGAGGGCTTCATGGATCTGATCGCACAGACCCCCTATGACACCGCGCAGCGTGATTTGTGGGAGGAACAGGCTTATTCGCCTGTTGCGTCAACCATTTACTCGGTCAACAACGCTTTCCCCCGGATACGTCCGTCGACATTCGAGGCCGGTCAACTGCCGGCTGCGATTTCATCCCTCCGGTACGACATCGCTCTTCAGCATGCCGTCAGCTGCAGACTTACTGAAGCTGACTCGCTAGCACTCTTGAACTGTCTTGTCAGCGAGGTACATGCGACGTGACTGACCCTATCCGTCTGCAGAGCGAACCGAATCCTCCTTCGGGGGCCATCACCGCTGAGGGCCTCCTCAACACCATGGGCCGCCCGAAGAAGCTCTCCGCCACGGAGATGCTGATTCGCGAGAGCCTTCAGAACAGCTGGGATGCGGGTGGGATCGAGGGCGTCCAGCCCCATTACGCCGTACGCCTTTTCACACCTGCTCCTGAGCAGATGGAGGCGTACAGGCAGTTCTTCACGGATCGACCCACAGGTGAGTCCTGCCCCGTCCGCAGGGGGCTTGATCATTTCTTCAGCGCTGAATCTCCGGTGCTAATGGAGATCAGCGATCGTGGAACCGTTGGTCTTGGTGGACCCACCCGCGCCGATGGAGACGATGCGGGTGACTTCGCCAATTTCCTCAGGAATATCGGCAAACCCAGGGATGTGGAGCAGGGAGGGGGGACCTACGGATTCGGTAAGTCCTCCTTCTATCTGATGAGTGGCCCTCAGCTTCTTGTCGTCGATACCCTCACCGACTTTGAAGGCCGAGAGCAGCGCAGGCTTCTGGCCCATGCCGCCGGGGAAAGTTTCAATCACGAGGGTCGCCACTACACAGGCCGGCACTGGTGGGGTGTGCCCAGCACCGAGATTCCCGATTTCGTTGATCCCGCCCTTGATGGAGATGCAGCTGCGATCGCTCAATCTCTTGGTTTCTCCAGCCGGGAGACAGGGGCCACCGGCACCTCGCTCATGCTGCTCGACCCCCGTCTTGATGATCTTGCTGATCTTATGGGCGGGCCGGCGGCAGGTGGCCTCACCGATGAAGTGCGTCGCCGCATCGGATTCCGACTTCAGGAGATGCTGCTCTGGTGGTGCTGGCCGAAACTGGTTCGTGATGTCGATGGCAGGGCGCCCATGCGCATCACGATCGACTGCTTCGGGGAGGATTTCAGCCCTCCGGATCCGGATTCGGTGCCTCAGCTGTGCGGTTTTGCTGAATCACTGCGCCGGACGAGGCAGCAACTTCCTGAGGATGCTGTGGGACCACAGAAGCCAAGGACAATTTCCGGGTATCTCTTCGTTTCAGAGAGAAAGGCCGGGGCATTGACTCCCTATCGGCAATGGCGGTCTGTTCTCGGCAATTCAGCGCTGATTCCTGATGCGATGGCGCATATCGCGCTTCTGCGCCCTGCCGAACTTGTTGTTCGCTACGAGGAAGGCTCTGTGGCTGAGGTGGACGGCACTGAATGGACCGGGGTGTTCCGCTGTTCGGATGAACCAGAGATCGAGCAAGCCTTCGCATTGTCGGAACCACCGGCCCATGACGACTGGGAAACCAGCCAACGCCTCTCATGGGTGCAGACAAGGATTGTCAAGGCAGCGCTGAACAGACTCAAGGATGAGAGGCTCGATCGGACAAGGCAAAACAGGCCTGAACAGGCGGGCTCCACTGAGGGCGATTCGGTGGCATCGCTTTCCAGGCGGATCGGCGCAGCATTGATCGGCTTGGGCCGGGGCGGTGCCGGCGCTGAACCCCGTAATCCGAGGAAACCAGGCACAAGAAAGCGGAAGCTGCGGCTGTCGCAGCCCATCCCATGCGGAACCCGGATCGAGGACGGCCTCGTGCTGACCTCCTTCGAGCTCACGCTTCGAGGGGATCCAGCCTCCCACGCGAAGGTGTCGATCAGACCCACGATTCAGGCGGACGTATCCAGCACAGAGGAGTCGGCGCCGAACGGCCTGAAGCCGGCTGTCACTGCCATCGAGGTTGCAGGTGAAGCTGTCGATGTCTCCGATTCCCTCGTTATCCCAGGCAGTGCTGCGGGAACCCTGATTCGCGTGGATGTGTCCATGCCTGATTACGTGGCGATCGGCCTCGACATCAGCTGCGAGGAGATCCCAGCGGAGGTGGACGCATGAGGCCCGTCGCCTATCCCTACCCGGTCCTGCCTGCATCCGTTCTGAAGGATCCCGAATGGTTCCTCACCTGTGGTGATGAGCTCACTCCGCTCAGGGATGGAATTGATGCCTGGGATGCCGAGCTGCCTCTGGCTCTGCATGCACCCCTTGACGGCTGGCCTGCGTTCGATGATGTATTCGAGGCTTGTGGGCTGAATGAGGCGTTGCAGCATGCATTCCTCGCCGTTCTCGTCGAGACTGGCCCTTCACCGATCACGGGGAACCGCTTCACGGCGTTCCGGCAGCCTCTCCGGGCCATCGACCGGGACGCCGGCATCACCGTCAACCTCGATTCCAGCCTTCTGATCGAGAAAGTCACCCTGCACCTGCTGATCACCGTCGATTCGTGCACGGTGCCTGGTTTTGAGCTCAGGGCCGGCAGCGTGCTGTTCCGGCATGCCTTCAGCTTTCCCTTGGAGGGCAGTTTCGCGAATTTCCCGGTGCGCCCTGTCAGCTTCGCTGAGCAGAAGCTGAATCCAGGCTTCTGGCAGGTCGACGTCGGCTTGATTAGTGATCTCGATCAGAGTCTGCTCGGCACCCTGCTCGTCTATCTCAACAGTGATCACGCTGACGTGATCGAGAGACTGAATTCCGGAAAGGACCGTGCCCTCGAATGTCTGTTTCAGGCCGACATCGTCGCCACCGTGCTGCAGGTGATCCTTGGGGACGACTCGCTGGACCCCAAATCCGGGCAGATCTATGCGGAGGGTTCCATCGGCGAGGTGGCGGCCGGCTGGCTGGCTGGTCTGCGGGAGGATGCCGGTGCAGTGCTCACCGTGCCGATGCTCCGCGAGGAGATGCTGAGCCGGCCTGGGGTGTTCCGCGCCCGTTGCCAGGCCTTCGCACTCATGGAGGTGGTCTCGTGAGCTGGCTGTTCCCTCAGATCCCGCGGCCCCATGCCGAGCAGCTCATCGAGCTGTTCAACGCCGATCCTGCCAACCGCTGCTTTACGGGGTTTGACCATCCACAGAGGTTCTACCAGGCCTCCGGTGGAGACCGGCTCCCTGATCGGGAGCTGCAAACGGTACGTGACGCCATCCTTGCCATCGCCGGGCAATTCGGTTTCCCCGATCAGCCTCCAACCAGCACGCGCAACCGTGATTACGCCAGGTTCGAAGCTGAGGTCGCCGAGTGGTTCGCGGGCTGGTCTGCACTTGATACCGGGCGGTCCGGCGTCACTGCGGAGACAACGCGCCGAGACTGGTGGACATACCTGACTCTCATCGTTCTGCCCGAGGTGGCTTGCTGGCGGTGGGTTTCGGAGACACAGGGCAATCTGCTCAAGCATGAACGCTTCCTCGGAGGAGGGCGCAACACCTTTCAGCGCATTCACCGCCGGGTTCTCTGCCTTGATCGAGGGCCGCAGCACTCCGATCGATTCGGGCTGATTCGGCATTTGAAGGAGGATGACTTCTCTGCCATCCTTGAACGACCCTCACTGAGCTCTTCCCCTCGGATTGCTCGTATCCTTGCTGAGGAATTGCTCCGGATGAGGGCGCGGCTTACAGCGAGTGGATGGGGGCTCAGCCAGCAGCAATCGGTGTACCGGCAGGCCATCAAGGATCTGTGTGCCTACGGCATCGTGACGGTCTTCGATTTCCTTGACGACGATCAGCTCAGCAACGTTGTGAGTGGGGCGTTCAGAAACTGCGAGGGCCGGTTTAAGCCCGAGAACCTGGCTTCCGGCTACGCCGCCCGAGGTCGTGGAAGGGGGGGGCGACTGCTCGGTGCAGTCAGAAGCATTTTTTCGGGGGGTGCTGAGCCGATGCCTGAGGACAATGATCAGTAGTGGGGGGCTGAACCGTTGTGCAGGCCTCTGGCTGGGCATCAGCGGTAGCAATGTGGCCCCGATCAATGCGGTTGAAGTGTCTCAGGTCGCTCAGGCGACTTGGACGGAGACATCTCCGTCCCTCCCTTGACAGCAGACCCTGCTGATGCAGAGGGGGCAGGCGTCACTGCTTCCTGACGGCCCACCATCACAGAGTGCTTCCGGCTGACACCAGCGCTCCGCCACTGCGACTGCCGCTCTGTAGATCTTTCCGTCCTGATCTCCACCAAGCATCAGGCCGAGGTTCAGTTCCCGGTGCTGGCGCGAGCTCAGTTTTTCCAGGCGTCCGCTCCCGGTGATCCTGCTCACCATGCGGCCCAGCCCGACGCTGCAGCTGCGATCGGTGGTGATGCCCACCATCGCAAGGCACTGGCGGATGCGGTCACGCCCCAGCCCTTTGAGGTCAGTTCGCACCCATTCGCGCCAGTCGAGCTGTTCGCGGAGCTGGATCGCTACCTGCTGCAGCAGATCCTCCGTTTTCTCCAGATGCAGGCTGCGGAAGGTTCGCCGTCTGTGCGGCTCTGAATCCTGCAGGAAAGCTTCGTGATCGGGCCACCTCTGCTGCACCCGTTTCCAGAACGGCGCCTGCCGATCAGGCTCCAGTTCACCAACCAGCAGTTCGCCGAGAAACACTCTCCAGGCTTTCAGTGTTTCAGGGATCTCCTCACCGCTCTCCTTCTGGCGTGCCCAGGGCTGTAGCGACACCACACCTTCTTCCCGATACCAGTGCAGCAGCAGATCGCGGATCGCATCCGGATCAGCCCATCCCGATTCATCGGTCTGTTGATTGATGGCCCTGAGCATGGCCCTTCCCAGTGCTTCGCCCACAAGGGGAGCAACTGCTTCACCCACTTGATGGAACCGGTTGGAGGGTGTGCCGTGAAAACGAAAGCCATCGGGGAACGACTGCACCCTTGCCGCTTCCCGTATCGAAAGGGTCCGGTTCTGCTGAGGATGGATGTACCAGTAGCCGTCCTTCGACATATGAGCCGTCACGGTCAGGCACGGCTCCTGAGCCTTGAGGATGTTGTATTTGTTGCTGAAGCTTCCCTCCCGTTCCTTGCGGCGGGTGGCTCGCCCCTCGCGTTCGGCCCGGCTGGTGACGGCATAGCGGCGCTGCTCGTCGCTGAGCTGGTGATACTTCAGCCCTGTGATCCGCATGAGCTGGAAGGTTTCCAGATCATCGCCTCGAACCTTGCGGGTGATGTGGTCGTGCACCTCGCCTTCCCGCACGGGAAGCCAGTCCCGCATGAGCTGCTGATAGTCGTTTGTTGGGCCGCCGTAGGGACAAGTCTTCTCCCATTCCTCCCACCAGTCGCCCTTCAGTTCAGGCAGATCACTGATCGCTTCATCCAGGCTGATGCCCTCCTCCATCTGCCCGTACAAAGGCGCCGGCCACTCCAGTGGTGAGCTGTATCGGGCTCCACTGCCATCCGGAAGCCTTGTGCCGGCGATGAAAAGCCTTGGCCTGAGCTGAGGAACGCCGTATTCCCAGGCATGCACGATGCGGGCGTGCACTCGGTAGCCAAGTGATTCGGCACGGCTCACGATCCCGCGGAACACCTCCTGATCACCTGTTTGGGCGATGTCTGGAACGTTCTCCATCAGGAACGCCCGCGGCCTGACGCCTTCCACAACGGCAAGGAACGATTCCCACAGTTCCCGCCTCCCCTGGTTCAGCTCGTTGTGCTGATCAATCACGTCGTCGTCATGCTTTCGCCAGCGGATGTTGCGCGAGAAGGGCTGACAGGGTGGCCCCCCAGCCACGAGCGCCACTTCCCCGCCGGCATTCAGCTGCCTGCAGAGCTCCTCCAGCACCTCCGAGTCGCTGAGATCACACTGCTCGGAGCAGCCACCGAAGTGATGGCGATGGGTGGCGATCGAGTCTGGACGGATGTCGCAGGCCAGCACTACCTCGAATCCGGCGCGGTGGAGCCCCAGGCTCAGGCCACCTGCTCCGCAGAACAGATCCACAGCAAGCGGCGAGTCTTTAGGAAGCGAACGCATGTGCCGGGGCAGTTCCTCGAGACTGCAGCTCCCCGAGTTGGGTTCGAGAACCTGCTCAGGCCCTTTGAGGGCCTTGAGGCGATGTTCGTCGTTCGGAATCAGACTCCTCACCATCAGGTTGATTCCCTCATCCGTTCATCATCGTGAAGAAGCAAACTGATTTCTTCCTCCTCAAGATGGTCGAGACAGACGGAGCCACCCAAGGCGTTGAGTCTGCGGACACCAGACCGGACGAGAAGATCAGGCAGATCAGCGAGTTCACGGGTCAGAACCCTATTAACCGTTGGGAGCAGGCCATATTCACGGTCACTGAGGCCAAGGTGGAGCTCTTGGCTGCTGAACAGTCTCCGCACGAGGGCGTAATCATTGCCTTCACTGCCGATCAGGCGCTCGGCAGCGAAAAAGAGTCGCGCAAAGGTATTGCGGCCATGACCATTGATCGAAGGCGTGCCTAGAAAACGAACAGCAGGAACCGGCCTGTGGCCGTTTCCTGTTACGAACCCTTCCTCCGGATCTGACGGAACCGAACCCCGCCATCGGAGCCATACAACGTCCGGATAGCGCACCACGGTGAGCCAGTGCCAGATCCGCATGTCGGTTTTCAGAGATTCGTCCAGATCCCTGAGGCTGCGGTGGAGTGGTTCGACTAGATGAGAATCGAGAGCAGACTCCCTGATTCCATTTTCGGTGATCTCACCGATCACCTCGTCGAGCGAACGCAGATCGATCGAGCGGGAGAGACTGATCACAGGCAGATCCCTGCCCAATCGCAGCGCCTCGATCAGACCCTGGTCACTGATGGGGCTCTGCAGCCTGTGAAGATCTTTCCTCATGCCGCTTCCACCCTGGGTTCAGTCGTGATGTCGCTCGCTGAAGCAGATGCGTCAGAATCAGTCTCCAAGTGAGCGCCTTCCGCCATTGCTTCGGCCAGCCTCACCAGCCTTGTTTCCTGCTGAACCAGCAGGGGGAGACGGAGCATCAGAGCGGTGAAGCCACCCGGCCGCCTGAGCTCTTCGGCTAGCAGAGGCAATGCGGCATAAGGGGGGAGATCAACGCCGGCAAGGCCTGCAGCGAAAAGCCCGAGCAAGCGACGCTGCCAGGCACTGATCAATTCGATCGATTCCTCGGGAACGCAGCCTGAGTCAGCTGTGACGACCCTCTCGAGATCATGCAAAGCAGTGGAGACAAGGACGGGCCAGACGGTGGCACAGATGCTGCAGAACAGAGCGTCTCGCAGCAGCGCACCGCCGTTGCGTCGACGTCCGCGGTTCATCAACAGCCGGCGAAGCGGAGCGCTCACGGCGGCGTTCAGTTCAATCGTGGGTGGTTCACCCGGCAGGATCCTGAACAGCTGCTGCTGAAACCCTGAAGGGAAGGTTTCCCAGCGGAGATGAAACAGTGGCTCCGTTGAACGGGTGCGACCTGTGAAGCGAACGAGATGGATCCTGCTTCGTCCGAGGATCTGGCCACGCAGACAGCCATAACCGTCCATCGGTGATTCAGGTGCGCGGGTCCTCAGCAGCAGGGCTTCCGCACGTATCTCCTCGCCATCGATGAAGGCTGTGTAGGCGGTTTCCGCGAACCACAACCCCAGTCCGTCATGTTCAAGAGGTATGACGATGCGTCGCCCGGTGGAGCGGCTGATCAGACGGCAGACGAACTGAGCCGGGGGATCATCCTGTTCATGAGGCAGGAGGCAATCTTCCCAGCCCCAGGGCGGAGTGAGAAGAATTTCGAGCTTCACATTCTCCAGATCCTCTCGGAAACGGAAGGTGACGGCATTGCTCACCTCCTGAATCACCTCCTCGGCGATACTCTCCGGAGCGGTGACCCGGAAGGCACCATCAAGATCAACGGTCTGCCAGGGAAGAAATTCCATTGCTTCAGCCTCCCTGACGGAAACCGGTCAAGGCCGGATCAACGCCCGCAGGCGGTGAGACCAGACACCGGAACGGAACAGCGGAAAATCCACTGTCGACGGAAAAAACAAATCTGCGACCGTCACCATCATCCATGCTGAGATTCTTGCTGGAACCATGGATCTCAAGTCCCGAGATCCGCCACGATTCGCCTTGGCCGGAATCCGCGATGCTGCGAAAGCTCAGACCTGATGTCGCAGGTCCATCGGTACGGCCATGACGGACCAGCTCACCCTGCACAAACCAACCGCCCCGTTCCGGATCGAACCTCGATCCCTCCCGATCAATCCGCACCTCCAAGCGAGAATTCACTACCCTCGCGGCGGCAACGGGTGAGGCAGCCTCTCCCAGGCTGAGCATCTGCATCAAGAGTTCCGGTCCTGCATCCGGTGCCGGCTCATCGTCACTGAGCAGCTGTCTCTGAAGAAGTTGCCGGATCTCACCCCGCAGTCCTTTCAGACGACCTGAGGATCCACGCCAGTCGTAGCTCTCCCGCAACCGGCGCGTGGTGGGCAGCCAGTCGTCATGGGTGACCGGTTCGGCAGCCCGGAAATATTCTTCTGCATCCGTTGCCAATCCCGGGACGATCTCCAGTGCCTCGGAGGCTGGTGTGTGATGAAGGGCCGATCCCACAAGGGCAACAGCGCAGTAGCTGCCTCCGTCGTGCAGACGCAGACCTTCTGCATAATCAACCACCATCCCGGCACCACGGATCATCGCGATGGTGGAGCGGCAGGGCAGACAAGCCTCGCTTGGGGAGACACGAGTAACTCCCACCCTGATCACGGTCTGCTGATGCTTGTGTAGGAGTTCTGGACGGTCCTCCGGCTGGATTCGTGCAGGGAGAGGAAACCCAGTGATGTCGATGGCCGCCGAATCACCAGGGACGAGTGCTGGTCTGCCGTCGGGTTCCACTCGAGAGGCAGCCAGAAATGGCGCCCATAGCCCTTTCACTTCGGCCCGGCTCTCATAACGGGCCGTTGATTCTCCGGAGACGAGCAGGCGGGAGCTGACGGTCAGACGCCCCCAGCTGATGGCGGGCCAGAACCATTTCGCTGCTGCATCCGTCAGATCCCGACAAAGCTCTTCAGGATCGCGGATCCCGAGGATCCCGACATCTTCACGGTCAGGCTCATGAAAAGCCGGGATTAGAAGAGACGTTCCAGAGCCCTTGAGGCCTGCCCGTTCGAGCTGGAGGGGGCGAGCAGCTTCGGCTACGCGCCAGTCCGACAAGGCCACGCGGATCCCATCGCGTTCGGCCGCTACGCCGAGGTAAGCCCCATCCAGTAGGTTTTCTCCATTGAATTCGTGAGCCGGCAACTCACTGCGTCCAAACACTCGCAGCCCCCTCTCCTCCATGCCTTGGACAGATGAGGAGAAGAGAACAGTGAGCAGGCGGGAGTGCATCCAGCTGACCGCCTTGCCGAGACCGAAGCTGCCGCCTCGGCCAGTCTCCTCGCCTGTAGAAAAGTTTTGGACGCAGAGTCGCCTGAAGTTTCCTTCCTCATCCCAGTCATCCCCGCTCAGGCCTGACGTGCCCGAGTCACTAATACGGAGGCAGACCAGCGTCTCTGCCTCCATCGCTGCAAGACCAGCCCGCAGGGTCAGTGCCGCTCCGCCGGCCCCTCGCACGGCAGCCAAGTGGGGGCGCAGCCCCTCCCAATCAATGGCCGAGAGGAAAGCAAGCCGCTCCTCCCCCCTGAGAAGAATGAGGTCGAAGCACACCTCGGCAGTTCCAGCGCCGATGCGCTGATCCGTGCTGTTCTGGCAGATCTCCCGAACCAGGGTTTCAAGCAGGGATCTCCGGCGCTGGCTTCCTCCGCCCTCGAACAGTTCGGATGCCGCACTGCCGCCACTGGCCCTTCCCTGTCCCAGGGCTGGCGTGGAAACCCATGTCAGTGGTGTCGTCATCGGGGCTGGATAACAGTTGGACACTAGATGCAGTGCTGGTTTAAGGGAAGTGGCCGTGTGCGCCTGGATCGTTCGGCCTACCCACGCTTCACCCCCTGGAGCAAATGCCTGGAAGGGATCAGCCCGAGTCATTCAAACCAGCCTTCGTCCAACGCCCAAGCGTGAAGGGCCGCCTCCAGTTCCTCGAGAGTCCCTTCTCGTACCACGTTGGCGATCTGGAGATAGAAGGTGCCGTTATGCCGTCGCACAATATGCAGAACCTCCTCTCGGTCGCAGCTCTCGCAAGTAACAGCCTCGTTGTTCCAGTAACTGAAGACCTTCTCTCCACAACCCTCGGCATCGACCCAGGTGAGCCGTAGCGTCGCCCGGAATTCACTCAGCGAGACTGCTGCCATCAGACTGCGCCCAAAGCGGTACAATTGTACCATTGGCCTGAGTGTTGGGAGTTGAACCCGCTTGGGCTATCGCCGATGACAAGGTTGTTTCTGTCTACGCCGGACAAGCTGGCTTTATCCTATGGGCAACACAAAAAAATTGCCGCTTGCGATGACGGCTCTACAATCCAATCCATCTGAGCATAAGAGTCTCATGGTCTGGTACACGAGGGGTTGCTAATTTTCGAGGCGTCCTTATGGGATTTTATACGGTTGCCATTCCGATCTCTGACGCCTTCCAGTATATGAAGCTTGCTGAGATCTACAGAGCCATTGACGAAGGTCTCATGGTGCACTGGCAGAACAAGAGCTATGAAGTTGTCCCTTCCTCGAAGGCCGGGAGCTATCTGATCAGATGCCAGGCAACCGATCATTGCATCGGCTTGACTCAGGCTGATGGAGCAACTCTGAATGGCAAGGAGGGGGACTTTTTCATAGGTGAATCCTCACTGACCTGAGATGTCCCCTTTTCAGATTCAATATCGAGTTCCCTGAGCGTTCAAAGTCCCGCCCTCCTTCTGAAACAGAGGCCCCAGCGGCACCACATCCAGCTGATCCTGCTCCACCACATGTAGGCCCGGCGGGTTTGGCTGCTCCGGTCTGAACAGTTCAGAGGAGGGGCCCTCCGCTCCCAGCGGTAGCGGGTCTTGGCGGTATCGGTGGCGTGACATGAAGGGAACCCATCGAGGCGGCCTCCAGCATGGAACAGCCAAGCGTCATCGCAGGTGCCAATTCCCTTCCGGGAGGCTAGGGCTCAGCCGCAGCGCACCTTCCGTAGGAACTGCTCACCACCGGTCCCGCCGCCAAGATTCCAAGGGGCAAGGGTTTCTCCGCTGGCGGAGCGGACGACACCGGCGCGGCAAGCCCCTGGGGCCCGGTGTGGATCGGCAAGGATTTCCGCCTTGATCGCACCACTAGGGCAACCTCACCGGGCAGCTCGAGCGGCGCCAGCAGCAGTAGCGCTCCTCGCCGGCCCCATTGGCGACGGGGCCACTGGCACACCGTCCTGCATGGCGAGGAACGCCAGAGCCGCCGGATGCAGTGATTTCAGCCGGTGTATGTGGGGCTTATCTGAGCTGTTCTGCATCAGGGGAAATCACTACTCCGATAGTGAAACCCTCCTGGCTTGTGATCAGCATGTTGCATTTCCCAGTGAAAGATCCAGGGACAGGAATCTGTCAACAACTGAGTGCAGTGTGCAGCGCTTATCAGCACCTGCCAGCCAATCCACTGCTCAGCTCTGGTATTCAATGGAGCTTTTGCATTCCTTGAGCCCGATTGATCTGCACCCTCAGCAACCGCAGACAAAGCCGTGCTGCCTTGCTGTGCGCCGCACTACGGGGTAGTAGCAGCCATAGCTGCTCGATCAATGGTGGCTGCGTTGCTAACGGCATCAGAGCATTGGCTTCTAGCCAGCCAGGCCCGAGTAGGTCAGCGCAGATGGGCATCGCCAGCTTGCGGTCCCTTGCCCGCTTAAGCCAGGCGGCAGGTTCCTGGCAGGCCTCTGGTTGCTGCGCAACTCCAAGGCCGTGCCACTCCAGGGCTTGATGCAGCAGCGGCAGCGCACCCCGTCGCGGCAGCAACACCTGCTTTGCCTCTGTAGTTGTGGCCACCAGCTGCAATGCCAACTGCCCTAGCGGCATGGCGGTTAGCCCGTCCCATCTGGGCGATTGACCTGACTGCAGCTGCTGCTCCAAGCAGAAGGAGCTAATGATTGCGCCATCAAGCAGGCCATGGCTCACCAGCTCAGCCCAATGCTCAGCGCTGCGGAAGCGTGGCGGCACCAGCTGCACGTCCGACATGCCATGCAAAAGGCTTTGGTGCAGCAGGTCCGTGCCGAGCCGGATCAGCCCAGCCATCAGCCGGTGCTCCCTGTAGGCCAGCCGCAGGTACCCCAGGCAGGTGTTGTGGCCGTGACGGTAGATAGGTGATCCCCGGTGCGGCAGCAACTGGAACTGCTGCTGCATCAACTGCACGCTGCGGCACACCGTCGATTGGTGTAGCGCCAAGGCCGCTCCTGCCTTGGCTTGGGAGCCAGCCAGCTCGAGGAAGTCGAGGATGTGCAGGTCTTCTAAGGGCGTTGGCGGCGCGTAGGAGTTCTCAGCCCGCCGTGGAGTGGAGCGGGCGCTGCTGCTGCAGGAGTGGGCCAAGGGAGGCAGAAGGTGTTGCTGAATGCAGCGTCAATGCTCCGGAGGCTGGCGATGCTCTTTTTCGTGCGAAATAGTGGAAGTCCCCCGTTGCCTCTGCCGCGATGGCGCCCCTGCGCTGCCACCTGCTGATTGGCCAGCCCGCCAGCGGCAAAACCACGCTGGCAAAAGCATTGGCGCCCCTGCTCACTGGCCCCGGGGAGGCACCAGCGCTGGTGCTCTCCACCGATGTGATCCGCGCTGAGGTGTTTGGTGATGTAGCAGTGCAGGGACCGTGGGTGGATATCCAGCAGCGGCTGCATCAGCGCATTCAAGAGGCCGTGGCTGCTGGCATCCCGGTGATCGTCGATGCCACCCATGCCCGCCGCGCCTGGCGCCTGGCGATCACCCAGGCCCTCCCCCTACTAGCGCCTGTCGAATGGATCGGCTGGTGGCTCTACACAGACCTGCCCACCTCCCTGGAGTGGAACAGCCGGCGCGAGCGGACCGTGCCAGTGCCGGTGATCCAGGAGATGGCCGCTGCCCTTGCTGATCCTCATTTCGGGCCATGCCGGGCGGAGGGCTTTGCGGCGATCTGCGCTGTGGTGCCAACCCATCACGGCGAGCTGACGCCAGTGCTGCAGGCCGAACTGTCCGGGCTTGATAAGCGCATCCGCTCTGCCACCAACCGTGAGCGCAAGCTGCAGCGCCACGGCTACTCGCGTCTGCTTGATCTTGAGCGACTGCTGTATCTGATCAAGCTGCTGAGCAGCTGGCCTGATCTGTCGCCAACTGATCCGGCCAGCGCAGAAGAGCTGGAGGTGATTCTCTCGCCACTGCCCCAGGGTGATCTGGCCGCTCGTGCTGCGGCATTTCTAGGCCAGTTGCATGGCCAGTGTTTTGCCGATGCCACTGCTATTCGCAGTGATCTGGCCTGGCTGGAGGCCAATGGCTTCTGCAGCGCGGTGCCGGTGTCTGCGCCAATCCAGCTGGCGCCCGCACCACGGGGTGCAAGCCATGGCGGGCTGCCGCCCATGGGCGATGGGCCGGTATTCCTGCGGGTCATGACCCTGCTTAGGCATTTGCTGCAGCAGCCCTTTGATCGGCCGGCAGAGCGCGGCGCCAACCTGCACCAGCACCTGATTGCCGCCACCGAGGCAATCCCTGGTTCCTACCTGAGCGGTGAAACAGCCACCCTGCGTAAGGACCTCGAAAAGATCCTCACCCCTTACGGCTTCCGCAACCGCAACGACAACGTGCGCCACGGCTACTGCCTAGGCACCGCTGTGCTGCCAGCGGCGCGGTTGCAGGAGCTGCACAACGTGCTGCGCCAGAGCGCCGGCCGCCTAGCCGACCCTTCTGCTCAAAACCTGCTGGCCGAGCTTGATGAGCGGCTGGGCTGGGCGGGGATCAGCGCCGATGGCGTGGCGCCAGTGCGCAGCTATGCGCGCCATGCGGTGGTCGACACCAAGCTGGTGCGGCGCGATTCGCTAGCAGCACCTAGGCGGGCAGACGCCATTGAGGCCGCAATCGTTGAGCAGAGGCGGGTGCTGCTTGAGCGCTACCCAGGCGTTGGCAGCTTTGCCGACAGCCCTGCTGGCGAGCTGCGGGTGTGGCCGCTGCAGCTGATCTTCCACAACGTCGGCTGGTATCTCCTCTACGAGGAAGACCAGGTGGGCCATGAGCAGGGTCTGATCCGCAGCGAGCGGCTAGATCGCCTGGCCCTGCGCAGCAGCGATGGCGGCCTGCGCCGCAGCAAAGAGGAGCAAGCCGCCGCCCTGGCAAGGCTGGAGCGCTTGCTGCACCACAGCGGCGGCATCTACTTCGGGGCTGATCTGGTGCAGCAGCTGGCGATTGCCAGCCCATCGGCCCAGCGGCGCAGCCAGGCACTGATCACCATGCGCTTTTGCTGCGCCCCCTGGGCGTTTGCCTTTATCCGCGAGGGGCTGCAGCGCTATCCGATCGAGCACATGCGCTTCTCCAAGCCGCTGACTGGCGATAGCTGGTGGCACCACCCCAAGGCGCCGCATGTGCTGGAGCCCGGCCCTAGCGACAGCCACCCCTATCCGGTGGAGCTGGACCTACCTCTCTGGACCGTGGCAGCCGACATAGACCTACGCAGCTGGTTGTTTGCTTTTGGCGGTGGCATTCGCATTGAAAGCCCCGACGTGCTGCGGCAGGAGCTGGTTGACCGCTGCCGGGAGACGATTGAGGCGAATGGCAGCCGGCAGCCAAGTTCAGAGCCTGCTGAGCAAACACTGCGCACCAGTTTTTCCAATCGGCTGCGCAATGACTGACTCAGTCAAAGCAAGCCCCGACCAAATCTCAGTGAGAAATGGATGCAAGGCCCCTGAGAAGTGGACGGTTTCCTCGCTCCACTGGCGTGGGCGGTGCCCTTTTGACGCTGAAAGCGGCCGCCAAGAGAGGAAGCCACCAAACGATTGAGCACGGTTTGGGTGCCTTTTGGGTGCCCTGCTGAAGGGCTATCGGTGAAAAGTCAATCGGGGCGACAGGATTCGAACCTGCGACCTAGTGCTCCCAAAGCACCCGCGCTACCAAGCTGCGCCACGCCCCGTTGGGAAAGAGCTTAGGGGTGCGTCGGCGCCGTCAGGCAAGGCTCAGTGGCCG
>NZ_JAGQBD010000027.1:0-39438 GCF_024345455.1 Cyanobium sp. T1G-Tous
GCCAGATGATCCCGAAATGAGCCGATAGAGCCAACAATTTCCGGCCTCAGAGGCAAATCAAGGCCAAAGGCAGCTTTGCCCGGTCTCAAGAGGCACTTAACTCCCTGTTGCCCAGAGCTTCCCTAGACCATCTGCTCGGGCTGCACCCAGCGATCGAACTCTTCAGCGCTGATCTCGCCGAGCACCAGGGCGGCCTCCTTGAGGCTGAGCTGGTGGTTGTGGGCGTGCTTAGCGATGGCGCAGGCCCGGTCGTAGCCGATCGCCGGGGTGAGGGCCGTGACCAGCATCAGGCTTTGATCCAGCAGGGTTTCGATGCGGCTTTCATTGGCCCTGAGCCCCTCGATGCAGTGCGCGCGGAAGCTGGTGCAGGCCCCGGCCAGCAGCTCGATGCTCTCGAGCACGTTGTGGGCGATCACTGGCTTGAACACGTTCAGCTCGAAGTTGCCCTGGCTGGCGGCCAGCTGCACGGCCGTGTTGTTGCCCATCACCTGCACGGCCACCATGGTCAGGCTCTCGGCCTGGGTGGGATTCACCTTGCCCGGCATGATTGAACTACCCGGTTCGTTTTCCGGAATCACCAGCTCGCCCAGGCCGCAGCGGGGGCCACTGGCCAGCCAGCGGATGTCGTTGGCGATCTTCAGCAGCGAGCCGGCCAGCACGGTGAGGGCCCCGTGGGCTGCGGCCAGGGGCTCGTGGCCGGCCAGGGCCTGAAATTTGTTGGGCGCGCTTGTGAAGGGCAGACCTAGGCGCTCGGCCAGTCGCGCAGACACCGCCTCACCGAAGCCGCTGGGGGCATTAAGCCCGGTGCCCACCGCCGTGCCGCCAATTGCCAGCTGGCGCACCTGGGGCAGGCTGGCGCGGATGGTTTCCAGTGCTAGATCCAGCTGGGCGCCGTAGCCGCCGAATTCCTGGCCCAGACTCAGGGGCACCGCATCCTGCAGGTGGGTGCGGCCGATCTTGATGATCGCGGCAAAGGCCTCGGCCTTTACGGCCAGGGCGGCGCGCAGCGCTTCTACGGCGGGCAGCAGAGTGCGCTCCAGTTCAATTGCCACGGCCACATGCAGGGCGGCGGGAAAGGTGTCGTTGCTGGATTGGCTGAGGTTGACATGGTCGTTGGGGTGCACCGGTCTCTTGCTGCCCAGCACCCCACCGGAGGCTTCAATCGCCCGGTTGGCGATCACCTCGTTGACGTTCATGTTGGTTTGGGTGCCGGAGCCCGTCTGCCACACCTTGAGCGGAAATTCAGCGTCGAGGCGGCCGGAGGCCACCTCCTCGGCAGCGGTCACGATCAGGGCGGCCAGCTCGGGACTGAGCTTGCCCTTGGCCATATTCACCTCAGCGCAGGCGGCCTTGAGCGCTCCGAAGGCATGCACCACCGCCAGGGGCATGGTCTGGCCGAAGGGGAAATATTCGATTGAGCGCTGGGTCTGGGCGCCCCAGTAATGCTGCTCGGGCACCTCGATGGCGCCCATGCTGTCGCTTTCAAGGCGGCCCATCAGCGGCTCACCACCTCGGAATTGAGTTCGTTGAAGCTTTCGGTGGTGCTGGTGGTGCCCCCCTCGGGTAGGGGGATGCCGGTGGCCTGGCTGACGGCGGCGTTGATGGCATCGACGCTCACGGCGCCCTGCTCATCGAAAACAACCTGCCCCTCGCTGTTGAACACCACCACCTGGGGGATCAGGCCCGACCAGTAGTGGGCTGGATCGCTGGGGCCGGTGTCGGCCCGGTTTTGGAGCGGATCGGTAACCAGCGGAATCAGCTCGATGTTGTTGAGCCACACCCGCTGCAGCTCCGAGACCACCGCCGAGAATTGCTTGCTGGCTGCGTCGTCGTCGAGGTAATAGACGACAACGGTGGTGCGGTGGTCGTCCAGGGCCTGGGCAAGGCTGCTGCGCGGCGGTACCAGGGAGCCGTTGCCGGCGTAGAGGGCGTAGATGTTGCCGTCGTAGCTGTTGTTGGTGAGCGAGGCCTGGGCGGGGCGGCTACCTAGGCCCACCAGGCCCGCCGCCAGCAGCAGCCCCAGGGCGGAACTGAGCAGGAGTCGCAGGATGTGCCCAAGGGTTGAGGCCCGTGCCCCGATCCCCTGTTGCCCGTTCTGATTTCGCCCCATGCCGGCTTGCAAGCTCGATTAAAGCCATTGTGGCGGGGCGTCAGCTGCGGCCCACGCCCTTGGCGATGCCGCGTCCCATGCCCTGGGCAATACCCCGGCCGACCAGGCCAATGGCCCGGCCCAGCACCCTGGTGAGCAGCACCACCACCAGATCGCCGAGGCCTCGCAGTAGGCCCTGCACCTGGGGGGCCAGGGCATCGCGGCTTTCCAGCGCCAGGGTCACCAGTTGCTGCAGCCAGCCCAGTTGTCGCAGTTCGGCGTCGCGGGGTTCGGTGAGCTCCTGGCAGTCGATGGCGCCATCGCGCAGGCAATAGAGCCGGCGGCGGCTTTCATAGAGGCTGATTGGCCGCTCCACCCAGCTGCTCCAACGCAGTTGGGCGTTGAGCTGGTTGCGCAGCCGCTCCAGGTTGCGGGTGGCGAGCAGCTCGGGCTGGAGCAGGTAGCGACGCAACTCGGGCCAGCTGGCGCAGCTGGCCAGCAGCTCGGCGCTGACCAGTTCGGCGCTGCGCACCAGCCAGTTGCTCACTAGTAGTTCGAGGTAGAGCACGGCCCGCGGTTCGTCGGCGGCCAGCAGCTGGCCATCCACCAGCAGGGGCTGGGCCCGCACCAGGGAGGCCAGCATCGGCTGGGCCTCGGGCAGCTCCGGGTCGCGGCCCGTCAGATCGCTGCTGCGAAGCAGGCTGTCGGCTACCGGCAGCAGGCTGCCTTCGCAGGGCAGCTGCACGTAGGAATTCACCAGGCTGCGCATGGCCTGCTGGCGCAGCTCGGGCTGCCATTGCTCCCAGCGCTCCTGCAGGGGAGCGGGGTCGGCAAGTAGCCGCTGGCGCAGGCTGTCTAGTTGGCATAGCAGGGCCAGCAGCAGGTCGCGCCGCCGCTCGGGGCTGAGGCCCTCCAAGGCCAGCAGCTGGCCGCTTTGATTGCTGAGCTCGGCACCACTGCCGGCCTCGAGCCGCTGTCGAATGGCGCGCCAGATGCCGTCGGCACTGCGCTGCTGCAGGGTGATCGCCAGCACGGGCTGCGGGCTGCTGGGGCAGGGATCGGGCGCGCTCCAGGCCACACTCAGCGGCCCCCAAAGCAGCAGCAGCAGCTCGCGGGCTGCCGAGAGTTCGCGCAGGCGGCCCTGCAGCACCAGCAGCTGCACCAAGTTGGTGGGTGGCGGCGTCAGCAGGCGCTTGATGGCAGCTAGGTCGGCGTCGATCTGCTGCAGGCCGCTGATCAGCAGCCACTGGCCCAGGCCGAGGGCTGGGCTGGCTGCTGGGCGGGGGGAGGCGCTGCCTGCCGCCGCTGCCAGCACGCGCCCGCCGGTCAGCAGGGTGGCGAGGGCCGCCAGCAACTCCTGGGGCTCGGGCGATTCGAGGATTCCAGCCGCCGGCAGCTGCAGCAGGGCATCACCGCCTAGACCATGGGCCGCAGGCAGCAGCAGCAGCACGGGAGCTGGCTGCCAGCGCTCCTGCAGGCGCAGCAATTCTTCTGCCAAGCGCCCGCCCTGGAGGTCGCCGCTGCTGGCTTGCCAGATCACCAGTTGGGGCAGCCCTTGCAGTTGCTCTGGCCGCTCAGCGACGCTGTAAAGCCCCGCCTGAGCCTTGAGCAGGCGGGTGAGGCCATCGCGCAGCAGCGGCTCGGCAAACAGCAGCAGCTGCGAACTCACGGGTTTGGCGAACTCATGGGTTTGACGAACTCATGGGTTTGGAGATGGCATGCGCCAAAGGTACCGATGCTGGAGCGGATTCTCCAGTCCTGGGTCGGCGCAGGGATTCAGCTGCGGCGCCGGCCGGTGAGATGCAGGGTGTAGTTCTCGATGGCGAAGCCGGTGCGGCGCTCGATCTGGTCGAGCAACTCGCGCGGCAGCTCGACATCTAGGTCTTGGATGGCGCCTGATTGCGAGCAGGTGAGGTGGCTGTGGGGATCGCTGCGATAGCCGTAAAGCCGGCCACTGGCCCGGTCGAGGCACTCGATTACGCCAGCGGTTTGCAGGGCTTCAAGGTTTTGATAAACAGACGTGTGACCGATGTTGCGGCCCAGGTTGTTGAGCTTTTCAAAAATGTCGCGGGCGCTGAGATGGCTTTTCTCAACCCAAAGCAAATCGAGCACCATGCGGCGCTGGCGGCTGAGCCTCATGCCCAGGTCGCGGCAGCGCTGGTAGACGTCGTCTACGCAGGCTGATGGATTGGTTGGGGGAAGGGCGTCGGCGATCACTCGACACGCCTCAAAACAGACTCAATCTGTTATAGGGCAGGTCGCAAGCGATCCGCTTTTGCGATGGGGGCAGGTTGTCTGTTCAAGCCATAATCGAGGCAGTGGTCGGATCCTGCAGGCGGCCCTCGTCGATGGCCTGCAGGGCTTCAGCTAGATCCACCCGTCCGTCGTAGAGGGCCCGGCCCACGATCACCCCCTCCACCCCTAGGGGCGCCAGGCTCAGCAGCGACAGCAGGTGCTCCAGGTTGCCGATGCCGCCGGAGGCGATCACCGGCACGGCGCTGGCCTCGGCCATGGCCCGCAGGGCTTCGAGGTTGGGGCCCGCCAGTGTGCCGTCTGTGGCGATGTCGGTGCTGATGATTGCGGCGATGCCGCTGGTGCAGAAGCGCTGGGCTAGGGCGGTGGCTTCGGTGCTGCTCTCTTCGATCCAGCCGCGGGTGGCCACCTTGCCGTTTTTGGCGTCGATGCCCACCACGATCCGGCCGGGATGGCGCGATGCCAGCTCATCGACTAATTCGGGTTGCTCAAGAGCCACGGTGCCGAGGATGACCCGATCCAGTCCGAAGCTCAGCAACTCCTCGGCCCGTTCGGCGCTGCGCACCCCACCCCCCAGCTGCACGGGGATGCTGAGGGCGGTGGTGATCGCCTTCACGGCCGCATCGTTGACCGGTTGGCCGCTGCGGGCGCCATCTAGATCCACTAGGTGCAGCCGCCTGGCTCCCTGCTGCTGCCAGCTGAGGGCCTGGGCCACTGGGTCGTCGGAGAAGCGGGTTACCTGGTCGTAGTCGCCCTGGTGCAGCCGCACGCAGTGGCCATCGAGCAGGTCGATGGCGGGAATTATCTGCATGGCTGCTGGAGGCAATTGCTGCCAGCCAGGCTGCCAGAGCTGCCGGTTGCGCAGCTCCCGTAGCGGCACCACCAGCCGAAAGCCCCGCTCCAGCACCGCCTGGAGTTCCACGGCCCGTTCCGCGCCCTGGCCCCGCTCCCCCAGCAGGGAGAAGTGGCGATAGCCGCGGCTGCCGGCGGGCCACGACGTGATGGTGGCCGGCTGGGCGGTGTAGGCCTTGGCCAGACGCATCACTGAAAGGGGCAAACCAGAACCAAAGTGTGGTTTAAGGCGCCGTCTTGGCGGCCAAAATTAGAAACCCCATTTGTGCGCCCTATGGCCCGAGTTCGACAAGCCTCCTTTGCAGGCGGAATCGGCAGTAGGGCCGTCAGGGTTTTCGCCTGCTTAGGCGTCGCTGCAGGAGCGATGTTGATGCCCGTCAGGGCGGAACCGGCGAAAACGGCGCTGCGTTTTGTGCTGGTTCCGAAGGTCAGTCACCCCTGGTTTGAGGAGGTGCGGCTGGGGGCCTTGGCGGCGGCTCGCATGATTACCAGCCAGACCGGCCGGCCGGTGACCGTGGACTACCAGCCCCCGGCCCAGGCCACGGTGGAGCAGCAACAAGCGATCCTCAGCCGGGCCATCAATTCCAAGGCCGATGGAATTTTCATCGATCTGCTCGATGCCAGCCGCCTAACTCCCCTGCTTGTCCGCGCTCGGGCTGAGGGGATTCAGCTGGCGATTTTCGATTCCGAAGCACCGGCCGGCTTGCCGATCACCAGCGTGGGCAACGACTACTGCAAGCAGGCCCAGATTGCCTCTGAGCGCCTGGTGAAGCTGCTGGCAGGTCGCGGTGAAGTGGCAATCATGCAGGGGGTTCCCACGGCGCCAAACCACGCGATCCGATTTCGCTGCCATCAGGAGGTATTCCGCCGCTTTCCCGGCATCCAGGTGGTGGCCACCCCAAGCGATCAGGACTCCATCGCCACCGCCGAGCAGCAGGCTCTAGCGACGATGAAGGCCCATCCGGCCCTGCGGGGCTGGGTGGCCAGCGACGCCAGCGGGCCCATCGGCATCGGCCGTGCCATCGCCAGCCTGGGGGCCCAGGGTCGTGTGCAGGCGGTAGGTATTGATGATCTGCCCGAGCTGGTGGGCCAAATACGCAGCGGCGTGGTGAACTCCAGCGTGGCGACCAAGCCGAGGGCCCAGGGCTACTGGTCGATCTTGTCCCTTTGGCAGCAGACGCTGGCGGCGCCACCGATCGAGCGGATCGACACGGGCATAACGGTGGTGGAGTAACCGCCTCTGCTGTCCGGGGGTTTGAATGACGCCCAGTTTCGCGGCCCCGTGGGCAGCAGCATGAACATCCTGGTGATGGGCGGCACCCGCTTCGTGGGCAAACCGCTGGTGGAGCGGCTGCAGGCTGAAGGCCATGCCCTCACCTTGTTTACCCGTGGCAACAAGCCAGCGCCGGCTGGGGTGGAGCACCTGATCGGCGACCGCAGCACTGCTGGGGGGCTGGAGCCGCTGGTGGGTCGCAGTTTTGATGTGATCGTCGATAGCTCGGGCCGCAGCCTTGAGGATTCCCGCGCTGTGATCGAGCGCACCGGGCCTCCGGCCCATCGCTTTGTTTATGTGAGCTCGGCCGGTGTTTACGCCGATAGCGAGCTTTGGCCCCTCGATGAAAACAGCCCCGTTGATCCCGCCAGCCGCCACGCTGGCAAGGCCGAAACCGAAGCCTGGCTGCGCAGCGAGGGCATCGCTTTCACCAGCTTCCGGCCCACCTACATCGTGGGGCCGGGCAACTACAACCCTGTGGAGAGCTGGTTTTTTGATCGCATCGTGCACGGCCGGCCCGTGCCCCTTCCCGGTGATGGCAGCACGATCACCCAGCTGGGCCATGTGGCAGACCTAGCCGCCGCCATGGCTCGCTGCATCGAGGTGGATGCCGCCGCCAACCGCATCTACAACTGCACCGGCAGCCAGGGCGTCACCTTCCGCGGCTTGGTGCAGGCAGCGGCCCGGGCGGCCGGCAAGGAGCCAGCTTCTGTGGAAATCCGCAGCTTCGATCCCGCTGCTCTCGATAAAAAAGCCCGCAAGGCCTTCCCGCTGCGCCTAGCCCACTTCCTCACCGACACCACCCGGGTGCGGCGTGAACTGGCCTGGGAGCCGGCCTTTGACCTTGAGGCCACCATCGCCGACAGCTACACCAACGACTACGCCCTGCGGACTCCCACCAGCCCTGATTTCTCCGCAGACGAGGCCTTGATCGGCTGAGCTTCTTTGCCGCAGCTGTGAGGCCTATTTCCATAGGCTCCTGCCATGAACTGGACTACCGACTCGATTCCCGATCAGGCCGGACGCTTGGCCCTGATCACCGGCGCCAACAGCGGCCTGGGCCTGGAAACGGCGCGGGCGCTAGTGGCCAAGGGCGCCACCGTGGTGCTCGGCTGCCGCAGCCTGCCCCGGGCAGAGCTTGCCAAGGGTGAATTGTCGGCAGCGGCCGCTAGCGGGGGTGGTGCCGTTGAGCTGCTGGAGCTTGATCTGGCCAGCTTGGCTTGCGTGCGCCGTGCCGCTGCGGAATTGGCCGATCGCCACGGCCGGCTGGATCTGCTGATCAACAACGCCGGACTGATGGCCCTGCCGCGGCAGCTCACCCCCGACGGCTTCGAGATGCAGCTGGGTGTGAACCACCTGGGCCATTTCGCCCTCACCCTGGCCCTGCTGCCGCTGCTATCAGACCGCCCGAATGCACGGGTGGTGAGCGTGACCTCAGGGGCCCAGTATTTCGGCCGCATTGCTTTCGACGACCTACAGGGCGAGCGCCGCTACGACCGCTGGGCTGCCTACGGCCAGAGCAAGCTCGCCAATGTGATGTTTGCCCTAGAGCTGCAGCAGCGGCTGCGCGATCAGGGCCAGGCGGTGTTGTCGCTGGCGGCCCATCCGGGCTTTGCCCGCACCAATCTTCAGCTGGCCTCGGTGGCTGCCAATGGGTCGTGGTTTGAACCCCTGGCCTACCGGCTGATGGGCCCGCTGTTGCAGAGCGCGGCCATGGGAGCGTTACCCCAGTTGTTTGCCGCCACCGCACCCGAAGCCACCCCAGGGGGTCACTACGGACCAAATCAGTTCGGTGGCATGCGGGGCTGGCCCACCGAGGTGCGCATTGCCCCCGCTGCCCTCGATGTCGATCAGCGCCAGCGGCTCTGGCAGCGCAGCGAGGAGCTCACTGCTGGGGCTGCAGCGCCATGAATGTATTGGAGCGCGCTGAATGTCTGCTGGATGCGGGCAGCTCCGGCAATATGAATTTCACGGTGATCGCCGAGTACCGCGGTTGCCTCGAAGCCGATGCGATCCAGGGGGCCCTCGCCTCCCTTCAGCAGCAACACCTGTTGCTGCGCAGCACGCTGGTTTGGGATGGCGACCACTGCCACTTCGCTGAAACCCCGGCCGCCATCGAGATACAGGTGCTGCCCTGGCTGGATGATCCCAACGGGAGCCCAGCCCCAGGGGCCTGGAAGCCAGCTGCCATGGCGGCCCTGCGCCAGCGTTTTGGCGGCGGCGGCGAGCCCCTCTGGCGCGTCAGCTGGCTGGCGGGGCGTGAGCGGGGCCAGCTACTGCTCACCTTTCACCATGCGATCGCCGATGGCCTCTCGGCCATGGCTTTGGTGCAGCAGCTGTTTGCCCTACTCGCTGCCGCTGGCGGCGTTGGCAGTCCCGGGCCAGCTGTCGATTGGGATGCCCACACCCCTGAGCTAGGGCAAACCTTTGCAAGCGCAGGCCAGGGGGCTGGCGCGGTGGATTCTTTGACGGAGCGGCGGGACACCGGCTTGAGCACCAGTTACGTCTTCGAGGAGCTCAGCGCCGAAGCCAGTGCGGGGGTGCTGGCCTGGACTCGCCTGAGGGGTCTGCGCCTTAATGCCACCCTGCACGCTGCTTTCCTGCAGGCGCTGGTGGCAGATGGGTTTCTACCTGCGAAAACCACAGCCACAACCGTGGTGAATTTACGCAGCCTGGCTGAACCGCCCCTGCCCTGGGAGCTGATGCGGCTGCTGCGCGTTTGTGTGGATACATCGGTTGAGGTGGATCCCGATTCAAGCCTCGATCAGCTGGCCAGCGAACTGCATGGGGTGTTGCAGCAGCAGCTGAGCTCCGGCTCGCCCCTGCGGGCCCTAAACACGATTGCTGCGGCGCTTGAGGACGGCCCCACCCCACACCAGCTCTGGCAGCGCAGCTGGCGCCAAGGGGGCTTGATCACCAATCTTGGTCGCGTGCCAGTGCAGGCCCAGCACGGGGAACTGGAGTTGGCGCGGTTGTTCTTTGTGGCCAACGTTGAACCAATCGCCCTGCCGCATCAGCCCCTGGCGGTGCTCGGTGCCCTCAGCTTTCGAGATCAGCTCAGCCTCACCCTGTTTCACATCGAGCAGCAACTTGGCGACGCTCGGGCCACAGCGGTGCTGGCAGATACAAAAAAGCGGCTGGTGGCACTTGGATAAATAAATGGATGCCAGCAAAAGACGCTTTGAGTTAGGGCTTGCGTAGGTAGCCCCAGGCGGAGCTCAGCGCCAGCAGCAGCGACGGCCAGAACAGCCAGAAGCCCGCGCTCTGGAATGCCGCCGCCAGTCCGAAACCCCAGCCGTTGGGCCAGAGCAGCAGCAGCAGGCTGGTGAATTGCAGGATCGTTTTGAGCTTGCCGGCCAAGGAGGCCGGGCCGCCACTGGCTTCAGCGGCGCGCCAGCCAGAGATAAGTAGTTCCCGGGCCAGCAGCAGCCAGATCGCCCACAGGGGCAGGATCCCCTCCGCTCCAAGCCACAGCAGCGGCGCGCTGATCAGGATTTTGTCGGTGAGGGGATCGAGGCGGGCGCCCCACACCGAGCCGCCGCCGGCCCGGCGTGCCAGGGCGCCATCGGCCCAGTCGCTCAGGCCGCCCAGTAGCAGCAGCCACCAGGCCAGGGCTGGTTGGCCCCCCGCCAGGGCAACGATCAGCGGTAGTCCCAGCACGGCCCGGGCCACGGTGAGGCCGTCGGCCAGTTGGCGTATCCGTTGCGTCGCCATGGTGTCTGCCGTGCTCGGCCCCAGAATGGCTCCAGTCGTCTTGTTTGGCCCGTGGTGCAACAGCTGGTTTCTGCCGTGATGTCTGCACCGGTGTTGAGTGTCACAGCGGACAGTCCCCTGCAGGATGCTGTGAAGCTGATGAGCGAGCACCACATCAGCGGTTTGCCGGTGGTGGATGGCAGTGGCGCCCTGGTGGGCGAGCTCAGCGAGCAAGACCTGATGGTGCGCGAGAGCGGCTTCCAGCCCGGCCCCTACGTAATGCTGCTCGATGCGGTGATTTACCTGCGCAATCCGCTCAACTGGGACAAGGAGGTGCACCAGGTGCTCGGCAGCACCGTGGGCGAGGTGATGGGCCAGCATCCCCACTGCTGCAGCGCCGAGCTGCCCCTGCCGGCAGCCGCGGGCCTGCTGCATGAGCGCAGCACCCAACGCCTGTTTGTCCTGGATGGCGAGCACCGCCCGGTGGGTGTGCTCACCCGCGGGGATGTGGTGAGGGCCCTGGCGGCAGCGGGTTAAGGCAGGAGTATCAGCCGATCAGGGCCGGGCCAGCTGCCTTGAGCCCTGAGGCCAAGCAACGATGGCCCCCTCTGCCACCAGCCAGATCCTTTCCCCTGGGGAGCAGGGATGGCCGCCGGTCAAGCGGCCATAGGCGGGCAGGGCTAGCCGCTCACTGGTTTCGCAGTAGCTGAAGCAAGGCAACCGCAGCCGATCGGCACCCCGGCCAACCACCGCCACTGGATGCAGGTGACCGCAGAGGTTGAGCATGCCCGCCCGCGGCTCTGGAATGTGGCTCAGCCACCAGGGGCCTAGGGCTTGGGATGGCTCCTGCGGCAGTCCCTCGATCCAGCTGCCCTGCTCATGGTTGCCGCCGATTAGGCGCAGCTGGCAGCCCAGCAGCTCCGGTAGCGCTGCCAGCTTGGCCCGGAGTTGGCCGGTGAGCCCTAGGCGGCTGTGGATCAGGTCTCCCAGCACCACCACCTGCTGGGGCTCTAGCTGATGGGCCAACTCCAGCAGCCCATTGAGGGTCTCGCCGTCGCCATCGCTGGGCAGGGGAATGCCGTGGGCCTGGAAGCTTTCCGCCTTGCCCAGGTGCAAATCCGCCACTAATAGGGCCCGGCGCTGGGGGTCCCACGCCGCCTTGGCGCCAAGCAGCTGAAGCGTCTGGCCCCGCCAGTCAAAGCCGACGCTTGCTGCAACAGCGCTTCGGTCTGCGTTCACACCATGCCCTGGGCGCATCGGACGTAGGAGCGTGTGGGGCCATCATCGGTAACGCTGGTGCTACAGGATTGATCCGATCACATCTGGACCCTGGGCGGCCCCATTGGCATTGCTGGTGCGCATGACCAGCTGCTTAGAGAAATAAACCACAGGCGAATTCACCGAAATGGTTGCAGCGGATGAGTCAGAAATGCTTCCTGATTTGACCTCCATTTTTCTGCCGGTTCGTGCCGGTCGCTGTCGCCTTTGGGTTGGGCAACACCTCCCTGCCAGCTCTTCAGCTGCCCTGCCCCTGCTGGTATGTCACGGCGGACCAGGAGTTCCCAGCGACTATCTATTTCCCCTTGGTGGCCAACTGCCACGCCCGGTACTTTTCTTCGACCAACTGGGGTGTGGCCGCAGTGAGCGGCCCAGCCCCGAGGTTGAGGAGTACTCCATCGCGGCCTCCGTGCAGGACCTAGTTGAGGTGGTGGAAGCCATGGCGGCCCAGCGGTTTATTCCCTTGCAGCGGGGCGAGCCGGCCTATCACCTCTACGGCCAGTCGTTTGGCGGCATCCTTGCTTGCGAGGCGCTCGCCTCAAACAGTGGCTTACCTGTGCCGCGCTCGCTCACCCTCTCCAATGTGCCCAGCTCGGTGCCCGTGTTGCTTGAGGAGGTGGCAGCCCTGCTCGCGCATCTCGATGGTGACGGCGCCCGCTTTGATGCGACCCACGTCTGCAGAACGACGCCGCGACCACCGGAGCTGTTGGCTGCCTACGCCCCAGGTCACCCCGGTAACCATTGGCGCGGCGTTGATGTGATTGCGGACTGGTGCGCGACGGAGCCAAGCCTGGGCTGCCTCACCCTGCCAGTGTTGCTGCTCGCGGCGGAACACGACTTCGTCACCCCTCGCTCGATGGAGGGCTGGCAACACCTGGCCCAGCAACGGCTGGAGATTATCCCCGGAGCGGCCCATCACGCGCTGCTGGAGAGGCCCGAGGTCTACGGAGCCTGCCTGGAGCGCTTCCTGCAGGAGCACGAAAGCGCTAGAGGTCCAATGGAGGGCATGGAGTAATTGTCAGGGCTTGATCTGGTGAGAAATACCGAGCACACCCAGCACTTGACCTTTCTTGCCAATACAGGTTGTTTTCAGCGTCTCAACGTAAACCTTGTTCCCCTTGGGACAGACCAACCATTAATTGTTTCGGATGGGTTTACCACCGGTCAGGATTAGTGGGATGGCTACTGAACCGTTCCGTACAAACTCGCCCCAGATCGACTGCAATGGGCTTCGCCAGATATGAGTATTATTTGGTTTTACGTAGCCGGAAAGGGGCCTGGGAGGGGCTGCTGGATACGGGAATGTGCTCCTGGAAGTAATAAATGTAGTTCTCGCGGTAGGCTATCCCCTTAGTCTCCAAATACCAGCGGGCATGCGGGCGCCGCTGTCGTAGAGCTTCAAGGTCAAGGCTTCGGGAGTGGCGTTGAACCGATTATGGAGTTACTAAGTGCCATGCCGCCGCTGCCAGCGGCGGCGCTCCTCATTTTTGCTGGGCTGGGCGCTGTCATTGGAGCGTCCGCGCAGGAGGAAGGCCTCGATCGAGCCGTGTCCCTTGAGGGCTACGTTGCCGCGGATGTCGCAGCGGAAGCGCGGCGGCAGTAGTCGCTGGGTTTCGATCGAAAGCTGAATTTCACCAGGGATACCTGTCGACTCCATGCGACTAGCAACATTGACGCTGTCGCCCCAGAGGTCGTAGGCGTATTTGCGATGGCCGATGACACCGGCCACCACCGGTCCGGTGTGGATGCCGATGCGGATATCCATCGACACGCCTTCCTCTATTACTACCTGCCTGTGAGTCGCCAGCATGTCTAGGGCTAGGTCGGCGATCCGTTCGGCATGGTCCTCTGTCGCGAGCGGTACACCAGCTGCAGCCATGTAGGAATCGCCAATTGTTTTGATCTTCTCAACCCCTCGCTGATCGCAAAGCTCATCGAAGCAGCGGAAGATATGGTCGATCAGAGACACAACTCGGTGAGCATCCATATGGCTTGCTATTTCTGTGAAACCCACCATGTCGCTGAATAGGATGGTGGCTGAGGGGTGGTAGTCGTAGATCGTTCCCTCCTCTCCCTTAATCCGTTCGACAATCACATCGGGAAGCATGTTATGGAGAAGCGCTTCGGCCTTAGCCTTTTCGCTTTTGAGGGCTTCAAATAATTCATCGCGACTCAGTTCGGTGAAGATATGGCCGATTAGTTGTATCTGATCTTCAGTTGGCTTCCGCCATAGCTCGATTGGGATGACGTAGTCGTGTCGATTAGAAATATTTTGGCTGCTTACGCCGATGGTCTCGCGCACAATCACTTGCTGGAGATGAGGTGGCAGGGGGTAATCGACGCCGTCTGCAACTAGGCGCACCAGCAATTTGGCAGTTTCGGCAGGGGATCTTTCTGGGTATTGCAGATAGAGCTCGATCGCCGCATCTGCTTGCCAGTGCAAAAACCAGCGCAAGGCATCTGAAATAAGCGCTAAGCAGGGAATTAGCTGGGTTTCCCGTGCTTCTAGCAGTCCAAGGATGCGCAGCATCTTGTGGCGAGTTTCCTCCAGTGAAGTAGCCTCTTGCATATCCACTCGACCCAGCGAGATCAGGCTTGACATCCCATCACCAATACGCTGGCATCATCACTGCGCAGGGCCTGACTCATCAATAGATCTGCCAGCGCGGCGATTGGCAGCTTGGGATCTGTGTTTTGACGTAGCTGACGCACTTGAGATTCACGCAGCCCGTCTGAAAACTGCACCACTGTATCGCCCCTGTTTAGGGGAAAGTGCTGCACCATCGGCGTGGGGAAGCGATCACCAAGCTGCCCATCTCGACTTACTCCGGTCCATCCCCGCGGCTTGAATTGCAGTATGCGAGTGTTGCCGATGCCGCTGAACCACATCTCCCAGCGTTGGGTATCAATTAAGGAGAGGCCGATGGCTGCCCCTCGGCTGCCGCAGGCGAGTTGATGGGCCGTGCGCAGCAGCTCGCTTAACCACTGCTCAGCCGGACAGGCTGGGGCCAGGTTTGTTTCTGTGTCATCAATGGTGGAGAGTTCAGCGGCCAACTGCTCGAAACGCTGCTGCATCCCCTCCACTACGGCATGAGCCACCGCGTGGGCCCCTGGACCATGGCCACAGCCATCCACTACTGCCAGCAGCCATAGATGAGCATGGTTCGTTGTCAATATTTGGTCGCCACTGACGCGTTCCGGGTAGCAAGCCCGGATGCGCTGCTCAAAATTCAGTACGCAAGGGCTATTGCCAGCTTGGGGTCGAAGGTCGATGGTCTGCTCTCGATGGCTTGCAGGTGGCAGGGAAGCCGAGCTGTTGGTATGTGTTTTTGTTATTTGTACGGCTGGCAGACGTATCCAGCGCAGCGCCCGCACCTCTGTGCCTTTGCCTGGGCTGCTGACGATTGCCAAGTCATCACTCATGCGCTTAACCGCTGGCAATCCCAGACCGAGGCTGTTGCCTGTACTGAAATGATCTTCAAGGGCACGATCTAGGTCTGGTATGCCCGGACCCTTATCTATTGCTTCGATCAGGATTCCAATGCGGAGGCCATCTTCCACCTCGCTGATGCGAATGATTCCCTGTTCTCCGTATTTGAGGATATTGGTGCCAAGTTCGGCGATCACGGTGCCGAGGCTGCTGCGATCCAGGCTGCTAAGGCTTGGGTAGTAATCCTTTCGCTGCATAGATACTGCCGCAATCTGCACGTCGGAGCGCCGCTGGATCCTGTAGTGCCGGGTATTGACGTTATGCATTACATGCCTCCAGGGAGCTCGCCATGTCGACCCGGAAGATGAGGTCGTCGATGCTGATCGGCATTTGGCAGAGATAGGCAGCGATGCCAGGGCGAATCCCCATCAACACCGTGGGCACTCCGAGCACTTCATTGGTCTGCACCAAGTGTCGCAATACCTGGAACTCGGTCATGTCAAGCAGGGTGACGGTGCTGAGATTTAGAATCACCCCTCTGATGGCTTCTTGGCTTACCCGTTGGGTAACATCCTCAACTATCCGATTCAGCACCAAATCGGATAGTTCCCCGGGTAGAGAGACCACCAGCAGCCCATCAACTGCCGCCATAGATGTGCGGATGTCATTGACGGGGCTGGCCATGGAGCAAGTCTCCTTCAGCGGTAGGTACGTTGCCGATGTAGATATTGGTGTTGAGGTCGCGAAGATGACCTGCCTTTCTGAAGATCGAGTACTCCCATCTTGCTTAGGCAGGTGGAAAATGCATCGCGGAGTGTGGCAGTGGTACGCAGTTCGCTGATGTCTACTCCCAATTCAACGATGGTGTGGGCTATCGAGGATGACACGCCGGAGACAATGGTCTCGCAGCCCATGATACGGGTTGCTTTAGTGATTTTTTATCAGTTGATTGGCTACGGCGGTGTCGACAGTTGGTACACCGCTGATATCAAGGATGAACATCTTTGAGCTGGTCTGGCTGATGCGATCGAGGGTTTTACGCATGACGTCGTCAGTGCGGGTGGAATCCACAATGCCAACTAGCGGCAGTAGCAGAATTTCGTCCCAGATTGGGGTGACCGGGGTTGACATTTCCTGCAGGGTGCGGTCCAGCTCAAGTCGCACCCGTTCTGCTTCCTTGGCCTCCTCAAGGGCCGCTTCCAGTTCGGCAGTCTTGACGCCCATCAGTGCCACGGCTTGGTTGAACTGAGCTGTGATGTCGTAGGCAAACTTCACCACTCGCAACAGCTTGCCACCGGCATCGAGAATCGGGTTGTAAGAAGCTTCTAGCCAGACAGGATCTCCAGATTTAGTTATGCGTTTGAATTGACCACGCTGGCGCTCTCCTCTCGATAATGACATCCAAAACTGTTTGTAGGTGGTAGATAACACTTCGTCTTTTTCAACAAATATTCGGTGTAACTTGCCGACCACTTCATGTTCATCGTAGCCCATTACCTCAAGAAAGATGGGATTGGCTCGCAGGATGGTGCTGTCAGGAGCGAATTCAATAACTGCCATGGAGTTTTCAATCGCTGCCATCGTGCTGGCGGCGACCGCAGCATTATTTTTAGCTTCAGTGATATCGGTGGCAAGACCAATTATCTTGTCTGGTTTGCCGCCACTGTTTAGGATGGGGTTGTAGCTTATCAGTAGCCATACCCTTTGCCTCCTTTGGCGATATAGCGATACTCGCCTTCCCTCATGGTGCCTTTGGCAAGGCTCGTCCATAGTTGCTTGTATTCACTGGAAATTGCATCGGCTGGTTCTATGAATATGCTGTGATGTTGGCCGATTAATTCTGCTTCGCTGTAGCCAATCAGCTGCAAGAAGTTGGTGTTCGCGCTCAAAATGCTTCCCTTGAGATCGAATTCGATCATGGCCTTGGAGCGATTGAGAGCCGTAAAAAGTTCCTGGCCGCTAGTGGTGTCGATCGCCTGGCTTGGAGCTTTCTTGCCTGTTGTTGTCACACGCCCACCATTGAGATCACGCCTATGTTCTGGAACCGCAAATGCTTTATTGGGCAAAACGCGCAGTTCTCTTAAGGGTCTGGCTGCTTGCAGTTAGCAAACGTGACATGGGCAGGTGGATGTCTTAGACACCTCAGCGGCCATAATTACATTTGTAGTAGCCGCTTCAACCATGACCATCGCCTTGTTGATTGCTCTGGCTGGTTCTTTGGCCCTGATGGCCGTCATCGTCAAGCGCCTCGAGCAGGCCTGAGCTAACGGTTGTCTGAGGTTGGGAGCCACGGCTCACCTGCACAGGATTGGTCTTGGCTCGCTTGGCGGCGTACATGGCGTTATCGGCCGCTGCCAGCAGTTGTTCGCTTGTGTTGCCGTGCTCAGGAAAGCGGGCGATACCGACGCTGGCAGAAATCTCAATGCTCTTGTCGAGCTCGAGGAAGGGAGCCCGGCTGGCCTCCACCAGTTTCCAGGCCATGCCCTCAAGTTTCTCGGTGCTACCTGCTTCAGGTACCAACACCACGAATTCATCACCCCCTTGGCGGCAGAGCAGGTCCCCTTGGCGGATCACATTGCGGAATCGATCAGCAACCAGCTGCAGCACCTGATCGCCCATGTTGTGACCAAAGCGGTCATTAACAGGTTTGAAGCCGTCGAGGTCGAGGTAAAGCAAGGCGACGGCATGGCCGTGCCGTTTTGCCAGGGATAGATGGGACTCCAGCTGCTCCATCAGCATGGAACGATTGGCCAGGCCTGTAAGGATGTCGTGGTTTGCTGCGTAACGCACTGCCTCTTCCGATTGACGGCGTTTGGTTACGTCCTGGAGCATGCCCACGTAGTAGCGGGGCTGGAGTTCGTCATCCCGCACGGTTGAAATGTTGAGGTGGTGACAGCGGATCTCGCCGCTACGCACCCGATTCCAGATGTCGCCTTCCCAGAAGCCCTTGTTGGTTAGTTCATTCCACATTTGCGCGTAGTAGGCATTGTCGTGACGCCCGGATTTGAGCAGGCTGGCGCGTTGCCCTTTGATTTCTGAGATGCGGTAGCCAGTGAGTTGGGTGAAGGCGTTGTTGGCCATCAAGATCTGGCCTTCCGGGTTGCTGACGATGATCCCCTGTCCGCTCTCGTCGAACACTGTGCTGGCAAGGGCCCGTTCCTGGGCTGCTGCTTCGCTGATCAAAAGGGCTTGCTTGGTTGCAAGGTGATTTGCCACCAGCGTGCGGGTGATCACTGCCGACACCGTGCTGGCGCTTATCCCAAGCAGCAAATTGATCCAGTAAGCGCTAGTGATCCCGTTGGGGCCAACCAGTCTGGGGGCCAGCTGCACCCCAACAAGCAAGGTGCGGCCGCCAATATTGAGCTTTTCGTAGGAGGGATGACGCAGCTCATTTCTGTTCAGCAGTTTGAGGTTGTCAAAAAGGAGATCTTTGGCGTTTGGTTTATCACCATCGAATACGAGCACCCCAGTACCCGCCAGATCGATATTGTCGATGATATCGATGGTGCTGTTCACTACATCGTTCAGGCGTAGAGGTGAATAGGCCCAACCCCTCAGAGTGCTTTTTCTGGCGCCGGGTTGCTGATCTTGATCAGTGTAAATTGGCAGATAAATAAGAACCCCCCGCTGCAGATCTTCGTTTGTTTCCTGCACGAGGCGCACCTTGCCGCTCAAGGTGGCATTGCCAGTTTGGGCAGCCCGTTGCATTGCCTGGCGGCGCACAGGCTCGGCATACATGTCGAAGCCAAAGGCTCGCTGATTGCGCCAACTGAAAGGCTCAAGGAATTCGATGGCGCTGTAATTGGTTCGCGGGCCGGGAGGGTGCACCATGAAGTTGGGAAATCCCTCCTGCCTTATGCGTTGCTCGAAGGCCGGCAGCTGGGCAGCTGGAATCCAGCGGCTGAATCCCACACCCTGAACCCCATTTAGATGGCTGGTGTTGAGGGCAACGGTTTCGTAAAAGGTATTGAACTCTTGGCGATCGACCCCGGTGCTGGCATAGAACAGCCCCGCCACCGCGGCGAGCATGGCGATGTTGGTCTGCAACTTGCTTTCCAGGCCATCGACCACGTTGTCCAGCAGGGTGGACTCAATCCGCAGATGTTCCTCTTCGCCGAAACGACGGGTCTGCTCGCAGATTGTGGCGGTGGTCAGCAGACCAATCCCCAGCACCAGCCAGGGCATGAGGACATACCCCTCCAGGGTGCCGAGACGCCTGCTGAGCCGCTGTATCAGGTTCAGTAGCCCTACCCGCATGGCTGCCACCTTGTGGGTTTTCATAAGTTAAGCCCACCTTCTTCAGCGCTCTCAGCTTCCTGACGCAAGCGTTCCAAACGCTGCAGCAGCGACTCATTACTCATGCGGTTGTTTAGGCGCTCTGCCAGTAAGGGGAAGGCCAGCGGTCCGGGCCGGGCGGTGCGCTCCAGCTGCAAACTGCATCGCTGCAGCCGCTGCAAGGCCAGGGTGATTCTGGGCAGGTCCAGCTGTTCGGTGAGCACTTCCGATCTGGCCTGGGTCAATAGGCGGTTGGCAGGTTCGTGGCGGCTGAATACGTCGTAGAGCAGGGCTGCACTGATCTGCAGTTGACCGCCGGATTTGGACTGTCCAGGGTAACCGTTCAGCACCAAGCCGCTGATTTGGGCAATGGCGCGGAAGCGCCTCCGGCATAGCTCTGAGAGGTTGATTGCCTGCTCTAGATCGACCTTGAGATCGTTGTCATCGAGCAGTTCTTCGGCGTGCAGTTCAAACAACTCTTCAAATGGATAGTTTTTTGGCGCCAGCAGTTCAAAGCCGTAGTCGTTTACCGACACCGTAATTGTGCTGGCTCGGTGGCGGGCCAGGCGCCAGGCCCAGAGAAAACCCAGGCCCTCATGCACAAAGCGCCCTTCAAATGGATAGGCATAGAGGTGGCTGCCTTCGCGGCTGTTGCACACCTCCACCAGTAATTCGTGTTGCCTTGGTAGCCGGGAGAGCTGCACCTGGCGCTGCAGCAGGGGCTCGAGGGCCACAAGTTCGGGGCTGTCGAGCTTGGCTTCCCCGGCTAGGGCGCGGGCGCAGCGATCCACCTCGGCTCGCAGGTGCTGGCTGAGCAGGTCGGAGAGGGCCATCTGGCCGCCAGACCAGGCGGGCACGGTGCTGCTTTTTTTGGAGCTGGCCTTCACCTGGGCCGTCATCTCCCGCAGTCGCACAAACTCCAGCTGCCGGCCCGCGAAGAAAAACACATCGCCTGCTTTGAGCCGGCCGATGAAGGCCTCTTCCACATGGCCGAGCACGGCACCGCGCACAAAGCGCACGGTCACTGCCCGGTCGGCGGTGATGGTGCCGATGTGCAGGCGGTGCATCCGGGCGATCGCCTTTTCTTTCACCAGATAGAGATCGCCTTCGCGCTCGAGCTTGCGGTAGCGCGGATAGGCACCAAGGCAGTCGCCACCGTGCTCAAGGAAGCGCAGGCACCACTGCCAGTCGCTGTCGTTGAGCTGGCGGTAGCTCCAGGCGCTGCGAACAACCGCCAGCTCGCTTTCGGCTTGGAAGCCGGGGCCGCAGGCCAGGCTGGTGAGGTGCTGGAGCAGCACGTCGATTGGCGCGTTTGGCTGGCGCCTTTCCTCCACCAGGCCAGCCGCCAGGCCCCGCCGCAGGGCGCTTAGCTCCAGCAACTCCAAGGCATGGGTGGGCATGAACAGCACCTGGGAGGTGCCGCCGGGGAGGTGGGCGCTGCGGCCAGCCCGCTGCAGCAGCCGGGCCACATTTTTGGCAGAGCCGATCTGCACCACGCGCTCCACCGGCTGGAAATCCACGCCCAGATCGAGGGAGCTGGTGCACACCACCCAGCGCAGGGCGCCTGCTTTCACCCCGGCTTCGATCGCTTCGCGCTCGGCCCGGTCGATGGCGCTGTGGTGGAGCGCTAACGCGTGTTCCATCTCAGGGCAGGCGTAGCGGAGACACTGGTGCCAGCGTTCAGCCTGGTTGCGGGTGTTGGTGAACAGCAGGGTGGAGACGCCCGGCTCCAGGGCTGCCACCAGATCCTCGTAGCGGCGCAGACCGAGGTGGCCGGCCCAGGGAAAGCCGTCGATCGACTCGGGCAGCAGGCTGCGGATCTCCGTGGCCCGGGCAATCGGTGCGGTGATCAGGCGGGGTTCGCTGGCGGCGCCAAGGGCGCTGCGGGCCGCCTCCTCGAGATTGCCGATCGTGGCGCTGATCGCCCAGGTGCGCAGGCTCGGTTGCTGGCTGCGCAGCCAGCTCAGACACAGCTCGGTTTGGCTGCCCCGCTTGCTGCCCATCAACTCGTGCCACTCATCCAGCACCACCGCCCGCAGGCCGGCAAATAGGGCAGGGGCCTTGGGGTTGGCCAGCAGCAGGCTGAGCGACTCTGGGGTGGTGATCAGGATCTCGGGCGGGCTGCGCAGTTGCTTGCCGCGCTCGTAGCCGGAGGTGTCGCCATTGCGAATACCCACCCGCAGCGGCCAGCCCATCGCTTCGATCGGCTGCTGGATTGCCAGGGCCAGATCGCGGCTCAGGGCCCGCAGGGGGGTGAGATAGAGAAGGCGCAGTCCGGGGCTGGGCTCGGCCAGCAGCTCGGCGATCGGACCCATCACGGCGGCATAGGTTTTGCCCGAGCCGGTGGGCACCTGGATCAGGCCGCTCTCGCCGGCCAGATAGGCCTGCCAGCACTGGCGCTGAAAGGGCAGGGGCGTCCAGCCCTGAAGCTCAAACCAGGCTTCGATCGGGGCCAGGAGATCGCAGGGCTTTGGTTGGCTCCGCGGCTTCCGGCTCATGGCTGGGCTGCCAGCAGGGCTAGAGCCGTGGCCAAGGTGTCCGCCTCGGCGGCGGGCTTGTCTTGGCGCCAGCGGGCGATGCGGGGGAAGCGCACGGCGATGCCGCTTTTGTGGCGGCTGGAGCGCTGCAGCCCCTCAAAGGTCAGCTCAAAAACCTGCAGCGGCTGCACGGCCCGCACCGGCCCGAATCGTTCAGTGGTGTGGCTGCGGATCCAGCGATCCAGCTCCGTGATCTCGCCATCGTTGAGGCCGGAGTAGGCCTTGGCGAAGCTCACCAACTCGCCCTCGGGCCCGGGTTGGCGATCCCAGAGCCCAAATGTGTAATCGGTGAACAGGTTGGCGCGGCGGCCACTGCCGGCCTGGGCGTAGAGCAGCACCGCATCGAGGGTGTAGGGGTCGCGCTTGTGTTTCCACCAGTGGCCCCGCTTGCGGCCCGCCAGGTAGGGCGAAGCGAGGCCCTTGAGCATTAGCCCTTCGGCGGCGGCGCTGGCGGCCTGCTGGCGCAGCGGCTCCAGCTGCTCCCAGGCCGTTAGGGGTAGGCGGGGCGATAGGCGCAGGAGCCCGGCTGTGGGGGTGGGTGTCGTTTCAGGCAGCTCTTGGAGCAGGTCTTCCAGGGCTGAGCGGCGCTGGCTCAGGGGTCGCTGGCGCAGGTCGCCGCCCCCCAGCTCCAGCAGGTCGTAGGCCACGAAGGCTGCCGGACACTCGGCCAGCAGCTTGCGGCCTGGCGCCTTGCGGCCCAGGCGGCGCTGCAGCTGGGCGAAGGGGGCTGGCAGGTCGCTGCCGGCTGGCCATACCAGGATCTCGCCATCGAGCACGGTGCCGTTGGCCAGGCAGCCTGCCGCTGCGAGCAATTCGGGGAAGGCGGCACTTATTAATTCTTCGCCGCGGCTCCACAAATAAACCTCGTTGGCGCGGCGGATCAGCTGGCCGCGGATGCCGTCGAACTTCCACTCCGCCAGCCAGTCGCTGGCGGGGCCGGCCGGCTGCTGCTCCATGGGCGATGCCAGGTAAAAGGGGTAGGGGCGGCTGGGCACCGCTTCGGCTACATCGGCTGGGGCCAGCAGGGCGGTGAGGGCGGCAGCACTGGGCTTGAAGCCGCCCATCAGCCGGTGCTGCAGCTGCGCTTCCTCCAGCCCGCTGAGGCGTGCCAGGGCGCGCACCACCAGCCCCTGGGCCACGCCCACCCGTAGGCCACCGGTGAGCAATTTGTTGGCTACCAGCAGTTCGGATCTGCTGAGGCCCCGCCAAAGCTGCCGCACCGCTTCTGCCTGCTCGCTGCCCTCCAGGGCGGCGGCGGCCGGCAGCAGCTGCTCCATCCAATGGTGCAGGGAGTGGTGCAGGGGTTCGCTCGCCCCAGCCTCCATCTGGGCCCAGAGCAGGGTGATGGTTTCGGCCGAATCGCCCACATGGGCGTAGCAGTCGTCGAACAACCACTCCGGCAGGGGGGATTTCTCCAGGCAGATCTGGCGCAGCCGCCGTCCGGTGATTAGGCGCTTGCCCTGCTTGCCCAGCAGCACGTGCAGGGCCCAGGCGCCATCGGCTGCATCAACACCACTGAAGTAGGCGACGAGGGCCTCCACCCGGGCCTGGGTGCCGCTGCTGGCATCAAGGGCGCTGTAGAGATCGGCGAAGCGACGCATGCCCGCTCAGTCCCCTAGCGGTTCGGCGCTGATCCCTTCCACCTCGCTCAGGTAGCGGGCCAGGCCGTCGCTGTTGCCGTGGGTCACGTACACCTGCCGGGCGCCGCTCTGCTTGACGCTCTGGATCAGGCCGGGCCAGTCGGCGTGGTCTGAGAGCACGAAGCCGCGCTCATAACCGCGGCGGCGGCGAGCGCCGCGCACGGCCATCCAGCCGCTCACAAAGGCCGTTTGCGGCAGCTTGAAGCGCTTCATCCACAGCGAGCGGTGGGCTGAGGGCGGCGCGATCACGAGGCGGCCCGCCAGCGATTCCTCCTTGGCGATTGCGCTCACCGGCAGGGTGGGCGGCAGCCGCACCCCCGCCTCCCGGTAGGCCGGCATCAGCGCTTCCACGGCGCCGTGCAACAGGATCTCGTCTTTGACACCGATGGCGGCTAGCTCCGCCAGCAGCCGCTGGGCCTTACCGAAGGCATAGGCAAACAGGATCGAGGGCCGCTCCGGCGCCGCCTGCCACCAGCTCAGGATCTCGCCGGCCACCTCGGCGCCGCTCTGCCAGCGATAGATCGGCAGGCCGAAGGTGGCTTCAGTAATAAATACGTCTGCCTGCACCGGCTCAAACGGGGCGCAGCTGGGGTCGGCGCAGCGCTTGTAGTCGCCGCTCACCAGCCAGCTCTCACCGCCTGCCTCCAGCCGGATCTGGGCGCTGCCCAGCACATGCCCGGCACTGTGAAACGACACCCGCGCCTCCCCAATGCGATGGGGGGCGCCGTAGTCGACCGGGATCAGGTTGATCGTGGCCCCCAGGCGCTGTCGCAGGATTGCTTCGCTGGCGCCCACCGCCCAATATTCGCCGCAGCCGGGCCGGGCGTGGTCGGCGTGGGCGTGGGTGATCAGGGCCCGAGGCACCGGCCCCACGGGATCGATCCAGGCCGCCGCCGCCCGGCAGTAGAGCCCCTGGGGGGTGTGCTCCAGCAGGCTGCCGGTGGGGAGGGGCATCGGCCCATCCTGCACCTGATCACGGCACCTCAGCAGGCCCATTGCCGCTGATGCCGTGATGCGCTGATTCTTTGATGTAAGATTTAATTCTGGTCCGTTGTGGTCTGATGCGCACCACGTTGGATATCGAAGACGACGTGCTGGCGGCAGCCAAGGAGCTCGCTCGCCGTCAAGGCACCTCGGCCGGTCAGATGGTGTCGCTGCTGCTGCGTGCCGCCCTCACTGGCACCGGGGATTCAGCCCAGCCCCCAGCGGCTGAAGCACTTGGAATTGCGGGTTTCCGGCCGTTCCCTGCCCGCGGTCAGGTGGTCACCAACGACACGATCGATCGCCTGCGGGATGAGGCAGGCCTCTGATGGCTCCCGCCCTGCTCGACATCAACGTGGTGATCGCCTTGCTGGATCAGGGCCATTTGCTGCATCGTGCGGCCACTCGCTGGCTCGAGCGCGAGTTTCACCACGGCTGGGCCACCTGTCCGATCACGGAGAACGGAGTGGTGCGGATCATGACCCAGCCGGCCTATCCCAACGCTCAGCCCACCGCCCAGGTAGCTGAGCGCTTGGCAGAAGCCTGCCGCGATCCCAGTCACCGGTTCTGGCCAGAGCCGATCAGCCTGCTGGAGGCAGGACTGATCCGCTGGGAGCGCCTGCTGGGGCCACGCCAGATCACCGATGCCTATCTCCTGGCCCTGGCCGCGCACCATGGCGGCCGTTTTGTGAGCTTCGATCAACGCATCAATCTCGATGCGGTGCCAGGAGCCGGTGCCGGCCATCTCTGCATCATCGATTGCGAATAGCCCCTGGGGAGCGCTGATCAGCCTTCGTCCCAGAGGGTCTGCAGCGACCACGGGCTGCCCTCCAGCAGCCAGAACGATCCATCCACCAAGCGGAGGTGCTGATCCAGCGCGGCTCCCACTTCACCCGGAGCCGATTTCCAGGTGCCAAGCCCTAGCAGGAGCCATAGGAAGCCTTGCCTAACGCGACTTCTCTGTTCAGGCATCTGCCCTGGCGGCGAACTCCCTGCTCCCCACCACGGTTGACGGTTTGCGGTGCCGCGACTAGCCAGGGATGGCCCGCCGGTTGCCGCCATGGCCCTCAACGACTTCCGCGATGAGCTCGCCGCCACCGCTGCGGCCCTGGCGACACCGGGCACGGGCCTGCTGGCGGCGGATGAATCCACCGGCACTATCGGCAAGCGCTTCGCGGCCATCGGCCTGGAGAACAGCGAGGAGCACAGGCGCGCCTACCGCACCCTGCTGGCCACCACCGAGGGATTGAACAAGCACATCTCCGGGGTGATCCTCTACGAGGAAACCCTGTTTCAAGACAGCACCGCGGCGGCCGGTGGCGCGCCGCTCGTGGAGCTGTTTCAACTGCAGGGCATCGTGCCCGGCATCAAGGTGGATCAGGGCGTGGAACCCCTGGCCGGTGGTTTGGACGGCGAGAGTTGGTGCACTGGCCTCAAGGGTCTGGGCGAGCGGGCCGCCCGCTACTACGCCCGCGGGGCGCGCTTCGCCAAGTGGCGCGCCGTGTTGCAGATCAGCGCCAGCGGCGCGCCTTCGGAGCTGGCGGTGCGTGAGAACGCCTGGGGGCTGGCCCGCTACGCCCGCACGGTGCAGGAGCACGGCCTGGTGCCGATCGTGGAACCAGAGATTCTCATGGATGGTGACCACGACATCACCACCACCGCCTCGGTGCAGGAGTGGGTGCTGCGCACCACCTACGAGGCCCTGGCGATGAACGGCGTCTTCCTTGAGGGCAGTCTGCTCAAACCCTCGATGACCTGCCCGGGCGCCTCATGCCCCGAGCAGGCCAGCGCAGAGGAGGTGGGTGAATTCACCGTGCGCACCCTCAGGCGCACCGTGCCCGCGGCGGTGCCGGCGATTCTGTTTCTGAGTGGCGGCCTGAGTGAAGAAGACGCCAGTCTTTGCCTCAACGCCATCAATCACGTGGCCGCTCAGGGGTACGCCCCCTGGCACCTGGGCTTCTCCTACGGCCGGGCCCTGCAGCACTCCTGTCTGCAGCATTGGGGCGGCAGCGAACTGCAGGCTGGTCAGGCCGCCCTGCTCGCCCGAGCCCGCGCTAACGCTGCCGCCAGCCGGGGCGCTTACGAGCCCGGCAGTGAGCCCTCCGACGACACCAGCCTGTTTGTGGCCAACTACAGCTATTAGCGGCGACTGATTCAGCGGCTCATGGCCAGCATCTTTTCGATCGGAGCCAGGGCCCTTAGCCGCAGCGCCTCATCCATCACGATTTCAGGCTCCATTCGATCGAGGCTCTGCCACACTTTTTCCAGGGTGTTGAGACGCATGTAAGGGCAGGCGTTGCAGCTGCAGCCGTCGGCGCCGGGCACCTCGAAAAATGTCTTATGGGGCAGCTTCAGCAGCATCTGGTGCAGGATCCCCGGCTCGGTGAGCACGATGAAGCTGGTGGCCGGGCTGGCCTCGGCGCGGCGCAGCAGGGCGCTGGTGGAGCCGATGAAGTCGGCCAAGTCCAGCAGGTGTTGCTGGCACTCGGGATGGGCCAGTACCTCAGCCTCCGGGTGCTCGAGTTTCAACTGCAGCAGGGCTTGCTCGCTGAAGGTTTCATGCACGATGCAGCTGCCTGGCCAGAGGGTGAGCTCGCGGCCGCTTTGGCGCTGCACCCAGCGGCCCAGGTTTTGGTCGGGGGCAAACAGGATCGGCCGGTCGGCTGGCAGCTGCTTCACCAGATCCACCGCGTTACTGCTGGTGCAGATCAGGTCGCTGAGGGCTTTCACCGCCGCTGAGCAGTTGATGTAGCTCACGGCGATGTGGTCGGGGTGCTCGGCGCGGAAGGCGGCAAACGCCTCGGCTGGGCAGGCATCCGCCAACGAGCAGCCGGCTTCCAGATCTGGCAGCAGCACGGTTTTGGCCGGGCTGAGGATCTTGGCGGTCTCCGCCATGAAGTGGACGCCACAAAAAACGATCACCTCGGCGTCGGTGGCGGCGGCCTTGCGCGAGAGCTCCAGCGAGTCGCCGATGAAGTCGGCGATGTCCTGAACGGCTTCGTCTTGGTAGTAGTGCGCCAGGATCACGGCCTTGCGCTCCTGCTTCAGGGCGCTGATCGCGGCGGGCAGATCGTGCGGTGCGTAGTTCTGGGTGGCGGTGAAAACCAACCGGGGGCCTCAGCTGATGCAGGATGGCATGAGCCTAGGCAGCAGTGATGGTGGTATCCGGCGGGGGGAAAACGCTCCGCATTGCCATCGCCGGAGACCTGCATGGTGAATGGGACCACAGCGACCATGCGCTGCTGGACTGCCTGGCCCCCGATGCGCTGCTCGTGGTGGGCGACCTCAGCGATGGTCAGCAGCGGATTCCGGCCCTGCTGCGCCAACTGCCCATGCCGGTGGCCTGCATCCTTGGCAACCACGACACCGGCAAGGACGCCTCTGGGCGCACGCTGCAGCACCAGATCGATCTGCTGGGGGAGGTTCACTGCGGCTGGAAAATGCGAGCCCTGAGCCCGCCGGATCTGGCGGTGGTTGGGGGGCGGCCGGCTACCGCCGGCGGCGGTTTCAAGCTTTCTCGGGCGGTGCAGGCTGCCTTCGGCCCGGTGAGCTTGCAGGAGTCGGCTGATCGGATCACGGCCGCCGCCGCCACCGCACCCCCCGACTGGCCCCTGGTGTTGTTGAGCCATAGCGGCCCCTCCGGACTCGGCAGCGATGCCGCCTCTCCCTGCGGCCGCGACTGGAAGCCACCCGCCTGCGACTGGGGTGATCTCGACCTAGCCCTGGCCATCCGCCAGATCCGCCTCAACCGCCCGGTGCCCTTGGTGGTGTTTGGGCACATGCACCACGCCCTTAGGCGCGGCCAGGGGGATCGCCAAAGCTTCTGCCGCGACCGGGCCGGCACCTCTTACCTCAACACCGCCTGCGTTCCCCGCCACGGCACCGATGGCGCCGGCCAGGCCCTGCGCCATTTCAGCTGGGTGGAGCTGGTGGGCCAGGAGGTTGTGAGCGCCAGCCATCGCTGGTTTGGCCTGGGTGGTGAGCTGCTGTACGAAGAGCGCCTCTGGACGGCCCCCAACCCGGCAGCCAACCCAGCTCCCGAACTGACGCCGTGCTGATTTATGCCTGCGTCAGTGCCCATGGTTTTGGCCATGGCTCCCGCACCGCCTCAGTTTTAACCGCCCTGCACGGGCTGCGGCCCCACTGGCGTTTGGTGTTATCCACGGCCCTACCTGAGGCCTTTCTGCGCTCCGCCCTGGGGCCCGTGCCCTTTGAACACCGACCCTGTCGTTGGGATGTAGGCGTGGTGCAGGCCGATGCCCTAGGGGTCGACGCTGGGGCAACCCTGGCTGCCTTATCGGCCTTGGAAGCTGAGCTGCCCGCCCAGCTGGCGGCTGAGCAGGCCTGGCTGGCCGCCCAAGCGATGCCGCTGCTTGTGCTTGCAGACGTGCCTCCAGCGGCGGCGGCCTTGGCTCGAGGCCTGGGGGCGCCTCTGATCTGGCTGGCCAGCTTTGGCTGGGAAGCCATCTACGGGGCGATGGGTGCCGCTTTCAGCCCCTGGGCCGCTCGCTGCCTGGCGGCCTACCGCCAGGGCGACCTGCTGCTGCGCTGCCCCCTGGCGATGCCGATCGACTGGGGAATCCCCGAGCTGGCGATTGGACTCACCGCCGGTAGCCCCCGGCTTGAGCCGGGCAGCCTGGCCAGGCTGCTGCAGTTGCCGGACGAGCGTGAACGCTGTGTGCTGGTGAGTTTTGGGGGGATGGGCTACGACTTGGATCCGCAGTTGCTGCAGCTCTGGCCCGATCACGTGTTTGTTAGTCCCGATCCCCGTTTGGCTACAGCAGCCAACTGCCGCCTGCTGCCTGCCGGGGTGCGGCCGCTGGAGGTTTTGGGGCACTGCGCCCGCCTGATCACCAAGCCCGGATACAGCTCCTTTTGCGAGGCCTTGAGCGCCGAAGTGGGGGTGCATTTGGTGCATCGCGAAGGTTTTGCCGAAGCGCCCGTGCTGGAGGCGGCTTTGGTGCGCCACGGCTGGCATCGGCTGCTCAGCCAGGAGCAGGCCCGCCAGGGGGCTTGGCAGCTCGACCAGCCCTTGCAGCCCCCCACTGGTGAGCCATTGGCTAGCGATGGCGCGGCCCAGGCGGCCGAGGCGCTGGCAGCTTTTGTAGTGAGCCGTTCGTTTTAGTCAAAAATCAGGCGCAAATTACCTGGGTCACAGTGATCTGAACTGTTTGCTGTAGTTGTTGACACCGGTAGACACTTGTGTGATTGGCACTAACTCCATCGTGTCTGGGTGGATTGATAGGCAAATTGGCACGAACAAATCTTTTCTTCGCATTTCAGATTTGGCCGCCTGCAGGCGGTCTGCCGTTTGATCCGCTCCGGTATGACCTTGCCCAGCACCTGTTTTCGATCCGCCCTGGCCTTGGCCGTAGGCCTCGGCACCCTCTCCCTGGCTGCTCCGGTAGCCCAGGCCTCCGAGGAGCTCCAAGTCTCTGGGGCCTCTCAGCCAAGCTTCCCCACGGCTCTGGCCCTGCCCCCACCGCCGGTACGGATCTTTGCGATCACGGCTGAGCGCCGCGCCCTGCTCAACACCATTCGCTACGCCGAAGGCACCTGGGCCGATGGCGACGACATCGGCTACCGGATCATGTTTGGTGGCGGCCTGATGCCCTCCCTGGAGCGCCATCCCGACCGGGTGGTTCGCACTGCCCGCTATGCCAGTGCCGCGGCGGGTGCTTACCAGTTCATGCCCTTCACCTGGAACATGGTTTCGCGCTCCTTGGGAATCGCGGCCTTTGGCCCCCAGGTCCAAGACCAGGGCGCCATCTACCTAATCCAGCGTCGTGGTGCCCTAGCCCTGGCTGATCAAGGCGTGTTCTCGCCGCTGCTGGCGGCCAAATTGGCCCCCGAGTGGGCCAGCTTCCCCACCCTCGCCGGCCGCAGCTTCTACGGCCAGCCGGTGAAGCGCTTCCACGACCTCAAGCGCTTTTACGACGACAACCTCAGCCGTCTGCGCGATCAGCAGTCCCTGGTCACAGCCAAAGTTGAAACCAAGCCCGCCTGCGCGCCGGCGGGCTCCCTGCGCTGTCAGCTCGAGGCGCTTGAAAAGCTGGGACCGCGCAGCCGCAGCCAAAATCCCGGCTGAATTTCTTACCCTTGGTCGGCATCTTTGAGCCTGGCCTTACCCACGGTGGCTCCGGCGATTAGGTAAGCGCCGAGAGCTGCGCCGAGGAAGGCCAGGGTGTTGCGGGCAACCGGCAGCAGGTCGTTGGTGCGGGTCAGGATTGGGCCCAGCCCTAGGGCGCCAAATAGGATCAGCCACAAAGGTGAGAGCAGCAGCACCCAGGCCCACTCCACCTTGCGACCCTCTTTGCGCGGATAGGAAGCGAAGCCCGCCACCAGGCCGCCGAGCACGGAAGTGGAGAGGGTGAGCAGCCACTGCTCGCGCGGCAGGCCCGGCACCACCTGGCAACCACCCCGCTCCAAGCAAATTTCCACCGCTGCAAGGGCATCGACAATGGCGGCGTCCTGGCCGTTGTCGCGCACGTAGTACTGGTTGCCGAAGCGGGTCTGCAGCTCCACCCAGTAGGTGCGGGGCATCAAGGCAAACAGGGCATCGCCCACGTTGAAGTTGAGCAGGTTGCCGCCGCGCTCATCGGCCACCAGCAGCAGGCTGCGTTCGTCCAGGTTCCAGAAGTCCTTCACCGCCTGGCCTGGGGTGCGGTCGTACTGGGTGAGCACCCGCAGTTTCCAGCCGGTATCGGCCTCGAAGCGGGTGAGATTTTCTTCCAGGCTTATGCGCTGACCATCGGTTAGGGCCTTGGCCAGGTCGATCACCGGGGTGGGGTGGTCGGGTAGGAGGTCGGGGTTGTCGTAGGCCTGGGCCGGAGCGATGCCCACACCCAGCCAGCAGGCCAACACCAGCAACAGCGACACCAGCGCAGGCAGCACGGCGTTCCAAGCGCGACCCATTCACCAGCCTCAGCGAAGATGCATTCTCCCTGAGCAGGCGTCTGAACGTGAGCTTGCCCGCCTGGCTGCTGCAGCGCTTCGAGGCCGCCGGCGGGGCGGTGCCCTTCCGCACCTACATGGAATGGGTGTTGCACGATCCGTTGCACGGCGCCTATGGGTCTGGCCGGCTGCGCATCGGCCCGGCGGGGGATTTCGCCACCGCCCCCTCCCTGGGGCCAGATTTCGCCGCTTTGCTGGCACCCCAGCTGGCCGAGTGGCTTACTGCCCTGGCGGCCGGTCCCGGGCCCCTGGCCCTGGTCGAGGCCGGGCCAGGCGAGGGCTGCTTGGCCCGGCAATTGGCCGAGGCCCTGGTGGCGGGTTGGCCCCAGCTGGCCCAGCAGCTTGAGCTTGTGCTGGTGGAGCCCAACGAGGGCATGGCGGCCCGTCAGCGAGCCCTGCTGCAGGACTGCCCCTTGCCCTGTCGCTGGGCCAGCTTCGCGGACCTGGCGGCCTCACCGCTGCGTGGTGTGGTGCTCGCCCATGAGGTGCTCGATGCCCTGGCGGTGGAGCGGATCGAGTGGGACGGGGTGCTCTGGCGCCAGCAAATGGTGGCGCTGCACGAGGGCCCTGAGGCGGAGCTCTCGCTGCGGCTGGAGCCCGGCGCGCCCCTGGAGCCGGCAGCGGCCGCCCAACTCGAGCCCCTCGGACTCCTGCCCCCCTCGCCCCAGCGCCCGCCCGGCTGGTGCAGCGAGCTGCATCCTGGCCTGGCCCCCTGGCTTGGCGAGTGCGCCGCAGCTGTGGCCGAGGGCCAGCTGCTGGTGATCGACTACGCCTTAGAGGCCTGGCGCTACTACGCCCCCCAGCGCTCTGGCGGCACCTTGATGGCCTACCGGGGCCAGCAGGCCAGCGGCGATCCGCTGCTGGAGCCAGGCGCCTGGGATCTCACCGCCCACCTATGTATCGAGAGCGTCGATGCCGCAGCCGCCGCCAGTGGCTGGCAGCCCCTAGGCCAGTGCCGCCAGGGTCAGGCCCTGTTGGCCCTCGGCCTAGCGGAGCGCCTGCACGGCCTGCAGCAGGAAGCCCCGGTTGCCCTGGCCACCGTGTTGGCCCGACGCGAGGCCCTGCTGCGGCTGGTGGATCCCGTGGCCCTGGGGGATTTCCGCTGGCTGGCCTACGGCCGGGGTGGGACCCCGGAGCTGCCCAGCTTCAGCCGGGAGCCGGGATCGCTGACTCCAGCCACTGGTTGAGGGCTTGGGGCTGCTGGGTGGGACTGCTGGTGATTTCGATGATCCGACCGCTGGCGGCGGGGGTTTCCAGGGCCTCTAGGCACACCCGGGCCACCAGGCGGCGGGGCAGGCTGCTGCTCTCCTGCTGGTTGGGGCCGGAGTAAACCACCCCCTCCCTTTCGCTGCGGCTGTCGTCCTCGCTGAGGCCGCCGGGGCGCACCACGGTCCAGTCGAGTCCGCTTTCTTCAAGCCAGCGCTCGCCCAGGCGTTTCCACACCAGGATCAAGCCAAACAGGTTGAGGGGGTGCTGCCAGCGACCGGCGCAGAGCGAACTCACCAGCACCACCCGCTTCAAGCCCACCGCCTGGCAGGCGTGGATCTGGTCGCGCACCCCGAAGGCATCCACCTTGAGGGGGCCGGCCAGATCCACTGATGGCCGGGCGCCAGTGGCGATCACCAGGGAGTCACAGCCGCTCAGGGCGGCGTGCAAGGCCTCGGTGGCACTGAGATCCAGTCGCCGCACATCGAGCCGCCCTTGCTGCTCTGCTTCGGCCAGGGCCGCTGGCAGCACGGAGCCGGGCCGCACGATCGCCCGCACCGCCAGGCCCCGCTTCAAGGCTTCATCCACCACCCGCCAACCGGTTTTTCCGGATGCTCCCGTCACTGCCACCAGGCTCATCGCTGCATCTCCACCACCACAGCTCCATGTTGCTCGTTTGGCGGATTAGCTGGCAGCAGGCTGCGCTTCAGCCAGGGCCAGCACACTGATAGTCAGCGCTGGTCATCGTCTTGGAGGCTGCGGGTGTGCGGTGCCTAATCCCTAATCAGCCCAGCTGGCTGCCTACGGTGAGCTGGATGGCAAAACGTTGTGGCAGGGCCAATCATTCGCGCTAGTGGGTTGAGCAAGACCTACCGAATCAGCGAGAAGCAGCCTGGCCTGGCCGGCACAATCCAGCATCTGCTGCGGCGGCGCCATCGCGATGTGCTGGCGGTGGATGGCATCAGCTTCACGATCGAGCCGGGGGAGATCGTTGGCTTCCTGGGCCCTAACGGCGCCGGCAAGACCACCACCTTGAAGATGCTCACCGGCCTGATCCATCCCAGCGGCGGCGAGCTGGAGGTGGCAGGCCACCAGCCCTATCGGCGTCAGGCCCGCTTCTTGCGCCAGATCACCCTGGTGATGGGCAACCGCCAGCAGCTGATCTGGGACCTGCCCGCCCTCGATTCGCTGCGGGTCAATGCCGCGGTCTACGGCATTGCGGAGGCGGAGGCCCAGCGGCGCATAGGCCAACTCGCCGAGATGCTGGAGCTGGGCCAGGAGCTGCGGCGACCGATGCGCAAGCTTTCCCTGGGTCAGCGGATGAAGGCCGAGCTGCTGGCGGCTCTGCTGCACGAGCCGGCGGTGTTGTTTCTCGATGAGCCCACCCTGGGTCTGGATGTGAATGCCCAGGCGCGGGTGCGGGATTTCCTCGCCGACTACAACCGTCGGACCGGCGCCACCGTCCTGCTCACCAGCCACTACATGGGCGACATCACGGCCCTCTGCCCGCGGGTGCTGCTGATCCACCAGGGCCAGCTCTTCCACGATGGCTCCCTCGCCGATCTCACCCAGCGGTTGGCCCCCTGCCGCCAGGTGCGGCTGGAGCTTGCCGACCTCCATCCACCGGAGGCCTTTGCCGGTTTTGGCCAGCTCGAAGCCCATCAGGGCCATCTGGTGCGGCTGCTGGTGCCGCGGGCCCAGCTCGCCGAGCAGGTGGCGGCGCTGCTGGAGCGCTTTGCGGTGGTGGATCTGGAGGTGAGTGATCCGCCGGTGGAGGAGCTGATCGGCGGCTTGTTCCGCCAGCGCGATTCAAACTCCGAGGTCTCCCAGTGAGCTGGGCGTGGCGGGTGGCGCGGGCGCTGCTGGGTAGTCAGTACGCGCTGATGCTCGAATACCGGGCCGAGATTGCCCTCTGGGCCCTATCAGGGGTTTTGCCCTTGATCATGCTCGGCGTCTGGAGCGGCTCGGGCGCGGCGGCGGCGGCTGGCCTCTCCCCCCAGCAGCTCAGCCACTACTTCCTGGCGGCCTTTGTGGTGCGGCAGTTCACGGTGGTTTGGCTGATTCAGGTGTTCGAAGACGACGCCCTGCAGGGCCGCCTGTCGCCCTTCCTGCTGCAGCCGCTTTCGCCGCTCTGGCGATACCTGGCGGCCCATTTCAGTGAACAGGCGTCGCGAATTCCCTTTGTGGCCGTGATGCTGCTGGTGGTGGGGCTGGCGGCGCCCGGCTTGCTGTGGCTGCCGTCGGCGGGGGCTTTGCTGCTGGGGATCTTGGCGATTGTGGCGGCCTTTCTGCTGCGCTTTCTGCTGCAGGTGCTTGTTACCACCCTCTGTTTTTGGAGTGAGCGGGCAGTGGCCCTCGATCGGCTGTTGATGATTCCCTATCTGTTTTTATCGGGCCTGGTGGCACCCCTAGATACCTTTCCTCCAGCGGTGCGGCGGCTGGCCCTGGCCACGCCCTTCCCCTGGATGGTGGATTTCCCCGCCCGGCTGCTGGCCGGCGAACCGGTGAATGTGGCATTGGGTTTTGGGGCGATCGCCGCCTGGTGCCTGCTGCTGCTGCCGATCGGCCACTGGCTGTGGCGGGCCGGCCTGCGCCGCTACTCGGCGATGGGCGCGTGAGGGAGTTTGCGCGCTACTGGCGCAGCCTGCGCTGCTTCTGGGGCACCTCCCTGGCGGCCGAACTCGAATACCCGCTCAATGCCTGGATCGAGCTGCTGTCGGTGCTGGGCAACCTGGCCGGCAGCGTCTTTGTGCTGCAGCTGCTGTTTGGTGGTGGGCCCCAGCTGGGGGGCTGGAGCTGGAGTGGCGCTTTGGTGGTGCTGGGCCTCTACACGCTGCTGGATGGGTTCACCACCTGCGTGCTGCAGCCCAACCTCAGCCGCATCGTTAACCACGTGCAGACCGGCACCCTCGACTACGTGCTGCTCAAGCCAATTGATAGCCAGTTCTGGCTGTCGGCCCGCACCGTGTCGCCCTGGGGGCTGCCAGGAATATTGGCTGGCTTTGGCCTGATCGCTTGGGCCCTGCTGAACAGGGGTCCTGGGGCTCCATCCGGCCTGCCGGCGGCTGGGCCCGTGCTGCTCTCGCTGGCGCTGCTGTTTGCAGCCCTGGTGATTCTCTACAGCCTCTGGTTTGTGTTGGCGGCCCTCAGCATCTGGTTTGTGAAGGTGTGGAATGCCACCGAGGTGTTGCGCTACACCCTGGTGGCGGGCCGCTACCCGGTGAGTGCCTATCCGCCGGCGCTGCGGTTGCTGTTCACCTTTGTGCTGCCGGTGGCCTTTCTCACCACCGTGCCCGCTGAGGCGCTGCTGGGGCGGGGTTCAGCCATCTGGGCTTTGGGTTCGCTGCTGGCTGCCGGGCTGTGCCTGGTGGCCAGTCGCCTGTTGTGGCGCTACGCCCAGCGCTTCTACACCTCTGCTTCTAGTTGAGCGGAGCCGCGCGTCAGCGCGCCATCATCGAGCCATCGGCTATTCCCAGTTGCTGCCGCCGCTCATGGTGATCCCCGCTCCTGTTATTGATTACGCCAGCGGTACCAGCATCAGGCAGGAGCACTGGTTGCAGCGCTGGTATCCGGTGGCCTATCTGCAGGATCTCGATCCTCGCCGCCCCACGGCCTTCACCCTGCTGGAGATGGATCTGGTGCTCTGGTGGGACGCTGTAGGCCAGCAGTGGTGCGCCTTTGCCGACGTCTGCCCCCACCGGCTCGTGCCCTTGAGCGAAGGCCGCCTCAACGAAAGGGGTGAGCTGGAGTGCCCATATCACGGGTGGAGTTTCAACGCCCAGGGCAGCTGCACCGCGATCCCCCAGGCCGAAGCCGCAATCGGCGCCAACCCACTCAGCTCCTGCCGCCGCTATGCCACAGCCAGCGCCCAGGGGCTGCTGTTTGTGTTTGCCGGCGACCCGGTAGCGGCTGAGGCGGTGCCCCTGCCGCTGGTGCCCGTGCTCGAGGAACCCGGCTGGCTGGTGCAGGACACCTTCCGCGATCTGCCGATGGATGCCCTCACCCTGCTGGAGAACGTGCTCGATGTGAGCCATGTGCCCTTCACCCACCACCGAACAGTTGGTAAGCGCCAGAACGCCGCTCCAGTGGTAGCTGAGCTGACCAGTTTCGGGCCGGAGGGGTTCACTGCCACTTGGCCCGAGGGCCCGCGCCGGGGGCGCCTGGGCAGTCAGTTCACCACCTTTCAGGCGCCGGGCCTGATGTGGCACGACCTCACGGCGAAGGGATTTGCCCGCTTCCTCACGGTCGTGTATGCCACGCCGATCCGGGCTGGGGAATGCCGCTTGTTTGCCCGCTTCCCGTTTCAGTTCCGCTCTGTGTTGCCCCGGCTCCTGCTGCGGGCTCGGCCGGTGTGGTTGCAGCACATCGGCAACCACACCGTGCTCGAAGACGACCAGGTGTTTCTGCACTGGCAGGAACGGGTTCAAAGCCAGGCGAGCTTCCTGCCCACCGGCGCCGACATCTACGTGCGGGCGTTGCACAAATGGGTCAAGGATTTTGCCGGCCAGCCATGCCCAGGCTCCGCCCTGCCGCCCCGGCTGGGTCGGACAGCCCTGATGGATCGCTACGACAGCCACACCCGCCACTGCCGTGCCTGCTCCGGTGCCCTGCGGCAAATACGCCGCTGGCGGCCGCTAGTGCTGTTGGCCCTGGGGGTGGAGCTGCTGCTGGCGGCCTGGCTGCCCGGGCTGACGGCCCGGTTGACCCTGCTGGTGCTGCTTGGCGGCAGCGCCCTGCTGCTGCGGCAGCTAAACCGCTGGGAGCGCCAGCTATTGCGCGGCGACGGCCACCCACCTCGCAACGCCCTTTAGGCGCAGCTGGCGAGCGCGCTGAGGATCGTTGCTTCGCTGACGTCGCTGCGGATCTCAACCCTGCCGATGCCGGTGGGCAGCACGAAGCGCACCTGACCCTCCCGCACCTTCTTGTCGCCCTGCAGGCAGGCCAGCACGGCGTCGGGATCGAGGGCTGGCCAGGCTAGCGGCAGACCTGCGGCGGTGATTACGGCCCGCTGGCGCTCCTGGTCGCTAGCGCTCCATAGGCCCATGGCCAGGGAGATTTCGCCGGCCGCCAGCATGCCCAAACCAACGGCTTCGCCATGGAGGTAGGTGCCATAGCCGCAGAGGGTCTCCACCACGTGGCCCAGGGTGTGGCCGTAGTTGAGGATCGCCCGCAGGCCCCCTTCGTTTTCGTCGGCGGCCACCACCTTCGCCTTGGCGGCGGCGGAGCGCACCAGGATTCGCTGCAGCAGCTCGGCTGGCAATGTGGTCAAGCTGGCCAGCTGGGCGCCGCATGCCTCCAGCTCGGCCAGCAGCTCGGGGTCGCCAATCACGCCGTATTTGATCACCTCGGCCATGCCAGCGCGAAATTCCCGCTCCGGCAGGGTGGCAAGGCTGCTGGGGTCGATCAGCACCAGGCGCGGCTGGTGAAACGCGCCGATCAGGTTTTTGCCGCCGGGGTGATTGACGCCGGTCTTGCCGCCGATCGCCGCATCCACCATGGCCAGCAGGGTGGTGGGCACCTGCACCACGGCAATGCCCCGCAGCCAGGTGGCGGCAGCAAATCCAGCCATGTCGCCCACCACGCCACCGCCAAGGGCAACGATCAGCGAGCCCCGCTCCAGCCGGCGGGCAAAGGCTGCGTTATGGATCAGGCCCACGGTTGCTGGCGTTTTCTGATCTTCTCCCGCCTCGATCACCAGGGTGCTGGCATCAAGCCCAGCCGCGCTGAGGCTTTGCAGGGCAGTGGCGCCGTAGTGGGCTTCCACCACGGCGTTGGTCACCAGCAGCACCTTGGTGCCTGCCTTAAAGCCCAGGCCCCGAATCTGGTCGCCCAGACTCAGCAAGGCTGCCGAGCCGATAATCACCGGGTAGGGGGCAGCCTGCAGCTCCACCCTGATCGTTTGCAGATCCATAGGGCGATCATCCTTCAGCCCAGGTACTTTGCCTTGCATGAGCGAGGCCAATCTCCGCAAGCGCACCGCCACGGCCTGGGGCTTTTTGACCCCTGCCCTGGTGCTGATCGGGCTGTCGGTGCTGATTCCGGCAGCGATGGCATTGGTTATGAGCTTCAGCCAGGCCGGCCTCGATGTCAGCGAGCCGCTGCGCTTCGTTGGTCTGGCCAATATCCGGCGCCTGCTGGCCGACCCGATGTTTTTCCGGGTCACCGGCACCACCTTTTTGTATCTGCTGGGAGTGGTGCCCCCGATCGTGGTCGGCGCCCTAGCCCTGGCTGTGCTGGTCAACCGCCAGCTGCCGGCGATCCATTGGTTTCGTGCTGCCTTCTACACCCCGGTTCTGGTGTCGATCGTGGTGGCGGCGATTGCCTTTCGCTGGATCTATGCCGAAAACGGCCTGATTAACGGCTGGCTCACCGCCCTGTTGGGCAGGAGCTTTGATCCCATCGCTTTCCTCACATCGCCGCTGCTGGCCCTTCCCTCAGTGATGCTCGTGACCCTCTGGAAGGGCCTCGGCTACTACATGGTGATCTTTCTGGCCGGGCTGCAGGGCATCTCCCCCGATCTCTACGAGGCAGCGGCCCTCGATGGCAGTGAGGGCTTGCGAAAGCACCTGGATATAACCCTGCCGCTGCTGCGGCCCTACATCACCCTGGTGGCGGTCATTTCCGCAATTGCAGCTACCAAGGTGTTCGAAGAGGTCTTTTTAATGACTCAAGGTGGCCCTGCCGATTCGACCCGCACCCTCGTTTACTACGTCTACGACCAGGCTTTTGCCGAGCTGGAGATCAGCTACGCCTGCACGATTGGCTTGGCATTGTTTTTGATCGTCCTGATGCTGAGTTTGGTGCGCTATCTCTTCGCCGGTGATCGCGGCCTCACTTGAAGAGCCTGTTACTAGGGAAGCTCTGGGCAACAGGGAGTTAAGTGCCTCTTGAGACCGGGCAAAGCTGCCTTTGGCCTTGATTTGCCTCTGAGGCCGGAAATTGTTGGCTCTATCGGCTCATTTCGGGATCATCTGGCT
>NZ_JAGQBD010000028.1:0-34000 GCF_024345455.1 Cyanobium sp. T1G-Tous
CTGAGGGAGCTTTTGCAGCCGGCCATGTCGCGGCCAATGATGAAGTGGGTGCAGCCGTAGTTCTTGCGGATGATCATGTGCTGCAGAGCCTCCCGCGGGCCGGCCATGTGCATCGAGTAGGGCAAGTAGGCCCAGCGAATTCGGGCGTTATTCACCTCAGCCGCCAGCCGCTCGTAGGTCTGGAATCGCACCTCGCCGGCAATGTCGTCGTCCTGGGTGGGGCCGCAGGTGGGGTGCACCAGCACCACACCCTGCTCACTGACGTTGGCCGCGTCCAATGCCCGGGTAAACAGCTCGTAGTGGGCGCGGTGAATGGGGTTGCGGCACTGGAAAGCCACGACGCTCTGGCCAGAGGGGAGGGTGGCGCGCACTTCAGCGGGCGTTTTGCAAGGGAAAACCCGGCTGGGCAGCTCCAGGCCCTGAATGCTGCCGCCGAGGTAGATGCGACCCCGCTCGGTGGCGATCATCTTCACCGCCGGATGCTCAATAGAGGTGGTGCCGTAGCAGCCCTGAGCCTCACGCGCCTTATCAGGCTCCCAGCGACTCTCCACCGTCAGCACTGCCAGCTCCTGACCGCGATAGGTGAGCAGCAGCTGGTCGCCCACAGCAATCGAAGCGTCATCGGTGTCGAAGACGATCGGCAGGCCAAACAACAGGCCGCTGGTTGTGCGGTGGCCCGCCACCACGGCTTCGTAGTCCTGCTGATGCATGAAGCCACGCAGGGGAGAGAACCCGCCCACCACCAGCAACTCAACGTCGCAGGCATTGCGATCGCTGCACTCGATCCTGCGGCTCACCCCGGCTAGCAGCGACTCGCGCTCAGCCGCTGGCACCGCCAAATTCACTAATGACCCACCGTGAGGCGCGATCAAGCCAGCGGATTCAGCAGCGGTCATGGGGGCCAATCAGACAGGGCTGGATTCTCCCAGACCGGGGAGTCAAGGCTCAACTGCCAATAAAAAGCTCTGGCTCCCAATAGAAAAGGCCCCGGTGGGGCCTTGAAGAGGCAGGCAGGACCTGCGCAGCTAGCGACTAGGGCTCAAGACTGCTCTAGGCGGCCATAGAGCTGGCCGACGATCTTGACATCGACAACCGCCTTGGTGCCCATGTCGGAGTCGGAAGGCTGGATTGCAGTAAACACACCGGCAAACTCGCCAGTGCTGGCGTCGACCTTGGTAATGGAGAGGTTCATGGTGCCGGAGCCATCCACATAGCGCTTCACGGTTTCGCCAGTGAACTCATCTCCAGCAGGCACCAGGCCTACAGCGCTGCTGTAGCCGGTGGTTAGGCCCCGGCCCTTGGGGTCGAGGAAGTTGCTGGTGCGGTAGCTAGGAGCCCGGTAGGGACCTTCAAAGTCGGTGCTGGTGGTTAGAGATGAACCATCAGACGTGGCCAACAACTCCTTGCTGGAGAAGGTGAAGGGCACTTCCTCACCACCGGGTAGCAGCACGGTGATCGGCTGGAAGTCGATGCCACCGAGCTCCTTGAAGCTGAGGCCATCGGCTGTCACGGCCAGATCGCCGTACACCTGATCAAGGCTGGAGGTAAAGCGCGTGAGAATTTTGCCGGCAACGAACTGTGCCTCCTGGCGCTTGTTGGCAGGCTCACCCTTCACGTACACCTCGGCGGGGTGCATGCAGATTTCACGGAGCTGATATTTAGCTGCGGGATCGAGGGAGATCGAGCCGCGGGCCGAATCCGGCAGCGACGGGCAGTCGTTCGCCAAGCCGGTGTTGTGGATGTCTTCGTAGGTGAGATTGGCGCGATCCACGGCCTTGGCACCACCGCTGCACGCGGTCACCAGGGTCAGGCACAGCGCCAGCACAAGAGCCAGCAGAGGACGAAAACTCATGGGGAAACGCCGCAGAGACGGTGGATGGGAACTGGGCTGTCGTCGATCCTACCGGTGCAAATCTGCCATTCCCCGTACGATGTCGCGGCTCTCAACAACCTGTATGCGAGAGCCCGACGCGAGCGCAAAGCAAGAGCAGTCATGAGCCTCACCCCATCCCAGCAAGGCCGTCTCGCCAACCAGCTGCAGCAATTAGAAGAGTTGGCAAGTGAGCTCGAAGGCCAGCCTGAAGCCCTGCTGACCCTGCTGCGCCAGCTCGAGCAGCTGCATCGCTCCGTCCAAGACGGCCCCTTCCGGGGCAGCCTTCCAGCCGACCGCAGCCAGTTGTTCAGCCTGCTGCAAAGTGTCGAGCGCAGTGGCGGCTGGCCCTACATCCCGAGGTTGCAACTGCGCACCTTTATGGATCTGCTCCAGAACGAAGCTGCTGCAGACCAGACCCTGCCCGCCGAAGAGACACTGGTGGCTTAGGGCCGCAGGGCGGTAAGCAACTGCTGGGCAATCGCCAGCTTTGAACCCGGCTCGATGCGTTGCTCGCCGCCCTGCCCTCCCAGCAGCCAACCGTGGTTGCTGTTCACGCCAAAGCCCGCATCGGCTTGATCGATCGGGTTGGCGAACAGCAGATCGCAGCCTTTACGGGCCCACTTGGCACGGGCCTGAGCCAATACATCGCCCGATTGGGCCGCGAAACCCAAAATCCGCTGACCGGGGTGCCGGCGGCTCACCAGGCCAGCCAAAAGATCGGGCACCGGCTGCCAGCCGGAGGCGAGCTCAAGGGCTAGCTCCTCCTTGCTCAGTTTGTGAGGGAGCGGTTGCTGGCGGCGGTGGTCGGCCACAGCCGCAGCCATGGCAATGGCATCGGCTGTGGGCTGAAGACGCACCAAGGCCTGCTCCATATCGGCCGCCGTCTGGACGGGCACACAAGCCAAGCCATCCAGCAACTGGGAATCCACGCTCAACGGACCATGCACCAAAGTCACCGCCGCCCCACGCAGCCGGGCGGCCTGGGCTAGCAGCACACCCATCAGCCCGCTGCTGGGGTTGGTGAGAAAGCGAGCCGGATCCAGTGGCTCGCGGGTGGGACCGGCAGTGACCAAAAGCCGCAAGCCAGCCCAGTCCCGCTGCCAGCCCCACAGCTGCAGACACTGCAAGGCCAGGAGCAGCTGTTGCGGCTCAGCCATGCGGCCGTCCCCCTGCCGGTCGCAGGCCAACAATCCCGCCGTAGGTCCCAGGGGCAACACCCGCTCAAAGCCCTGCAGCAGCTCCCAGTTGCGGCGCACTCCCGGGGAGGTCCACATCGATGTATTCATGGCCGCAGCAGCCAGCACCGGCGCCTCGGTAGCCAACAGGGTGCTGGCCAGCAGGCTGTCAGCCAACCCATGCACCCAACGACCCAGGCTGGTGGCACTCAAGGGCGCCACTAACACCAACTCAGCCCACTCCGCCAGCTCCACATGCAGCGGCCTGGCAGCACGATGACTCCACTGATCCGCGTCGAGGTTGCAGGGATTGCGGCTGAGGCTGGCAAGGGCCACCGGACTGACCAAATGGGCAGCCGACGGCGTAACCAGGCAGCGCACCTCGGCGCCGCACTGGACCAGGGAGCTCACCACCTGGGGCAGCTTGACCGCAGCGATGCTGCCGCTGATACCCACCAACACGCGGCGACCCGCCAGCGGGTGCGCCGGATCAGTCCTCATCAAAGGGTTCCTGATCCACCAGATGCACGTAGGGGCGAGCCAACTCCGGTTGGTGGATCGCCAGGGCACGCATCAGGTGCCAATCGGCTAAGCCGTCAAAGGCACTGGGGTAGTCGTCTTCCTCCAGTCGACGGGCGAGCTCGGCGATCGAAGCTTCATCGAAAGCGGCGAGCCGTTCGGGGGTGATCGACGCGTTCATGGAAGTTGCTGGGGTGGTGGGGTCGGGGATAATGGCCATCTAGGGACAAAGGAGGGCCCTAACCCGGGGATTTAGCTCAGCTGGTAGAGCGCTGCGATCGCACCGCAGAGGTCAGGGGTTCGAGTCCCCTATTCTCCATTTCTACTCAAAGAAGCGCTGCTGGTCAGCCCTATGGATTGGCATCCAGACGCCGAAGCCAAACTTAAGGAAGTGCCCTTTTTTGTACGTCCAGCGGTGCGGCGCCGCATCGAAACCATGGCACAGGAGGCCGGCCTTAATGCCATCGATGCCCCCTTCTATGAGCAGGCCAAGGCAAGGTTTGGCCAGAAGTGAACCGGCGATGCGGTAAAAGGGTGCATCAGTAGAACACCCATCGATGTCGCAGTCGAAACGCGAACAGGTGGTTAGCCACCTGCGGTACATCCGTCAGGAGCTCCGAGAAATGCACCAGGGCGTCATGGACGACGGCTTACTTCCAGAAGCCGGCGAGGTTCGAGGGGTTATGGCTCAGATGGAAGCTCTGCTTGAGCTCCTCGAGGGCAAATCCTCCCGCAAGAAGGACAGCGACGGCTGAGACCCAGTTCGGGAAGCACTTGGGAGACGTCAAGCCCCTGGGGACGCTCTGGCAAACGTCTGCGGGCGGTTGATCATTAGCCAGCCAGGCGCTTTGGTTGCTCAGTCCCCATCACCCAGCCCGAGCCATTGGCCTCGGGCTTTTTTATTGGAATCCCCTATAGGTAGCGTTAAAAGGCTGCACACACGCCAGAGATGGTGTATACAGGCTTTGGCAGGGCTCGGGCCGGGTGATGGGGATCACCGCCGTCAGCATCCCTGCCTCCCCTTTTGGCCCTCGCTGATAACCCTTCAGCCGTGATGGCCTCACCTCCCGGAAGTCGATATCAACAGACCGGCTTCCAGGAACGGGTTGCCCAGGCTCGGGCGGCCCTAGAGAGTTGGGCAGCCAATCCCTGGCGGCGACTATCGCTGTTGCTGATCGTGTTGCTGATCAGCTTCAGCATTGGCGGAGCCGTTGGCTCGATCACTGGCGCCCTGGCCAAGCTCGACCCGGTGGGGGCCCTGATCTGCGTGGCGGCCATCGAGCTGGCCATTCGCGCCAGGGGCCCGCTGATACGTCGTGGTGGTGATGCACTCGTGCTGCAGTTGCTCGACATGACTCGGATCGGCTTGCTCTACGGCTTGCTGCTTGACGGCTTCAAGTTGCTCTAATTCAACTGCTGCAAAGCTTTTCAGGCCAACGGTTCTGCCGCGGCCAACAGATAGAGCAGGGCCATCCGCACAGGGATGCCATTGCGCACCTGCTCCTCTACCAGTGAAACGGCGGGATCATCGAGCACATCTCCCGCCAGCTCCACGCCCCGATTCACCGGGCCCGGATGCAGCAGTGGCACGGACGGGCCGCAGAGGGCTAGGCGCGCTCGGGTGATGCCGAATTGCCGGTGATAGGTGTCGAGGCTGGTGAGCAGGTGCTGATGCATGCGCTCCTTCTGAAGTCTCAGCGTCATCACCGCATCGGCCCCGGCCAGGGCCTGCTCCAGGCTGCGCTCAATCCGCACCGGACCCCGCGCCACCACTGGATCGGTCGCCTGGCCTGGCGGGGGGGCGGCCACAAAGTCGGCGAAGGCATCCGGCAGCAGGGTGGGCGGGCCGCAGAGCACCACCTCGGCGCCGCAGGCGGTGAGGGACCAGAGGTTGGAGCGGGCCACGCGGGAGTGGAGCACATCACCCACGATCACGATGCGCTTGCCCCGCAGGCCCGTGGGCGTGGGGGCTTCAGGGGCGAAGTGGCGCGCCAGGGTGAACAAATCCAGCAATCCCTGGCTGGGGTGGCTGTGCAGGCCATCGCCGGCATTGAGCACCGCGACCCGCTCGCCAGCACGGTCGAGGTCGGCCGCCAGGCTCTGGGGCACCCCGGCGCAGCGATGGCGCACCACCAGCACATTGGCACCCATGGCCACATAGGTGCGGGCCGTATCGAGCAGGCTCTCGCCCTTGCTCAGGGAGCTGGAGGAAGGCGAGAAGCTCTGCACATCGGCCGAGAGCCGCTTGGCCGCCAGCTCAAAACTGCTGCGGGTGCGGGTGCTGGGCTCAAAGAACAGGCTGGTCATCAACCGCCCCTGCAGAGCGGGCAACTTGCGAGCTCCAGCCACCGGCAGGGCGCGAAAGCGCTGGGCCAGGGTCAGCACGGTGGTGAAATCATCCAGCGAAAAGGCCGCCAGATCCAGCACATGGCGGTGGCTCCAGCTGCTCAAGGGGTGCGGCGGCTCACAGGGTCAGGGTAGAGGCTGACTTGCGCTAGCGACACTGGACAGGTGCACGGGGCGGCCGATCACCCCTGACCCGCCTGCTGACGCTGCGGCTCGCCCGCCAATACCAGCGCCATGGAATGTCCTGGCCCTGGCCAATGCCGATGCGGCTGGTTTGAACCAGGTCGGCGGCGGCCAAAGCTGCCAGCTCTGGCGGCCGCGGGGCTATCCACAGGCCCTGATCGGGATGCACCTGCTGGGCGTCGCGGGAGCGATCGATGCCAAAGCAGCGTGCCAATAGGGCAGGACCCGCCGCCAACCGCTCCGGCTTACCAGGAATGGCCACGGCGCGCAGCAACACCCCATTGGCCCAGTCGGGACGGTGCGTCACCACATTGACGCAGTGGTGAATGCCATGGCTCACATACACATAAAACCGCCCAGGCTCACCAAACAGGGTTTCGTTGCTGGGGGTGCGGCGGCGGTAACCGTGACAGGCGGGGTCGTCTTGGGCATACGCCTCCGTTTCCACAATCACGCCCCACAGCAACTCCCCATCCGCTTGGCGCTTCACCAGCAGGCAGCCGATCAGCTCGGGGGCGACCTGCTCGGCGGGGCGGGCGAAGCAGGCCTTCGGCAATGGATTCACCACAAGATCAACGCGTTGCTCGCCACCGGGAGCAACCGCCAGCAGACTGAAATCCTTAATGCCCAGACCTGGGTTCGCCATGCACACCGCCGGTTTCTCCCTCGCCACCGTGCTGATCTTTGGCAGCGGCTTATTCGTGCTTGCCACCCTGTTTTTTGGCACCAAAGGTGGCTACTACGACACCGACGACTACGACGGCAACGGCACCGCTCACTGACCCTGACTAGGCAGCCGCTCGGCCTCGGGGCAGTCTTCCGAGGTGATCACGTCATCAGGGCTGCCGCTGCGGCAGACGTAGGCCAGCCTGGTGCTGACGGCCCCGATCGAGTCGAGCCGCACGCTCTCCTCCCAGCTATGGGTTTCGTCGTCGTCTTCAGCGTCGTAGCGCAGGGTGACGAGATCCCCCTCGACCTCCACCACCGTGGCCTCCTCAATCCAGCGCTGCTGATCACGCAAAAACACCCACACCGGGCGCTGTTCGGCACAAAACTGATAAAGCTTGCGGTGCAGCATGGGCCGAGGCACTGCTGGCCTTCAAACACTAGCCAGTCTCCAGGGTCTACCTGCTGTTCACCATGATCCAATCCGCCAGCTCCAATGACGCCATTCGCCTGCAACTGCGCAGCTGGCCTGAGGTGGAGACCTATCTGGAAAATTGCAAGGGAGTAATTGTGCCCCTGGGCTCCACCGAGCAGCACGGCCCCACCGGCGCCATCGGCACCGATGCGCTCACGGCCGAGGCCGTGGCCCTGGAAGTCGGCCGCCGCACCGGCGTGCTGGTAACCCCGGCCCAGGCCTTCGGCATGGCCGAACACCACTTGGGCTTCGCTGGCACGGTGAGCCTGCAACCCTCCACCCTGCTGGCGGTGCTGCACGACGTAGTGCTGTCGCTTGCCCGCCACGGCTTCGAGCGCATCTACGTGATCAATGGCCATGGCGGCAACATCGCCACCAGCAAGGCCGCTTTCGCCCAGGCCTATGCCAGCGCCGCCGATCGGGGCCTGGCGGTGGCGCCGCGGCTGCGCTGCAAGCTGGCCAATTGGTTCATGGCTGGCCCGGTAATGCAGGAGGCGCGCAGCCTTTATGGCTCGGAAGAAGGTCACCATGCCACCCCCAGCGAAATCGCCCTCACGTTGCACTTGGAGCCCAGCCTGCAGACCAAGCAGAGGCCCCTGCCTGATCCAGCCCCGGCCGGCCCCATCCACGGCCCTGAAGATTTCCGCCGCCGCCATCCGGATGGCCGCATGGGCTCCAACCCCTACCTGGCCCAGGCCAGCCACGGCGAGCGCTTCTTGGAGCTGGCCGCCACCGCCCTTGCCTCAGACCTGAAAGCCTTCCTGACCTGAGCGCTAGCGTCGGCTTAGCTGGTAAATCCCGATGAGCAAGATCACCGCAGACGACGTGCGTAAGGTGGCCAAGCTGGCCCGCCTAGACCTGCCCGAGGCCAAGATCGCCACTTACACCGGCCAACTTGAGCGCATCCTCGACTATGTAGCCCACCTTGAAACAGTTGACACCGAAGGAGTGCCAGCCACCACTCGAGCAGTGGAAGTGGTGAATGTATGCCGTGAAGATCTGGTAACCCCGACCGACGTGCGCGAGGAGCTACTAAATGAAGCTCCCCAAAGGGAAGGAGATTTCATTCGCGTACCCAAAATCGTGGCTAGCTGAGCAAGGTCAACTCCCCGGTTAACGCACCGGAGAAATCGCAGTGCGGTGAAGCAACTCCAGCACTCGCCTGCGGGCATGGCGGGTAGGCATTAAAGCTGCAATAGGCCGAAGCTTGCTGCGCTTTTTGCGATGACTGCGAACACCTAGAAAGATATCGTAGAGAAAATTAAAACCATCATTCTTGGATTCAAACAAGCCAAGCCGCTGGGGCGAGCCTTTGGCATCAAGAATTGGCTTAGTGGCGTGATAGGCAGGGCGGTATTCAAACCAGGGTATTGATGGCCAGAGGTGGTGAATAAGGTGATAATTCTGACCCATGATCAACCAATTCATCAGTCGACCCGGATAAACGCGGGCATTGTGCCAGCGGTTGCGTGACTGGAAGGGGCGGTGGGGCAAGTAGTCGAAAAACAAGCCCAAAGTCACTCCCACCATTAGGGCCGGAGCAAACCAGCAGTTGAAAATAAAGGGGAGAAAGCCAAATTTTGCTGCAGCCACCACGATCGCCACGAAAATGGCCCGGGCTAGGCCCCACTCAAACAGTTCATAACGACGCCACAAACGGCGACGGAAGAAAAACAGCTCGTGATAGAAAAATCGTGGTGCAATCAACCACAGCGGACCAAAAGTGCTGACGATGTGATCAGGATCGTTCTTGGGATCATTGACGTGGGCGTGGTGCTGCAGGTGCACCCGGGTAAAAACGGGAAAGCTGAAGCCAAGCAGTAGGGCAGCGCCATGACCCATCACCGCATTCCAGAAGCGGTGCGGATGGGCCGCGTTGTGGCAGGCGTCGTGAATCACCGTGCCCTCTAAGTGCAGGGCCAGAAATCCAGTAGCCAGCAGCACGGGCAGGGGCCAACCAGCCACAAACCAGCCCCAAATCGTGAGAGCAGCTAAGCCATAGCCAGCCAAAAACAGCCCAACGGTGGGGTTCCAGGGCGCGGGCGGGTCAAGGAATTCCCGCGGCACAAGCCGGGAGGGAGATGCCATTGCCCCCTCGGAGACCACGGCAGTTGCAGAGGCGGCCAGAACCTGTGTCATCTCAGCTGAACCAGATCCCAGAGCGTTGCATCAAGGCAACTTAAGAAAGTGATGATGCCCACCGGGGGACTTGAACCCCCACGACCAAAGCCACTGGTACCTAAAACCAGCGCGTCTACCAATTCCGCCAGGTGGGCAGAACGCGACTGTAGGGACAGATGCTGGGCGGCGCCCACAATGGGGGACTCCATGCCTTCTGGCCATGCTCGCCACCCTGGGCGGACTCCTGGCGCTGCTGCTGGGTCTCGCCATCCTGCTGCTGCCGCTGCTGGCCACCGAACTGAGCCGGCCGCGGGATTCGGCCTGGGGCGCCGTAGTGCTGCTGCTGGGCCTGGTGCTTGTAACCAGTGCCGACCGGCTCACGGGCGCACCGATGCTGGGCGTGCTTTGCGGTGGCCTGCTGATCGGCAGGCTCGCAGGCGAGGTGTCCCAGGGCCGCTGGCGGCAACTCACCGCTGAGGAGCAGCAGCGGCTTTGGTCGACGGAACGCTGGCAGACCAGCCTGCAACAGGCGGGCGCCAGCCTGGCCCATCTGCTCGCCGTGCTGACCACTGCCACTTCAGGGGTGAGCCAATGGCTGACCCAGCAACGCCAGCCCAAAACCAGTGGCAAACGCTGGGTGCGCCCGGAAGAGCCAAGCTCCGTCAGCGAGATCGACAGCCTGGCCACAGCCGATATCCCGGAACCGCAACCGCTGGCCGAGCCCTCCAGCAGCCAGGCGGGATAATCAGTTCTGCTGCCCCCAGGCGACGTGACCGCCAGCCCTGCGCCCGTCTCCTACCCCCTCTCCTACAAGGAGACGCTCAACCTGCTGCAGACGCCCTTTGCGATGAGGGCCAATGCCAAGGTGCGCGAGCCGGAAATCCAGGCGTTCTGGGCCCAGCAACGGCTCTACGAGCGCCTGAGCCAGCAGAACCCGGGCGAGGCCTTCACCTTGCACGACGGCCCTCCCTACGCCAATGGGGCCCTGCACGTGGGCCATGCCCTCAACAAAATTCTTAAGGACATCATCAACAAAACCGCCCTGCTGCAGGGCAAGCGGGCGCGGTTTGTGCCTGGCTGGGATTGCCACGGCCTACCAATCGAACTCAAGGTGCTGCAGGGGCTGAGCAGCAGCGAACGGGCCGAGCTCACCCCGGTAACGCTGCGCCAGAAGGCCCACGCCTACGCCCTCGAGCAGGTGGAGGGCCAAAAGTGCGGCTTCCGCCGCTGGGGCATCTGGGCCGACTGGGAAACGCCCTATCTCACCCTGCACAAGAGCTACGAGGCCGCCCAGATCGGCGTTTTCGGCGCCATGGTGCTGGCCGGCCACATCTATCGAGGCCTCAAACCGGTGCACTGGAGCCCCAGCTCCCGCACCGCCCTGGCCGAAGCCGAACTCGAATATCCCGACGGCCACACCTCCCCCAGCGTTTTCGCGGCCTTCCCGGTGGTGGCGCTACCCGGGGCCCTGGCCGCCCAATTAGAAACCGCCGGTCTGGCGGCCGCGGTGGCCACAGGGGCCGGCGGCCTGGCAGTGGCTATCTGGACCACCACCCCCTGGACGCTGCCGGCCAACCTGGCGGTGTCGGTGAATGGGCGACTGGACTACGCAATCTGCGCAGTGGCTGCCCGGGGCGACGCCCCCAACCCAGCCGCCAGCCACCTAGTGGTAGCCGCTGAGCTGATTGAGAGCCTGCAAACCAGTCTGGGACTGGAGCTCACACCCCTTTTAAGCGTTAAGGGCAGCGAGCTGGAAGGAATCACTTACCGCCATCCACTGCTGGAGCGCACCAGCCCGGTGGTGATCGGCGGCGACTACATCACCACCGAGGCCGGCACAGGCCTGGTTCACACCGCCCCAGGCCACGGCGTAGACGACTTCAACACCGGCAAAAAATATGGCCTGCCGGTGCTCTGCCCGGTGGATGAGGCCGGCAACCTCACCGCCGAAGCCGGGCCCTTTGCCGGCACAAACGTGCTCAAGGACGCCAACCCCGCGATCCTTAGCGCCCTCGAGGCCACCGGCCTGCTGCTCAAGCAGGAGCGCTACGAACACCGCTACCCCTACGACTGGCGCACCAAAAAACCGACGATCTTCCGCGCCACCGAGCAATGGTTTGCCTCAGTGGAGGGCTTCCGGGCCGCCGCTCTTGGCGCCATAGCAGAGGTGGAGTGGCTGCCGGCCAGTGGCCGCAACCGGATTGAAGCGATGGTGAGCGAACGGGGCGACTGGTGCATCAGCCGCCAGCGCACCTGGGGCGTGCCGATTCCCGTCTTTTATCACCGCGAAACGGGTGAGGTGCTGCTCAACGAAGCCACCCTGGGCCACATCCAGGCCCTGATCGCCGAGCACGGTGCCGATGTGTGGTGGCAGCGCGATGAAGCCGGCCTGCTGCCTGAGGCCTACGCCGCCGAAGCCAGCCAATGGCGCAAGGGCAGCGACACCATGGACGTGTGGTTTGACTCCGGCTCCTCCTGGGCTGGCGTGCTCCAGGAGCGCGGCCTTCACTACCCCGCCGATCTCTACCTAGAAGGCAGCGATCAGCACCGCGGCTGGTTCCAGAGCAGCTTGCTCACCTCGGTGGCGGTTAACGGCCACGCCCCCTACAAGCGGGTGCTCACCCACGGCTTCACCCTCGATGAGAAGGGCCGCAAGATGAGCAAATCGCTGGGCAACGTCGTCGATCCGGCGGTGCTGGTGGAGGGCGGCAAAAACGAAAAGCAGGAGCCGGCCTACGGCGCCGACGTGCTGCGCCTGTGGGTGAGCTCGGTGGATTACTCCGCCGATGTGCCCCTGGGCCCGGGGATCGTCAAGCAGCTGGCAGATGTGTACCGCAAGGTGCGCAACACGGCCCGCTACCTGCTGGGCAACCTGCACGATTTCGACCCGCGCCCCCAGGCTGAAGGCGGCGACGCCGTGCCCTACGACCAGCTGCCCCTGCTTGATCAATGGATGCTGCAGCGCACCGCCGCCCTGATCGACAGCGTGACGGGAGACTTCGAGCGCTATGAGTTTTACCGCTTCTTCCAGGCCCTGCAGAACTTCTGCGTTGTCGACCTCTCCAACGTCTACCTCGACATCGCCAAGGACCGCCTCTACGTGAGCGGCGCCGATGAGTTCCGCCGCCGCAGCTGCCAAACGGTGCTGAGCCTGGTGCTGGAGCGTCTCGCTGGGCTGATCGCACCGGTGCTCTGCCATATGGCCGAGGACATCTGGCAAAACCTGCCCTACCCGGTAGCCGAAACCTCGGTGTTCGAACGGGGCTGGCCCACGGCCCCCGCTGGGTGGCGCCAAGCGCAACTGGAGGCGCCGATGGAGCGAATCCTGGAGTTGCGATCTTTGGTGAATCGCCAACTGGAGAGCTGCCGCTCCAGCGGCCAGCTGGGTGCTTCGCTGGAGGCCCAGGTGCAATTGGAGCTGGAAGCAGGCAGCAGCAGCACAGGCGAGGCCCTGGGCTGGCTGGCCAGCTCAAGCCACCCCAGCGTCGACAACCTGGCCGACTGGCTGCTGGTGTCAGGCCTGAAGCAAGGCGGCGTAGCGCCTGCCGAGCTACTGGCCGAGGCCAGCGCAAACGGCATCACGGTGCGCATTGCCAAGGCCGAAGGCCAAAAATGCGAGCGCTGCTGGCACTACGAGACCGACATCGGTCAGCACAGCGCCCATCCCAGCCTCTGCGGCCGCTGCGTGGCGGTGCTGTCCTGAACGCCGCGGCACTGATTGAGCAGCTGGAACTGCAGCCCCATCCGGAGGGTGGCTACTACCGCGAGACCTACCGGGCCGGCGAACTTGTTGATACACCGCGCGGGCCCAGGGCCGCCAGCACGGCGATCCTGTTTTTGCTGGTCGCAGGCGAGTGGTCGAGCTGGCATCGGATCTGCTCCGATGAGGCCTGGCACCACCATGGCGGCGGCGGCCTCCTGATCTATCAACTCCGCCCGGATGGCCAGGCTTGCGTCAGCAGGCTTGGGCTTGATTTAAGCGCCGGAGAACGGCCCCAGGTTGTGGTGCCTGCCGGCAGCTGGTTCGCAGCTGAACCCGTGGCTGGAAACACCACATGGAGCCTGGTGGGCTGCACGGTGGCGCCAGGCTTTGATTTCGCCGATTTCGAACTAGCCAGCCTGGCCCAGCTGCAGTGCCACGCCGCCCAGCTGGAATCCTGCTGCGGTGATTGGCGCCGCCTGGTGGTTGGGATGGGCTGATCAGAGGACTCAAGCCCAACCGCCAGATTCAAGGAAAACCTCAGGGGAAACGGGCCCAGCCAACAGCTGCTCAGCAGCAGGATTCAGGGGGGCCTGCAGTAATTCAGCTGTTTCGATCACCGCCCCATCAGGCAGCACTGGCTGGTCGGGATCGAAATCAGTGGGGTGGGTGGTGCTGCTTGAAAAACCCCGAAAAATCAGCAGCTCGTAGGGCTCAAGCGGGCCTGCCGCCAACTGAAGCTGGCCCCTGAGCCGCAGCACCCGATCGGGCCGCTCCCGGCTCAACTCTTCCAGCCTGGCCAGCAGGGCCATCACAGATGCAGCGGAGAGGGTCATGGCGGCAAAGGAAGCTTGGCTGCAAAGAAAGCAAAGGGCTGATCCTTAGAAATCACCAGCGATTCGCCCCTGCTTGGGCAAGCGCACCAGCAGCCATTGCAACAGTCCCACCACATAGGCAACCAAACCCACGTAACCGATGAAGGCGGCCACGGCGGGGGTCCATTCACCGCCAAAAATGAAGGCAAACAGCCCCTCCACATGCCGGTGCAGGCCAAGGGGCGGCTGAATCCATACGGCGCAACGGGACTGGGCCAGGACGCCTGGGCCCATACAGCCCAGAGCCGTGGCACTAAGCAGGGCACCAAGCAGGGCCCACACCGTGAGACTCCAGCGCCAGATGCGCAGGGTCAGGGGCAACGGACGCCAGGGCGGCAGGTCTGCCAGCTCCTCGTTGAGATCAACCCAAAACCAGACGCTCAGAACCACCAGCAGCTGGGCCAGCAGCAAAACCACAAAACCGAGGGGTCGCCGGTCGGTGAGCAGCAGGGTTGCAAGCAGCAACAGGCTGGCCACCTTCCAATAAATGCCCAGCAGGCGCACCAAGGATCCCTCCTTGCGTACCGACGCCCAGATCAGGAGCACTAGGGGCAAGCCAACGCTGAACAGCATCGCCAGGCGGACATCGAGCCACACCAAGGAGCGGTACAGAGGTTCTGGCAGGGCGGCGAGCACGCGTGTGGTTCGGTAAGGCGCCATTATCCGCGTCCCCGGCAAGCGATAGGGTCCAAGTCATGGCCGCCTTCTCCCTGCCCAGCTGGCTCTCCCGCACCTTCGGGGCCCGTCCTGCCCAGGCCTGGTGCCGTACCGCCCTAGCCAGCGAAACCTCGCTGCAAGCCTCGGTTGAAGACATCGCCAGCCAGCTGCGGGGGGCCGGTCCTGCAGATCTGGCCTTGGTCTTCGCCGCAGCCAGCTACGCCAGCGACCTGCCCCGGCTACTACCCCTATTGCAGGAGAAACTCCAAGCCAGCCACTGGCTTGGCTGCCTGGGCGGTGGGGTGGTGGGCACCGATGCTGGCGGCAGCCCCCATGAGCTGGAGAACAAACCAGCCCTGAGTGTCACCCTGCTGCGCCTACCCGGCGCCGAGCTCCACCCTTTTGCGATTGATACCGACTGCCTGCCCGACCTCGACGGCCCGGCAGATCCCTGGCGCGCCCTGCTCGATGCGCCAGTAGCTCCCAGCCCCTCGATGCTGCTGCTGGTGGATCCCAGCTGCTCCCGCATCAACGATCTGATCAGTGGCCTGGATTACGCCTGTCCAGGGGCGGCGAAAGTTGGTGGGGTCGCCGGCCCCCACAGTGCCGGCCATGGCTCCCTGCTGTTTGGCGATCAGGTGGTTCGCGGTGCCGTCGGCTGCCTCATTGGTGGGGCCTGGCAACTCGATCCGGTGGTGGCCCAGGGCTGCCGGCCGATCGGGCCGGTTTTTGATGTGGAGCAAGTTCAGCGCAACGTGGTGCTGGAGGTAAGCCAGGGCCAGGCCCGCCGCAGCCCTGTGGCAGCGCTTCAGTCGATCCTCACGGATCTGAATGCCGAGGAGCGGGAGCTGGTGAAGCACTCGCTATTTCTGGGCGTGGGCCGCAGCAACTTCAGCCTCAGCGCTGCAGACCCAGATGGCCCCACCGCGTTTCTAGTGCGCAACCTGCTTGGTGTCGATCCCCGCAACGGCGCCGTGGCCGTGGCTGAACGGATGCGGGTGGGGCAACAGGTGCAGTTCCAACTGCGCGATGCCAGCGCCTCCAGGCTGGAACTGCGTCAACTGCTGACCAGACAGCAACGGCGCAACCCGGAGCCCCTAGCTGCCCTGCTGTTTGCCTGCCTAGGCCGTGGCGTTGGGCTCTACGGCAGTGCCGACGGCGACGTGGAGCTGTGCCGGGAAGTGTTTGATCAGGTGCCCATCGCAGGATCGTTCTGCAACGGCGAAATCGGCCCGGTCGCTGGCAGCACCTATCTGCACGGCTACACCGCCAGCCTGGCCTTCTTGGTGCCGCGCGGAGAGGGCTGATGGTGCGCCAGCACGTCAATCCACTCAGCCTCTTTTTCCAGCTACCCCGGCCCCTGCCGCCGCCAGCCGAGCTTTTCAGTCAGCCGGAGCTGCCTCTCCATCTCGACATTGGCTGCGCCCGCGGCCGCTTCCTGCTGGCCCTGGCCCAGCACCAGCCCAACTGCAACCATCTAGGTGTGGAAATCCGCCGGCCATTGGTGGATGCCGCCGAAGCCGACCGCCAGGCCCTGGGGCTCGGCAACCTCCACTACCTGTTCTGCAACGCCAACATCAGCCTGCAGGACTGGCTGGCGGCCCTGCCAGCCGGGCTGCTGCAGCGGGTGACGATCCAGTTTCCGGATCCCTGGTTTAAGCAAAAGCATCAAAAGCGGCGGGTGCTGCAGCCCACCCTGCTGCTGGCCCTGGCCGAGGCCCTGGGGCCGGGCCGTGAGCTGTTTATTCAGAGCGATGTGCTGGCGGTGATCACACCGATGGTGCAGCTGATCGAGGCCAGCGGCGGCTTCGATCGCCCGGCCGCAGATGGGCGCCCCTGGCGTGCCGGCAACCCCCTGGCTGTGCCAACCGAGCGCGAAACCTACGTGCTGAGCCAAGGGTTGCCTGTCTACCGAGTTCTCTACCAACGCAACGACCGCAACCTGGAAGATCAGCTCGAAGCGGTTGATAATCGGGCCTGAAGCCAGGCTGCACCCCCTTGAGCGCCCCCCCAATGCCAATTTTGCTGCGCTGGCAGGGCTGCCTGCAGCGCGCTGACAGTGGTCCGCTGGGGCGCCAGCTAACCCTGATAGCCGGCCTGGTGCTCTGCGCCCTGATGGCTGGCCTGCCCCTGGTAACCCGCAGCGGCCTCAGCCTGCTGGTGCTGGCCAGTGGCCTCCTATGGCTACTGCTGGCCCTGACCACTACCCCTGGACCGCTGGTGGAGATCGACCGCTGGATTCTGGGGATCCTGGCCATCGCCCTGCTGGCCACAGGTTTCTCACCGGTGCCCCTGGCCGCCGCCAAGGGGCTGGTCAAACTTGTGAGCTACCTGGGCGTCTACGCCCTGATGCGCCAACTGCTGACCCTGGCTCCGGTCTGGTGGGACCGGATCGTGGCGGCGCTGCTGGCGGGAAACCTGGTCACCTGCGTGATCGGCATACGCCAGCTCTACGGCGATAGCAGCGAACTAGCCCGCTGGGCTGACCCCAACTCCGTAGCTGATGGCACGGTGCGCATCTACAGCACCCTCGAAAACCCCAACCTGCTGGCGGGGTACCTGCTGCCGGTGCTTCCCCTAGCTCTCGTGGCCCTGCTGCGCTGGCCGGGGCGAGCCCGCAAGCTCTTTGCCCTCACGGCCCTGGTGCTGGGGGTAGCCGCCCTTGTGCTCACCTACAGCCGCGGTGCCTGGATGGGTTTAGTGGCCGAGGCGGCAGTGATCTCGCTGCTACTAGCCGTGCGCGCCACCCGGGCCTGGCCCCTGCTCTGGCGGCGCCTATTTCCCCTGCTGCTGCTAATTGGCGGCGCTGCCCTCTTAGTAGTTCTGGTTACCCAGGTGGAGCCGCTGCGAGTGCGGGTGATGAGCCTGGTGGCCGGCCGGCAAGACAGCTCCAACAACTTCCGCATCAACGTCTGGCTTGCAGCACTGGATATGGTCCAGGCCCGCCCGTGGCTTGGCATCGGCCCCGGCAACGACGCTTTTAACCAGATCTATCCACTGTTTCAGCAACCCAAGTTCAACGCGCTCAGCGCCTACTCCATCCCCCTGGAGCTGGCGGTGGAAGCCGGCATTCCTGGCTTGCTGGCCGGGATTGGACTGCTGCTGGCCAGCCTGCGCAGCGCCACCAGCCTCTGGCGCAGTGATAGCTGCTTCAGCCTGCCGGCCCTGGCGGCGATCGCCGTAATTGTGGGACTCACGGTGCAGGGACTCACCGACACGATCTTTTTCCGGCCGGAGGTGCAACTGAGCGGCTGGTTTTGCATCGCCACCCTGGCGGCCGGAGCTAGCCGCGCCGAAGGCCGTGGCTGAGCCAGGCCTGATTGCCGGCTTCGACGCCGGCCAAACCCACACCAGCTGTCGCCTCAGCGATGCCTGCAGTGGTGAAATGCTGGGTGAAGGCCAGGGGCCTGGGGTGTGCCATCTGGCCGCAGCCGACGGCCCCGCCCGCTTCCGCCAAGCCCTTCAAATCAGCCTGGCGCAGGCCCGCCTGCACCTGCCGCACAGTGGCACGCCCCTGCTAGCCGCCGGCATTGGCGCTAGTGGCATCGAAGTGGGCAGCTCCGTCCAGGAGCAGGGCCGCCAGCTGGCGGCCGCGGCCCTGCAACTACCCCTTGAGCGCGTAGTAGTAACTGGAGATGAGCGCACTGCCCTGCGCGGAGCCATGGGCAACCAGCAGGGCGGCGCAGGCATCCTGGTGATCAGCGGCACGGGCACCATCGCCGTTGGGCGCAATCCAGCCGGCCAGGAACACCGCTGCTCCGGCTGGGGCTGGCTGCTCGATGGGGCTGGCTCGGCCACGGACATCGGCCGCGATGGCCTAGCCCTCAGCTTGGCGATGGCGGATGGACGCCAGCCCGATTCGCCCCTGCGAGCCCGGATCTGGGCTGGACTGAATGTGAGCGCAGACGACCCCCAGGCCGCTCAGGCCATCAAAGCTTTGGTTGTTGAGCCTGGCTTCGGGGCCGCGGGCTTTGCCCGCCTGGCACCGCTGGTGGCGGTCGCCGCCAGCGAGGGTGATGCCGGCGCCGCCGCCGTTGTGGAGCGCTCCGCCCAGGCCCTGGCCCTAATGGCAGCCACCATCTGCACACGGCTGCAGCTAAGTGCCCCGCCGGTATGGCCCATGGGCGGAGCGCTGGAGCACCTTGCCTTGCTGCGCCGCCGGCTGGAGGCCTGCCTTGAGGAGTGCTGCCCAGGCGCCCAACTACAGATACCCGCCGCAGATGCCTGCAGCGGAGCCCTGAGCCTGGCTCGGGAGTGTCTGGAAGCTAGGCCGCGTTGAGGTGCTGCTCCGCTACGGCGGCCAGCTGGCTTGACCAGTGGTCCACCAGCTGCTGATCGGAGGCCTCCACCATCACCCGCAGCAGCGGTTCGGTGCCACTGGCGCGCACCAGCACCCGGCCCTGTCCCTCCATCGCAATCTCCGCCTGCTCCACGGCGAGCCGCAGCGGAGCGCAGCTCTGCCACTGCTGGCGCCGTTGCCGGTCTGGCACCGTCACATTCACCAGGGTCTGGGGGTAGGGCTTGAAACTGCTATCCATCCAGTCGGCCAGTGATTGGCCACTGCGGTGCAACAACGTGGCCACCTGCAAAGCGGTAAGCAGCCCATCGCCACTCATGCCATGGCGGGCCGACAAAATATGGCCCGACTGCTCACCACCGAGGCCAGCGCCCAGCTGCTCCATCGCCTGGTGGACGTATTGATCACCAACGGCGGTGCGCTCGAGCACCCCTCCCTTGGCCTGCCAGGCACGCTCAAAGCCGAGGTTGGACATCACCGTGGCGACGATGCGATTGGCCGGTAACTGGCCCGCATCAAGCAGAGACGATCCCCACAGATAAAGGATCTGATCGCCGTCGACCACCCGGCCCCGGCCATCCACCGCCAGCATCCGATCTGCATCGCCATCGAAGCCAAAACCCATGCTGGCTCCGCTCTCCAGCACCGCGCGCCTGAGCGGCTCGAGGTGGGTGCTGCCGCAATCCACGTTGATGCGAGTTCCATCCGGCTTGCCGTGCAACACCGTGAGTTCTGCGCCTAAGGCCCGAAACACCGCCTCGCCACAGGCAGAAGCCGAGCCCCAACAGAGGTCCAGCACAATCTTGCAACCTTCCAGGCGCCGACCCATGACGCTCGCCACCAAGGCCCGCTGGTAGTCGGCTAGTAAATCGGGGCGGTCCTGCACCACTCCTGTGCCCAAGAAGCCGCCGGAAGCACCTACTGCCTGGCCAGCCCCAACCCCCTGCAGCCCAGCCTCGATCGCCTGCTGCTGGCCGCGGCTCAGCTTGGCGCCGGAGGCGCCAAACACCTTGATGCCGTTGTCTTCAGGGGGGTTGTGGCTGGCGGACACCATCAGACCTCCAGCCGCGCCAAGACGGCGAATGGCGCCAGGAATCGCTGGCGTAGGGCAAAGGCCCAGGGTCCATACCTCCCTACCTGCAGCCGTGAGCCCGGCGGTAAGCGCCGCCACCAGCATCGGGCCACTGCTGCGGGAATCCATGCCGATGAGCACCGGCGCTCCCTGGGGTAACACCTGGCCGCACCAGAAGCCAACCTGCAAAGCCAAAGCCGGGCTCACCTGGGTTCCCACCCGGCCGCGGATGCCATCGGTTCCGAAACCGGCCACACCCCGCAGGGGCAGGCCAACGGGATGGGGAGCCAGATCGGCCATGGGCAGCAGCAGATGCCTCAGTGGTGCTCAGGTTACGTGGGCTGCTGCAAAGCGCTCGCCATGGCTGGCCTGGGCCAGGTAGGGGCCGGATCCCTTTCAGCGCCAGCGGCGGGGCCACCAGATCCAGAGCACCAGTTCGCCAATCGTCCAGAGCAGCAGCGCACCAACAACCCAGCCGGGCAGCCAGCTCAATGGCCAAAAGGGGCGCAGCAGCAGCACCAGACCCGATACCGCCAACACCCGCAGGGCCCGCAACCGCTGCTCAGCCCCAGGCAAGGTGGAGAGATAGGGGGGTAGGGAGGGCAGGCGCACCAGCTAAGTGGGATTCACACCTCACCAGAATGCCGAAGCTGCGCCGCTATTGCCCTTGGCTCGCCTCCCCCTGCTGCTGGCCCTCACCTGCTTGGGCAGCGGCGCTGCCTTAGGGGGCGGCAGGGCACTGCTGACCCTGATTCCCGCGCCAGACCCCAACACACCCACCCCAACCCTGGAGCGCCTGCGGCGGTTCTCGCCCGATCCGGAGCGGCGGCGAGAGGCCAGCTTGCTGCTGCAGCCGCGCCAGGCAAAAGGCGACCTAGCCGGCGAGCGCCGGTTGCTGCGCGGCCAGGGCTGGGGTGGCGATGAGCTAGCAGCCCTGGTGCTTAAACGCGATGCCCTGGCCGCCGCAGCCCTGGGTGATCAGGCAGCCGCCCAGCAACGCTGGCAGCAGCTGGTGCGGCGCTTCCCCGACACGCCCGCCGCGGCCGATGGGCTTTATGCCCTGGGCCGGCAGCAGCCCCAGCTGCGGCAGAAACTACGCAGCCGCTTCGCCGCCCATCCCGCGGCCCTAGCGGCCGCCGTGGAGGCGGGTCCGAGCGGCGCAGATCGCCTCCAGGCAGCCCTGCATCTGGCCCGGCACGGTGTGCGTTGGCCCGGTGCGGGGCCACGCTTGCGCCAGGCCTGCCAGAGCACGGCCGCCGCAGCTACCCCTAACCAGCGGGACCAATTGGCAAGGGGCCTGGCCCAGCTAGGCGACTCGGCCGCCGCCCTGAGCTGCCTCAAGGGCAGTCCGCCGAGCCCAGAAACCCAGCTAGCCATCGGCCGAGCCCTGCTCGCTGGCGGCAGCGAGCAGCAGGCCCAGGCCGAAAGTCTGCTGCTGCAACTGGCCAAAGCCGCGCCGGGCTCCAGCCAGGCCAGCGAGGCCGCGGCCCTACTGAGCGAACAGCCCGGGCCCAGGGCTCTCCAGGCCCTGAACGGGCTGCCCTCTGCCCTGCAAGACACGGCCCCGGTGCGGGCGCGGCGGGCGATGGAGAGTGGCGACATCAGCGCGACGCTGGCGGTGCTGCAGCGCTGGCCCAACGATCCAGCCAGCTGGGAACTGCAGTGGCAGCAAGCCCGTCAGGCCCTGCTCAAGCGCCAATGGGCAACGGCCACAACGCTGCTGAGTGCACCGATCGGTCGCGAATTGCCGGTGGGGCTGGTGGGACGCCAGCGCTTCTGGCTGGGTTTCAGCCAGAAGCAGCAAGGCGCCATCACCAAAGCAGAACGCACCTGGAGTGATCTGCACAAACAGCATCCCGGCGGCTACTACGGCTGGCGGGCTGCGGTGCGCCTAGGCCGCGGCGATCTCAACCTCGATCCCCGCAGCAGCCCGGCCCTTGGGCAACCCCAATGGCACCCCCTGGGCAGCGGCGACTGGCAGATCGACCGGCTCTGGCGCCTGAGCCAACCCCTGGAAGCCTGGGAGCACTGGCGCACGGGGCGGAGCTCCCCCCCCGCCAGTCCCCAGGAGCTGATTGCGGAAGGCCGCCTACGCCGGGCCGTGGGAGACCACTGGATGGGACTAGGCCAACTCGAGCAAGCCAGCCTGCGCCTACCGCTGAATGCAAACTGCGCCCTGGCCCAACAGCTTGAGCGCGACCTGCAAACCGCCAGCTTCGTGGCGGAGCTCGAGGAGGCTGGCGCAACCGCCGGGGTGCCGGCAACCTTGCTGGCAGCCGTAGCCAAACAGGAATCGCGCTTCAGCCCGGGGGTGAGCTCCGGCGCCGGTGCCGTCGGCTTGCTGCAACTGATGCCAGCCACCGCCGCCGAACTGGCCGGCACGCCCCTGACAGCCGATGCCCTCACCGACCCAGCCCGCAATGCCCAGCTAGGCGCGCTCTACCTAAAGCAACTGCTGGGCCAGTGGCAGGGCAACCCCGTGCTGATGGCTGCCAGCTACAACGCCGGTCCCGGTGCCACCGCCGGCTGGGTGACTCCCCAACTGCAACAGGAACCGGAGCTATGGATAGAAGCCATCCCCTACCCGGAAACCAGGCTTTACGTCAAAAAAGTGCTTGGCAACCTTTGGAATTTCCAGCAGAGACCCCTGACTAGCTGCTAACCACCGCTGGCCAGCCAGCGGCCCACCCATGCCCCTGACAACACCAGCACCCCCAGCACCCCTGCCAGCAGCACCGGCGGGGGTGCCACCCGAATCCGGGCTAGATCGAGGCGTGCCAACAACACAGTGGTGCCCAGGATCAGCACATTGGTAAGCACTTTGAGGTGGAGCAGATAGAGGCCACCCACCGTGACGATCAACAGGCTGATCACCAGGCTCATCACCCGACTGGCGGCCATCAAATTGGAAATCCGCTGCAGCAGCAGGTCGGGCATGGTGCACACCACCACCACCAGCAAGGCGTGGAGACAGTCAAGTGACCAGAACAAGCTGGATAACTGCCCCATCCCCGACGCTGCCGCACCCTCGAGCGGCTGGCTCCACTGCAGCCCCTCGTAAACGGATATCACCACCAGCACCAGCAGCATCGGCGCCCGCAAGGGCAGCAACAGCAGACGCAACATCGCCATCACGGGGGAGCCAGCACCAGGGAAATCGCATCCAGAGGGCAACTCGGAATGCACTGTTCGCACACCAAGCAGCGTTGCGCATCGAATTGCAGCTGCCAAGCTGGCTGGCTCAAGCTGAGGGCACCGCTGGGGCAAACGCTCGAGCAGATGCCGCAGTCGACACAGAGACTGCGGTCGACAGCTATCTGACCAGGCGCCCGGTTGAGGCCAAGCCCCTGACTTTCTAGCCAGGCCTCCGCCGCCGTCAGTTCGTCGATGTCACCGGAGAGCTCCACCACCATGGTGCCGCTCTGGTTGGGGGAAATCTGAGCCCGCAGGATCTTGGCGGCGATATCGAAATCCACCGCCAGCCGATAGGTGATCGGCTGATGCACCGCTTCGCGGGGAAAGTGCAGGGTGAGGCGCCGTTTCACGAGGATCTGGCTCGCGGGAATAACACGCTTACCTCCGCAAAACGCTAGCAAGCACTGGCAAAGTGCAGTCATGACCAACTCCACCCCGAATTCCGGCCTGGGGCCAAGCGAAAGGCTGCTGCTAGTCGTGCTGGCGGCCCTACTGGCAGCGGGCCTGCTGTGGTTCCGGGGCGGACTGAATCCGGAGGCTCCCCTGGAGCGCTTGGCGCGCCAATCCCTGGATCTACCCGTGGCCTTGCGCAATGGCAAGCCAACGCTGGTGGAGTTTTATGCCGACTGGTGCGACGCCTGCCGCACCATGGCTCCGGCGATGGAAACGATCGAAGCCCAACACCGCGGCCAGCTCGATGTGGTGCTGCTCAACGTTGACAATCCGCGCTGGCAGCCGGAGCTGGAGCGCTACGACGTCAACGGCATTCCCCAACTAGAGCTGTTCAATGCTGCCGGTGAAGCGGTGGGCCGCTCGATTGGCGCTCGCAGCCTCAACGAATTGCGCGCCCTCAGCAGCGCCCTGATCGCCGGCGAACCCCTGCCACCCCTGGCCGGAGTGGGTGCCGTCAGCAACCTGAGCCAAGCCGCTGGCGAAGTTGCGGCAGCGGAGCCAGGTACTGCCACGATGGCCGGACCCCGCAGCCACGGTTGACGCCTGCCATGGATTCCCGTTTCCGCGTTGCCCTGATCGCCGCCACGCCCAACCCACAGCAGTGCGTTTATGCGGGAATGCATCAGGACTACAGCGAGGGCTTTGTGGCGGCAGATCCCAGCAGCTGGCCAGAGGAGAGCAAGGCAGGGGAGGTCTGCATCAAACGACTTCTCGCCGGCGAGCGCGGTCACTACGGCCCCTTAGAACACGCCCAGATCGTGCTCAACGTTGGCTGGTTTCCCCACTCGGTGATGCAGCAGGCGCGTACCCACCGGGTGGGGGTGAGCTTTGACGTGCAATCGATGCGCTACACCGGCGATCGCATCTGCAAGGCCGCCAATGGTGAACTGGAACTGGAGGAGGTGTTCTATCTACGGCCCGTAGGTAGCTATAGCGACCGGCAGGGCAAAAAATACGCCTATACCGAAGAGCAGCGCTGCATAGATCTAGAGCTCTGCAGCGCTGCAGCGGCTCGCTACCGCGACCTTTTGGCGGCTGGCTTCGCCGAGGAGCACGCCCGCGGCATCCTGCCCTTCGACTACCGCCAGCACTTCGTGGTGAGCTTCACCTTGCGGGCATTTCTGCACTTCCTTGACCTGCGGGCCAAGCTCGACGCCCAGCTCGAAATTCGCGAACTTTGTGAATTGATGTGGCCCCACCTGCAGGCTTGGACACCCCAATTTGCTGAATGGTATGAAAAGAGCCGCTTGCATAGAGCCAGGCTCGCCCCATAGGGCGAACCATTTGGCGCACCTCTCGGTGCGACGCCCAGGCTCGCCCCATAGGGCCTTTTGCGGGAAATTAGATTCTTGCCAAAGTGACGCGTTCGGGCTGGTGCTGATATTTACCAGCCCGATCTTGATAGGTGGTCTCGCAGGGATCGCCCTCAAAAAAGAGCAACTGACAAATTCCCTCATTTGCATAAATGCGGCAGTCGGCCCCCGAAGAATTACTGAACTCCAGGGTGAGGTGACCCTCCCAGCCGGCTTCCGCTGGGGTCGTATTAACAATGATGCCTAGCCGGGCGTATGTGCTCTTACCCAGGCAGATCACCGTGATATTTGATGGCACCTTCATCTTCTCCAGTGCTACTCCCAAACCATAGGAATGGGCTGGCAAGATGAAATAGGACCCATCCTCGTCATCGCGCAGGGGAGCCGGTTCGAGGTTTGCCGGGTTGAACCGCTTGGGGTTCATCACGGTGCCGGGCACATGCCGAAAGATCAAAAATTCCTTAGCCGACAACCGCAAGTCGTAGCCATAGGAAGAGCAGCCGTAGCTGAGCACCGGCGAGCCCGCCGCCTCGGGATCGAGGTGGCGCACCAGGCTCGACTGAAACGGCTGCAACATGCCTGCCGCAGCCTGCTCGTTGATCCAGCGGTCGTTCTTCAGCATCAGAGACCTCGGCGCAACTGGGTGACCTGATCAGCCATGGCCATCAACTCAGGAGTCATGGCTGGCCCTGTCAAAATGACATCTAAATGGGCCGGTCGGCGCTCCAAGGTTGCCAGCACTTCAGCCTGATCGATGTAGCCCAACTCCACAGCCAAGCCCAGCTCGTCGAGCACCATCAGATCCACCGCACCACTGAGCAGCTGCTCGCGGCTGAAGGCCCACACCTGGCGCACCGCCTCCAACAACTCGAGCTCCTGATGGGCAGCTGGCTCTGACAGACAGGCAGGCACGCCGGGCCGCAGCCATTGCAGTCGCCCACACAGCCAGACGCTGCTGCCGAGACCCTGATCTACGCCGCCCTTAAGAAACTGAGTAACCAGCACCCGGCTGCCCAAGCCGGCACTACGCAGGGCCTGGCTGAGCACGGCACCGAAACTGCCGCGGAAAGGCGCCGTATGGATTTGCAGCAAGCCCTCCGACTGGGCCACGAGCCGCAATGCCGGCGCAGCAGCAGGCGCGGAGGTGGCAGCCGCCACAGCCAAAGGGCGATGGCCAGAGCGCTGAGATTGGTGCTGGACCGCCGGAAAACCAGCTCCAGAGGAGGAGGTGAGGCCTGAGACGGGCAAGCTCGCGGTCATGAACAACCTGAATAAGAACCTGGAAAATCGAAAAACAGACCTGGAGCGGCGCGAGCAGCCCATGGTCCCGCGGAGCTGAATGTAGCGGGATCGGGCCGCTCCACAAGCAAACGACACCATCCCTAGCGGAAACATACGTACTGGTGCCCCGGGGGCACCGGCGGTGTCATCTCAAACCGTGTGTATTGCTACAAGCCACCCCCCGGGTGATCCTTAGGGTCCCGGCACTTGCCCAGACCTTGATGGTTGGCGCTACCCACGGATTTAGCCGTACCGCCAACACCCCATCGACGGGTGCCCCTGGCGTGGTGGCAGGCATGGGCAGCGCCGGCCAGGGCAACCCCACCCTGCTGGAAGTGATCCGGGGCCTGGCCGGCAGCAGTGTCGAGACGATCGAACGGGGCAAGACGATCTTTTTTCCCGGCGATCCAGCCGAGCGGGTCTATCTGCTGCGGCGCGGAGCGGTCCGGCTGTCGCGGGTATATGAATCCGGCGAGGAGATCACCGTGGCCCTGTTGCGTGAAAACAGCCTGTTTGGTGTGCTGTCGCTGCTTACCGGCCAGCGCTCCGACCGCTTTTATCACGCTGTGGCCTTCACCAGGGTCGAGATGGTGACCGCACCAGCCACCTCGGTGCGCCGGGCGATCGAGCAGGACGCCAGCGTGGGCTTGCTGCTGCTGCAAGGCCTGTCTTCGCGGATCCTGCAGACCGAAACGATGATCGAAACCCTCACCCACCGCGACATGAGCTCGCGGCTGGTGAGCTTTCTGCTGGTGCTGTGCCGCGATTTCGGCGTTCCCAGCTCGGAAGGGATCACGATTGATCTGCGCCTCTCCCACCAGGCGATTGCCGAAGCGATTGGCTCCACCCGGGTCACAATCACTCGCCTGCTGGGCGACCTGCGCAACGACGGGCTGGTTCAGATCGACCGCAAAAAGATCACTGTGTTTGATCCAATCGCCCTAGCCAAGCGCTTCAGCTGAACGCCAGGGATACTGGGGCCCTTCGCGGACGTATGTGACGGGCTGGCTGCTGATCCTCGCTCTGCTCGCCCTGGGGGGAGTGCTCTCCACCCTGGGCGACCGACTCGGCAGCCTGGTGGGCAAGGCGCGCTTGAGCTTGTTGGGGATGCGGCCCCGCCGCACCGCCGTGTTGATCACGGTGCTCACCGGCAGCCTGATCAGTGCCATCTCCCTAGGCCTGATGCTGTTGGTGAGCGAGCGGCTGCGCACGGGCCTGTTTGAACTCGATCGACTGGAGCAACGGCTGCAAACCAGCCGCAGCCAACTGAGCCGCAGCAACAGCCAACTAGCCAGCAGCCGCCTGGAGGTGGCTCGGGCTGAACAGGGCAAACGGGAGGCCCAGACGCGCTTTGAGCAGGCCCAAGCCCGGGCCAGCAAATTGCGCCAGGAGCTGGCGCCACTTTTAGCCCAGCGCAACCAGCTTGAGCTGGAGCGCAGCCGTCTCAGCGAGGAGGTGAAGGGGCGGGATGCGGAAATCCGCCGCACCGAAGCGGAACTGGCCCAGGTGCGCCGCCGGATCAGCGCCGGTGCCAAAGAACTTAAGGACCTGGAGGGCAACCTGATTGCCCTGCGCCGCGGCGACGTGGTGCTAAGCAGCGGACAGACCCTGGCCAGCGCCAAGGTGACCCTTGAGCGCCCCGAGCAGGCCACGGAGGTGATCACCGCCTTGCTGCAGCAGGCCAATCTCAACGCCTTCAGGCGGGTGCTACCCGGCCAGCCAGCCGATCGCCAGATCCTGCTGGTACCCAAGAACGACATCAGCAAGCTGGAGGGCCTGCTCGCCAAGCCTGGCAGCTGGGTGGTGAGCATTCTCTCGGCCGCCAACGTGCTGAGGGGCGAGCGCCAGGTGCTTGCCTTCCCAGACCTACGCCCCAACCGCCCAGTAGTTAAGGCAGGTGAAGTGCTGGCCAGCACCACGATCGAGGGCGACCTCACAGCCCTGGAGCCGGTTTCGCGGCGACTCAACCTGCTGCTGGCCGCTGCCTATGCCCGAGCCCAGCGCCAGGGCACGTTGGTGGAAGGGCTGCAGTTCGATGCGGCCAGCTTCAAACAGCTGGCCCGGGAGCTGAGCGAGCGCCAGCCTGGCCAGGTTGCCCAACTAGAAGCCCTCGCCATCAACAGCGCCAGCACCGCCGACCCAATTGCGGTGGAATTGCGCTGGTTGGCGGCCCCCTCTCCCGCCCAATCGGGGCCGGGCCCTCGCCGCCCATGACGGGCGCTGTGGCGGGCCTGGTGGCAGGCCTCGATCCCGGGCGCAGCAAATGCGGACTAGTGCTGGCGGATCCTGCCGCTCGCCAGATCCGGCAGGCCGCCATCCTGCCCCCGCAAGCCTGCCTCGCCCTGCTCAAAAGCTGGCAGCAAGTGGGGCTTGGCCAGGTTGTGCTCGGCAATGGCACCGGTAGCCAAGACTGGCGCAGCCGGCTTGGCCAGCAGCCGCTGGCGCTAGCGGTGGTGGATGAGAGCGGCAGCACCCTGGCGGCCCGCGAGCGCTACTGGCAGCTGTGGCCTCCTAGGGGCTGCATGCGACTGCTGCCGGCGGGGTTGCGCTTGCCCCCCCGAGATATCGACGATGTGGTGGCCCAGCTGCTGATTGAGCGCTATTGCGGGATGACCCTGCAGCGCAGCAACCAGGAGGTGCTGAGGCAATGGCCGCTGCCGGTCGCCGGAGGCTAAATCGGTTTAAAAACGGGCCCGAACCGTGAAGACGTAGTCACCGCCAGGCTCGAGCTGGTAGTCGACCTTGAGCAGATAACGCAGCAGGGCGTCCTGGATCAGAGCCCTGCCCAAAGAAGGCTCGACGCTGAGTTCACCGCGGTCAAAGGCCCAGCGGAAACTCCATTGGTAACCGCCCGCACTCACCTCCCCCTCCAGCAGCCGCTGGCTGAAGCTCTGATGCAGCACCCGCAACTGGGCAGTGGTGGAGGGAAGACGTGCCATCGGCTCAGGCTGCCTTGCCCTGGGGCTGAAAACCGTTGAGTCGGTTACCAGCCCGCTCCAGGCCGAGGCGCTGGATCAGGCCAATACCTGCCTCCACCTCGCGCAGCACCTCCTCGAGCAGGGGCTGCTCGGCAGGCGTGAAGCGTCCGAGCACGTGACCAACGGTGCGGGCGCGGCGCTCGCCGGGATCTTGGGCGGGGGCGCCAATACCAATACGCAGCCGCGGAAAGTCCTGGGTACCTAGATGGCTGATGGTGCTGCGCAAGCCGTTATGCCCGCCGGCACTGCCCGTAGCCCGCAGCCTCAACTTGCCGAGGGGCAGGTCCATGTCGTCAACCACCACCAGCAACTGGGCGGGCTCGAAACCAAACCAGTCAAGGGCTGCGCGGATCGAGCGCCCACTTTCGTTCATATAGGTCTGGGGCATCAACAGCCTCAGCCGGGCAGGCCCCGAACCCACCTCAGCCACCAAGCCCTGAAGCTTTGGCTGCTGCCGAAAAGAGACGCCACCAGCGCAATCGGCTAGACGCTCTAGGGCCATAAAGCCCACGTTGTGGCGAGTACCTGCGTACTTGGCTCCCGGGTTACCCAGGCCCACCACCAACTGCAACGACAACTCAGGCCGCGGGACCATCGAGAGGCTGCTCAATCAGCTCTGGAGCATCAGCCCCGGAGGCATCAGCTGAAACGAGCTCGGTTGCGGAAACTGCAACCGGCAACTCAGCCGCAACCGGTTCGGCGGTGGTGATCGCCGTGCGCAGCTCCTTTTCGAACTCAGAGGAGGCCGATTGAAAACCCTTCAGAGTGCGCCCCAGGGTTTTACCCAGCTCCGGCAGCCGCTTTGGTCCGAACACCAGCAGCCCGATAGCGGCAATTACCGCCAGCTCAGGCAGGCCAATGCCAAACACGTTCATCAGCCGAGGCCGTTCCAGTTGACCGTGATGCCCTCGAGCAGCAGGGACTTGTTGTACAGCTGCAGGATGATCAGCAGAAACACCAGGAAGAGCACCATAAAAATGCCCATCACGGGCGTGGTGCCCCAGCCGGGAACGACCTTGCCGTACTCAGAATTGAGTGGCCGCAGGATGTCTCCGAGGCGGGTGCGTTGGGCCATGTCTGCTGCAGCCTCTCGGGCATGGATTCGCTTTAAGTACTGTAAGGGCCTCGCGTACCGCGCCGCGGCGGTCCGTCGAGAGTTGTGACGCAACCCGTCATCTGAATCCCCCTTCCGCCTCCATGGACCCCACCGCCACCACCAGCTCCCCGGCCCTTTCCGTGGCCCTCGCCGTGCTGGCGGTGCTGCTTTCGCTCACCGGTTTTGGGGTGTATCAAGCCTTCGGGCCGCCCTCCAAGGGCCTCACCGACCCCTTTGACGACCACGACGACTAAGCGCTAGGAGCTAGGCCAATGGGGGCGCACACGCCAAAATCCCAGGCTCCACGGCGCCAGCAGCCAGGGATCTCCGGTGAGCTTGCCTTTGGCAGCCAAGGGCTGATCTAGGCCATCGAGTCGCTCCAGCAGCTGCCAGCTCTCTCCCAGCTCCAGGTAGCGGCGGCAAGGGGAACAGTTCTGCACGGTGAGCACCACGTCCCCCGAGTCCCCTAGCGGCCGGCAGCCCAGCAGCAACAGCCCCTCGCCCAGGGGAGGCAGGGCCTGATGTCGTTTAGGCCGGCCCTGGGCCGCCGCCGGCCGCAGCCATAGCGGTTCCCTGAAGGCCACCGCTTGCTTGGGCACCTGGGCCCGGCACCAGCCTGCTGGGCAGGGCGCCAGGGCCAGCCGCAAGCGCTGCCGGCCGTTATCGGCGCCAGGATCGGGCCAAGTAGGCGCCCGCAGCAGCGACACACCCAACTGCTCCGCACTAGCAGACACCCCCTGGGGGCCATCGAGCAGCACCGCCAAACCGCCGCCATTAGCCACAGAAGCGATCCAGCTGATCGCTGGCAGCTCCCAGCGGGCCTGCTCGCGGGCAGTGACCGGCTGGGCTGGCCGTTCCAGCACGCCACCGGAGGTATCTGCCGCCCAGCGCTGGGCAGGCTGGGCCAGGGGGATCTCCAGGCGCAGCAGCTCATGGCGCTGGCGCCAGTCAACGCTAAGCACAAGCTCGAGCCAGGGGGTATTGGCTAGTAAGCGCCCCTCCAGCCGCACCGCACTGGCCCCGCACTGGCCCCGCCACACAAAACTGGTACACAGCTCGCCCTGCTCCAGCCAGCTCGGCTCGCCCTGCCACTGCCAGGCCAGCGGATATTCCCGGTAGCCCGTGGCGATGTCCCAGGCATCCCAAAACTCACCGCGATCGGCAAAACGCCGCCAGGCCAGCGGGCCTGCTAACTGGGGCTGATCCTGGCTATCCCACAGCTGCTCGAGGCCCCGCGGCCCCAGCTCAAAACTCACCAAACCGTTGCCGCAGCGCCAGCCCTCTCGCCACACCGGCGCCTCAACCTGAGCCGCCTGAGAGGCCGCCCCTGCGGCCGTGCGCTCCAGGGGCAGGGCCGCCACGCCCGCCAAGGGCGGCAGCTGCAGCCACTGGCCGCCAGCCCGGGCCGGTTGGGCCGGCAGCTTCACGCCGCCCCAACACCAGCTGCCCAACGGCACCCGCAGACTGCGGGCCCGGGGCGGCAGGGGCTGGAGCTGGGCGACCCACCAACTTGGCCCGGAACCGTCACCAGCTCCTAGCCAGGCCTGCAGAGCCCGATCCCGTTGCAGGCAGGCGCTGCGGCGCGCTGCCCGCCACTGGGGCTCGGCCTGCTCGAACACCTCCGGAATCGAGGTGCCGGGCAAAATGTCGTGAAACTGCTGAAAAAGCAGCGTTCGCCAGTCGACCGTTTCAGGCTCGCCGGCTAGGGCCTGGGCCAGCTCCGCCTCCCGCAGCAGCCGCTCGAGCGTGCGGTTGTGACGCTTCTGATCGGGGCGCGAGGTGGCGCAGCCGCGGTGCAGCTCCAGGTAGAGCTCGTCGCGCCATACCGGCAGCCGGGGCGCCAGCGGCTCGAGGGCAGCCAAATAATCCCGCAAGCTGCCGTGGTGCTGGGGAGCAGCCTCAGCTTGCTGCTGCCAGAGCCGCAGTTGCTCGAGCATTTCGGCGCTGGGGCCACCACCGTGGTCGCCCACACCTGGCAGCCACAGGGCCGAATCAACCCCGGTCGCGCCTTGCCAAGCCAAGCGATAGCGCTCCATCGCCACGGGATCGCCATCGGTGCCGATCGGGGCGTTGATCAGGGCCAGCAGCTCGGAACCGCAGCGGCTGCGCCAGCGAAACAGCCGGTGGGGGAAGGGATTGGTGGCGTTCCAGGCCATTTTGTGGGTGCAAAACCAACGCACGCCGGTGCTGCGAGCCACGGCCGGCAGGCCGCTGGCGAAGCCAAAGCTGTCGGGCAACCAGGCCAGATAGTGCTCCAGCTCCGGGAAGCTGGCGGCGCTGAATTGCTGGCCCAGCTGAAACTGGCGCAGCAGTGAGGCGCTGCTGATCAGCACGCAGTCGCTCTCCACCCAGGGACCGTTGATCGGTTCAAAGCGACCGGCGGCCACCGCGCGCTGCAGGCGAGCGAACAGGGCCGGGCGGTGTTGCTGCAGCCAGGCGTAAAGAGCGGGTGTGGAGTGGCCGAAATGCAACTCCTCGAAGCGCTCGATCAGATCAAGGACAGAGGTGAAGGTGCGCTCTGCCACTTGCCAGGTGTCGGCCACCGGCCAGAGCCAGGCCAGATCGAGGTGGGCATGGCCCAACACATGAAAGCGACCTGTTGGCGGTTCGCCGCTGCGCAGCTGGGCAAGCTCAGCCTTGGTTTCAGCCAACAAACCCGCCGGGTCGGCTGGATCCAGGGGCTCGAGCTCCAGACGGCTCTCGATCAGGGCACCGTCGTCGTGCAAGGGGCTGCGCAGGCGTAACTCCAGCTCCAGGGCCTCCCCCTGCCACCAGCGCTCGGGCAACAACCAGCGGCAGGCGGTGTCAAACAGGTCGCCGCCATGCACCGGCGCACCATCCACCCGCAGCTCCACCTGGTCGGCCCACCAGCGCAGCACCAGCCGGGCCTGGGCAACGGGCTCCGGCTGCTGCAGCTGCAGCCAGGTCGCCGGGCAAACCAGCCGCAGCCGCAGCTCCCGCCACTGGCCACCCCGCGGCCAAATCACCAACCCCCGTGCTGCCCAATCCGGGCGACCTTGCTGGCCCCAAGGATCGTCAAGGGCTGGGCCAAAACGCCCTCCCGACTGCACGCAGCGCCAAAGGGGTTGGAGATCCCAGCGCGAATGGGTTGGCCGCAAACGTGACTGAATCGTTTCAATCCGTGGGGGCTGCCCTAGTCCTGAGGCCTCAGGCATCGTTGGATGGAAAGCCGAGTCCCATAGGATGATCCCGCAGCTGCGGGGTCGACTAGGCCCTTCAACGCGCCTGTCACTCCCTGTCACCCGCTCGCCGTTCCCCAAGGCCGAACCATGCTCGCCCTCAAGATCTCGGTTTATTCGGTCGTCTTCTTCTTTATTGGGATCTTTGTATTCGGCTTTTTGGCCAGTGACCCTAGCCGCACCCCGAGCCGTAAAGACCTGGAAGATTGATCAGCTGGCACTAGGCAAGCAAGGTCCTGATTCTGTTTGTGGGATGATCCCCAATGGGACCTGCTGGGCCTTATTTAATGGTGCCGATTTTAGACACGCTTCCTTCAACACTTCAGGCTCAAGAAGGTCTTAAGGGCTGATGGATTTGGCTGGCAATTCCCAACGAGTGCCTCTGGGGAAACGGCCTTTAAGGAGGCTAGCTCGCCAACTATTAACAGCAGCTTGCCTGTCTGCCCTTTTTGCTCCAAAGGTACTGGCAAATGATATTCCCAGCCAGCCTGGGGCTGTCACAACCGCTAGTTCAGTTAGCCCTGC
>NZ_JAGQBD010000029.1:0-33216 GCF_024345455.1 Cyanobium sp. T1G-Tous
AGCTGCTTGGCCAGCTCAGAGCTCAACCCTTTGCGCAGTTTCACCACCTGCTTGACCCGGTTGCCCCCCACGGGCTCGGGGCTCTGAAAGTCAAAAATCTTCAGCGAGAGGTTGCGCTTGGTTGCCTTCTGGCGCAACACGTCCTCCACGGCCTGGAGGGTCATGTCACTGGCGGTGGTGATGGTGAGGCTCGTCTCCTCCACCTCGATTTCGGTGTTGGAATCCTTGAGGTCGTAGCGGGTGCCCACGTCGCGGCGCACCTGATCGATGGTGTTGACGAGCTCCTGGCGATCAAAATCGCTCACCACATCGAAGGAATAGGTGTCGGCCATGGGGCGCAGTTTGGAGGTCGGAAGCGTTCACGGATCGTAGGGGCGGCCTGTCAGCCTGACCAAGCACCGATTGCGCCTGCAGTTCATGACCTCCGCCCTCGCCCCTTTCGCCTGGTCGTTGCTGCTGGCAGCTGGCGTGGTGGTGTTCAGCACCGTGCCCCTGGGCGCCGCCCGCTCCAAGGCCAATTTCCAGCTGGCCGACCTGGCCGCCCCGCGGGCCATGTTTGAGCGGCTGCCAGCCTGGGGAAAGCGGGCCGCCTGGGCGCACCAAAACTGCTTTGAAGCCTTCACCCTGCACGCCCCCGCTGCCCTGCTGTGCCTGGTGGCTGGTGTCAGCAGCCCGGTAGCGATCGCCGCGGCCTGGATCCATCCCCTGCTGCGCCTGGCCTACATCGGCATGTATGTGGGCAACGTGCCAGCGCTGCGCGGCCTGTGCTGGGCGGGCGCCCTCACCTGCAGCGGCTTGCTCTACGTCGAAGGCCTAAAAGCGCTGCTGGGCAGCTAAGCGAACAGATTTAATCGAAGAACATCACGCTCACAACCTTGCCCATGTCCTCCGCGACCCGGCAGCTGGCTAGCAAGGTTTCGCTGTCGTGGAAGGCGTAACAAATCAGCTGATCGCAACGACTGATGATGTCTTGGTTGCATAGGCTGCTTGCCATCGGCAGGGGCAGCTCATCGTGTTCTGGCTTCTCCACCAGATGCAGCACTCGCTCCAATTGATCGCGAGACTCTCCGGGCTGGCGATCAAGGCTCTGGGGCAAAAGCACGGTGAGCCTGGCCGGATCAATCTCCAGCACGCTGCGAATCACCGCCGCGTTAACGCCCTGAGAACCGGAAGTGATCAGATTGTGTCCCTCCTGGGCCAGGGAGCGCGCCACTAATTCGACCAGATGGATCGAAACCACGGGAACGTGGCGACTGCCCAAAATTGCAATCCGACGCTTGCTGCGGTCCTGGAGCATCGCCAGTTCCTGGGCCAGGGTGTCGATACGATCAATCGACGGAAGATCAAGGGACCGGGACACCAGTAGCCACCTGCCAGTCCTTTGAAACTAGCAGCGTTATTTCATTAACGCGGGCAACTGCAACCGAGCAAACAGGCGCTCGAAATTGCAATGCTCTTCCACCAGCCGGAAGGCAAAGCTTGCCTTCACCACCTCGTGCAGACGCACATGACCAAAGGCCTGCTCAATCACTTCCACTGTAGTGAGGGTGTCGTGCTCCACCTTGAGCAGGGGCACTTCAAGCTCCTCGGCCCGGTTGAGCAGCTGGGGCAGGGGGTCTCCAGCTCCCGTGAGAATCAGGCACTGGGTTGAGGCCTCCAGGGCTGCCAGCTGAATATCGGTGCGATCAGCGCCAGTCACCACAGCCATATTGCGGCGGCGCCGGAAAAACTCCATTGCCGAGTTGACGTTCATGGCGCCAATCGAGAGGGTTTCCACCAGGAGATCGAGTCGTTCCGGGCAGCACAGCACCTGGGCACCGAGCCGGAGGGCCAGCTCCTCCACCGTGACACTGCGAAGCAGCGGGCTTTGGGGCATGACGCCATGCACCGGCAAACCAAGGCGCTCTAAGGCAGGGACAACCTCAGCGCAAAGCTGGGCCACAAGCCCCGGCTTAACGGCATTGAGCACCACCCCCGCCAGATGCTCACCCAACTCGGCCTGAGCCGCCAGGAGCGGGTCGATGCTGCAGCTATCGATCCAGGGATGCACCAGCAACACCGATGCCTCCAAGCCCCGGGCTAGCTGGGCCAGGCTGAGACCGTAAAGCAGTCCCTCATGCAAGCTGCCGGCGGCTTCCAGCAGGGTTAGCCCGTCGCTGGCGGCGGCCAGCTGCTGACGCAGCTGCTCAAAGCCCGAGCCGGGATCCAAGTCACCCTGCAGCAGCCGCCGCTCTGCCGTGAGCGGATCGAGCACGTGCAGCGAGGGAATCAGATTGGCTTCCGGAAGCCCCAGGGTGGCGCCGATGAAACGCACATCGGCATCCAGCAGAGGCGCCTGGCTAGCAGCATCCGCCGGGCTATCGAGGCTGGTGGCTAGGGGCTTGCCAAAACGCACCGGCACCCCTTGGCGAGCCAGTTGGCGGGCCAGACCAAGCACCACCGCCGATTTACCACTGAAGGATTCGCAGGAGCCGATCAGCAAGGTGGGGGCCATAGGTCAACCTCGCTGGGGGATGTCTTGAAGCGAAATTTAGGCGGCGCTGCCCACTGCTTCGGTAGCAAGGGGCGGCTGACCCAGCAGCAGCCATTGCCAAAAACTCGCCGGCAACTGCTCCCCTTCCCGATCCATGAACCACTGCACCAGCTGGTAACAGGGCAACTCAAAGCTGTATTGCACCTCTGGTAAATCAGGAAAAATCAAATCGCAGTGGAGAACTTCCTGGGGTGCTGTTTCACCACTCCAGCTCAGCCGCAACATGTGGCTACGCCCCCCCTGCAGCAGGCGCTTACCGGTCCAATCGCCCGCCAGCAGTATCGCCAAGGCACCCTCCAAAGACATGAGCCGCCCTAGCCCACCGCAGTAGGGAGCAAATAGGGGCACTAAGGGGGCAACAGACTCAGGGATCATGCCAGTGGGCATTAAGGCGGCGTTGCCGTCAACAATTCCAACCATGCTGACGCGTCAGGATCAGTTTATGCCAGCCAGATGACCAATTTTGATGGATGCCGGATCGCGGTTACCGGTGCGAGCGGCAGCCTGGGCCGGGCCCTGCTCCAGGAGCTAGCCCAGCAGGGCGCCTCGCTGGTAGCCCTCACCAGCAGTAGCGAACCCCTGCTACTGGTGGATCCTGCTGGCACAGCGATTCCCCTAGAGCAGGTCTGCTGGCAATGCGGCCAGGAGCAGGAGCTGCGTGGGCTGCTGGAGCGGGTAGACATCCTGGTGCTGAACCACGGCATCAACCAGCTACAGCTCCGCAGCCGCTCAGCCACGGCGCTTGCCCTGGAGGTGAATGCCCTGAGCAGCTGGCGGCTGCTGGAGCTGTTTGCCGAGGTGGTGCAACAAAGCCCCCGCCCTGAGCGGCCCAAGCCTGAGGTGTGGATCAACACCTCGGAGGCGGAGATCCAGCCCGCCCTCAGCCCTCTCTACGAATTGAGCAAACGGCTCTTAGGCAGTTTGGTGAGCCTGCGGGCCCTGGATCTCGCTGGTGCCAACGGGCCCTTGCGCATCCGAAGGCTGGTGCTGGGGCCCTTCCGCTCCAGCCTCAACCCAATCGGGGTGATGGGGCCGGGATTTGTGGCCAATCAGGTAGTTGCCCAGGCCCGGTTAGGGCTCAGCCTGATCATCGTGACCCCAAACCCCCTCACCTACGTGTTGATGCCGCTAAGCACCCTGGCGCGTTGGGGCTACTTCAAGCTGCTGACGCGGCCGAGCCCAGGCCAGCCCTAAAAATCGCGGTCGGTGAGAATTTCGCAACCGTCACTTGTTACGGCGATGGTGTGCTCCCACTGGGCCGACCAGCTGCCATCAACGGTCACCACGGTCCAGCGATCCTTGAGGGTGCGGCAGGCCTTGCTGCCGGCATTGAGGATCGGCTCCACCGCCAGGGTCATGCCCGGGCGCAGCTTCATGTTGGGCAGATCTCGGGTGCGGAAGTTGAACACCGAGGGCTCCTCGTGCAGATTGCGGCCGACGCCATGGCCCGTGTAATCCTCCACCACCGCAAAACCATGGGCCTCGACGTGGTCTTGGACGGCGCCGGCGATGTCGAGCAGAGTGTTGCCCGCCTTGATCTGGCGCAGCCCTTGCATCAGCGATTCCTGGGCCACCCGGCAGAGGGTTTGGGCCTCCTCGGCGGCGCCTCCGCCTACACAAAGGCTGACGCAGCTGTCGCCGTGATAACCGTCGAAGTAGGCACCTGTGTCGATCTTCACCAGATCGCCGGCCTGAATAACCCTTTTGCTGTTCGGAATGCCGTGGACCACTTCGTTGTTGATTGAGGCACAGATGCTGGCCGGGAAACCGTGATACCCCTTGAAGCTGGGGGTAGCACCCATCTCGCGGATGCGCTTCTCGGCATGGCGATCGAGGTCGCCGGTGGTCATGCCGGGAGCCGCCAGCTCCAGAATTTCGCGCAGCACCGTGGCCACAATCCGGCTGGCCTTGCGCATGGTGTCGATCTCGCGGGCCGACTTGATTTCAACGCCGCGCCGTCCCTTCTGAATGCGTGGACCGGTTTCAACGGTGGGGGAGGCAACCGCCGCGCCCTTGGTGCTGGCCAGTAGGTCGGCAAACAGATTCATGCAGTGACCCACCGGCAGCTATCCGGCAGCGATGTAGGGCAGAACTGAAAGCTACCAATGGGACTGCACCGCTGTGGCAAAGGCGGAATAGCAATCGGGGCACCTCGAGCCGGTACACTGCATCTTTGGCTAGGCGTAGCGGAGCTGAGATGGCAACGGAGTCGACAGAAAATCAAGCGGTTGATCAGGTGGCTGACGCCACCGTGAGCACTGCAGCTCCTGCGGCCACCGCGGTGCAAGAAAAACCGGCCGCCACGAAGGCCAAAACCGGCAAACTCAGCGCCCAAGAGCTGATCCGGGCCTTTGAGGCAGAGCAATTGAAAGACGAGCTGCCCGACATTTACGTCGGCGATACCGTCAAGGTGGGTGTGCGCATCCGCGAAGGCAACAAGGAGCGTGTGCAGCCCTATGAGGGCGTGGTGATCGCTAAGCGCCATGGCGGCCTCAACGAGACCATCACGGTGCGCCGGATCTTCCAGGGCATTGGCGTGGAGCGGGTCTTCATGCTTCACAGTCCTCAAGTTGCCTCCGTGCATGTGGAGCGCCGCGGTAAGGTGCGTCGGGCGAAGCTCTTCTACTTGCGCGACCGGGTGGGTAAAGCCACGCGCGTCAAGCAACGCTTCGACCGCTGAGGTTGCCAACGCAACTTCAGCCTGCCGTCTTGGGATTCCTCTAGACAGCTGGCTGATTAGCCGCGGCCTCCTATTTACGGGGCATCGGCCATGCGCCGTTAGTTCAGTTGGTAGAACGCAGGTCTCCAAAACCTGATGTCGGGGGTTCAAGTCCTCCACGGCGCGTTCGATGCCCCAATTTGCAGTTTGCTGGTTTGAGCATGGAGTTGGATTTACAACCCGGGGATGTGGTCAAGGTGCTCGAATCAGCCGCTTTGGGCTGGGTTCGAGCTCGGGTGATCCGGGTGAAATCCGGTGGCAGGGTGGTTGTGCAGAGCGACCAAGGTCGTGAATTCACAGCCCGAGGCAATCAGGTTCGTTTGATTGAGCCAGCAGGGTTTAGGCCCTGAGATTCATGCGGCTTTAATGCCGGTCCGCAATGCCGGTCTGCCCTAAACCAATTGGTTGACGAGCGGACCGGCCATCACGGATACTTCCTGAGTCGCCACGGCGACACAGTTAGCTCAAAAAGCTGCTTGGGACTGTAGTTCAACCGGTTAGAGCACCGCCCTGTCACGGCGGAAGTTGCGGGTTCGAATCCCGTCAGTCCCGTTCCCTTTTAATTAGGAGTTGCCCCTGTGGATGCTGCGCAGTCCGTAGCAGGGCAACCTTCTTCAGAAACGACCCAGTCGGGTATATCCCTGTCAGATCGGCCGGTGCGGGTTCGTCTTGCTCCGAGCCCAACGGGCACGCTGCACATAGGCACCGCTCGCACTGCAGTTTTTAACTGGCTTTACGCCCGCCGCCTGGGCGGGCAGTTTTTGCTGCGGATTGAGGACACCGACAAAGAGCGCAGCAAGCCCGAATACACCACCAACATCCTCGAAGGGCTGCAGTGGCTGGGCCTGCAATGGGACGGCGAACCCGTGATTCAGAGCGCTCGCATCAGCGAGCACCGGGCCGCCATCGAGCAACTGCTTGCCTCCGGCCACGCCTACCGCTGCTTCGCCAGCGAGGCGGAACTTACCGCCATGCGGGAGCAGCAGGCTGCCAGCAAGCAGGCCCCCCGCTACGACAACCGCCACCGCGACCTAAACGCCGAGCAGCAACAGGCCTTCATCGCCGAGGGGCGCCAAGCCACCATCCGCTTCCGCATCGACGACGAGGCCACGATCAAGTGGAGCGACCTGGTGCGGGGGGAAATGCGCTGGGCCGGCGCCGATCTAGGTGGCGACATGGTGATCGCCCGCCGCGCCGCCGCCGACCAGATCGGCGACCCCCTCTACAACCTGGTGGTGGTGGTGGACGATGCCGCCATGGCGATCAGCCATGTGATCCGCGGCGAAGACCACATCGCCAACACGGCCAAACAGCTGCTGCTCTATCAGGCCCTTGGCGCCGAGCCACCGGTGTTTGCCCACACCCCCCTGATCCTCAACCAGGAGGGCAAGAAGCTCTCCAAACGCGACGGCGTCACCTCGGTGAGCGACTTTCGGCAGATGGGCTACACCGCTGAAGCCTTAGCCAACTACATGACCCTGCTGGGCTGGTCGCCGCCGGAGGGGATGGGCGAGCGCTTCAGCCTGGCTGAGGCCGCGGCAGCGTTTTCCTTCGAGCGGGTCAACCGCGCCGGCGCTCGCTTCGACTGGGACAAGCTCAACTGGCTAAACGGCCAGGTGCTGCACGAGCTGGGCCCCGAGGCCCTGCGGCAGGAGCTGCTGCCCCTCTGGACCGCCGCGGGCTGGCCGGCTGATTCCAGCGGCATCAGCGCAGATCCCGCCTGGCAGCTACAGCTATGCGAGCTGCTCGGCCCCTCCCTCACCCTGCTGCCCGACGGTGTCGACCAGGCCCGGCCGTTCTTCACAACCCCAGCCCTCAACGAAGCTGCCAGCGCCCAGCTCGAACTCGAGGGTGCGCGCCCAGCCTTGGCAGCCCTACTGGAGCAGTTGCCTCCAGGCGCCCTGGAGCCAGATCAGGCCCAGGCGCTGCTTGGCGAGGCCGCAACTGCCGCCGGCGTCAAGAAGGGCGTGATCATGAAGAGCCTGCGTGCAGCGCTGCTCGGCAGCCTCCAGGGCCCAGACCTACTGGCCACCTGGCTGCTGCTGCACCGATGCGGCGACGACCGCTCCCGCATCGCACGCTGCCTCTGAGAGGCCAAGCCAGCGGGCCAGGGGTCCGGCGCTTAGGCCCTGCAACCCCACGGTGAGCAGGATCGTCAGAAACACCAACCCCTGCAGACGGCCGGCCCCCACCACTCCCGCCTGCTCAAGGCGAATCGCAAACAAACTGGCCACTGCCGCGGTAACGATGCCGCGGGGCGCCAGCCAACTCATCAGGGCCCGCTGGGGCAGGCTGAAGGCGAGGCCCCAGGTGGCCAGGCCGATGGCCACTGGGCGCACCAGCAGCATCAAACTCAGCACGCAGGCCACCCCACCCCAGCCCAAGGGGCTGAGTTCGGCCCAGCTCACATCTGCGGCCAGCAGGGGAAAAAGCATCGTGATCGCCAGCTGGGCCAACTGACGAATCAACTCATCGAGCTCGGCGGCATCGGTATCGGGCCGGCGACCCACCACCACCCCGGCAGCCACGGCGGCGGGCAGCCCCGATTCGGGCAGCAGCAACTCACAGCCACTGAACATTAAAAACAAGGTGCCCAAGGTGAGCTGGAGCCGCAGGGCCCCGGCCGGCTGGGCGGGGATACGGCGCAGGGCTTCGGCCAGCAGCCAGCCGCAGAGGGCACCGATCGCCACACCGCCACCGAGACGTTGCAGCAGCCCTAGGGCAAGCTCCCGCCAGCCATGGAGGTCGCCAAGGGCCAGCTCCAAAAGCAGTAGCGCCAGCACGGCACCAATCGGCTCCAGGATCAGGCCCTCCCCCTCCAGCACCTCTCCCAGGGGCGGAGCCAGGCGGATCTGCCGCACCAGCGGGGTTACCACGGTGGGGCCAGTGGCCAGCACGATGGCGCTGAACACCGCCGCCAGCGACCAGTTCAGCCCCGCCAACCAGTGGGCGGCCAGCAGGCCAGCCGCGAGGCCAAGCACCAGGCGCACCAGAACGATGCGCAGCACCGCCTGCTTGGTGGCATCACCGGGCAGGCGCAGGTTGATGCCACCGTCAAACAGCACCAGGCTCACCAGCAGGCCCACCACCGTGCCCAGACCCGCACCCAGGTCGAGGGGTTCTACAAGGCCAAAGCCGGAGCGGCCGATCACCAGGCCGGCGCTGAGCAGCAGCACCACCCCAGGCAAGCCGGTGAGCCAGGCCAGGGCCTGAGCTATGGCCCCGGCAAAAACCGTGACCCCCCAAAGCAGGCCCAGCCGCTCAGGCGTCATTCATCGAGGGCGTTGAACTTGGGCTCCACGTGGATGCCAATCACGCCGTTGGGTCGCACCACCAGATACTCGCCCTCCATATCGCCGATCGGCACATTCACGAAGGCGTCTGGGGCGGAGGCGGTGAGAACCCCGCCATACCACTGCTGAAACGCCTCCAGGGTGGAGAAATGGACGGTTTCGGTCTGGCCGCCGCTCATATGCAGGTGAACGGCGTAGCGGCGGGGGATACGGGACATGGGGGCGCGCCAGGCAGCGAAACGGACGTGCCCACAGGATGCCCCAGGGTCTGTTGGTTGTGCCAGGTGAGTGGCTGCAGCGCAACATCGCTGGCCACATAGAGGGGATGGCGGGGCTGGCCGGCGGCGGTGAGGCCCAGGGCCCAGAGACCACGCCCCTGCAACAAGGCCAGCACCCCCTGATCGCGCCCCCGCCAGGCGCCCTGGTTGCCCCAGCCCAACCAGAGGGTGGCCTCAGGCTGGGCCGCCAGGCGGCGCTGGATCCAGGCGTCGGTGTCGGCACCCACCGGATCAGTGGCGCGCCGCAGCACCGCCGGCGACGGGCTGACGCGGGCAAACAGGTTGAGCACCTCGAGGCTGCCGAAGCCCCAGCGGCGGCTAAAGCCAACCAACCGCCGCAGGGTGGGATCGTCGCGCTGGCCATCGGCCCGAGAGGGATTGAGGCCGATGAAGATCAGCCTTGGCGCCGCCGGCTGCCACAGCCGCTCCAGCCACCAGCGGTAACGGCCGCAGGAGCTGAAGGCGGCGCTGCCGCTGACGATGGCCTCCTGCACCATCCCCGTAGCATGAAACGATGCCAAGCCTGGCCGCTATTCGCGAACAGCGCCTAAGTGCCCGCCTAACGGTGTTGCGCGCAGGCGCCGCAGTTGTTGCTGCCAACCATCCCGGCGGCGAAGTGTGGCTGTTCGGCTCGCTGGCTCGCGGTGACTGGGACGCCTATTCCGACGTAGACCTGCTGGCCATCGCCACCACCCAGGTGGCCGCAGATGCCTTGGCCGATGCGCTGCTGGACGCCCGCCTAGGTGACGACGTGCTGGCCCTAAGCCAGGAGCGCTGGCAGCAGCTGAAAGGGGGCGACGATCCCTACTGGCGGGCCATCGGCCGCGACGCCCTGCGCCTGGATCAGCCGTGACTCCCAGGGTTGAGGCCTGGATCCGCCAGGCCCAAAACGATCTGGAGGCAGCGCGCTTCACGGCCGGCCAGGGGTTCCATGCCCAGGCCTGCTACCTGGCGGGTCAGGCCGCCGAAAAGGCGCTCAAGGCCCTGGTTCTGGCAACCGGGATCACTCCGCCATACAGCCACTCCCTCGAAAAACTGGTGGAACTGTTGCAACAGCAGGGCCTGGATCTCCCAGACCTGGCTGAGCTGCATCTCAAGGCGCTCACGCGCATGAACAGTGCCAGCCGCTACCCCCAAGGCGATGAGGCCCCGGCTGATCTCTTCGATGCCAATGACAGCAGCACTGCCCTGGGCACTGCGGAGGCCGTGGTGCGAATCGCGATGACCCGACTGCAAGCCTGAGCTCTGGCAGGCTGGCCCCCACGCCCGCGCCGCTCCGGCCCCCCGCACCTGTGGCCCCCAGCACCAAGCCCCTGCTGCTGCTGATCGACGGCCACTCCCTGGCCTTCCGCAGCTTTTATGCCTTCTCCAAGGGGGGCGACGGGGGCCTGAGCACCAAGGCGGGGGTGCCCACCAGCGTCACCTACGGCTTCCTCAAGGCCCTGCTCGACAACTGCAAGGGGCTCAAGCCCAATGGCCTGGTGGTGGCCTTCGACACGGCCGAACCCACCTTCCGCCACGAGGCGGACGAGGCCTACAAGGCCCACCGGGATGAGGCGCCGGAGCACTTTTTCGCCGACCTGGCCAACCTGCAGCAGATCCTGGCCGAGAGCCTCGACATCCCCCTGGCGATGGCGCCGGGCTTCGAGGCCGACGACGTGCTCGGCACCCTGGCCAACCGGGCCGCCAACTCCGGCTGGCGGGTACGAATCCTCTCGGGCGACCGCGACCTCTTCCAGTTGGTGGACGACGCGCGCGACATCGCCGTGCTCTACATGGGCGGCGGTCCCTACGCCAAAAACAGTGGCCCGAGTGAGATCCGCCGCGAGGGCGTGATCGCCAAGCTCGGCGTCACCCCGGAGGAGGTGGTGGATCTCAAGGCCCTCACCGGCGACAGCTCCGACAACATCCCCGGCGTCAAGGGCGTGGGCCCCAAAACCGCCATCAACCTGCTGGCCGCCTACGACCATGTGGACGGCATCTACGCGGCCCTCGAAGCGCTCGAGCAGGCGGGGCCCAAGGCCAAGGATCCCAAGGGCGTGCTCAAGGGCGCCCTGGTGGACAAGCTGCGCGCCGACCGTGAAAACGCCTACCGGTCGCGCATGCTGGCCGAGATCCTGATCGACATCCCCCTGCCCAGCGAGCCTCGGCTGGAGCTGGGGGCAGTCAAGGCCGACGCCCTGGCCGGCAGCTTGGAGGAGCTGGAGCTGTACAGCCTGGTGAAACAGGTGCCCCAGTTCGCCCAGCTGTTCTCGGCCGTGCCGCCGCAGCCCAGGGAGGAATCCAGCCCCGCGGGCGGCAAGGCCGTCACAGCCACCGAAAAGGCGCCAACGGCTGGTGAAACAGCGCATGCAACAAACGGTCCAACAGCTGCCGATCAGCCGGACAGCCAGAAGCTGCCCCAGCTCAAGCCCCAGCTGATCACCAGCCCCGAGGCCCTCGCCGCCCTGCTGACCCACCTCAACAGCTGCACCGATCCCGGCCGCCCCGTGGCCCTAGACACCGAAACCACCAGCCTCAATCCCTTCCAGGCCGAGTTGGTGGGGGTGGGGGTGGCCTGGGGCGATGGCCTGGCGGAGCTGGCCTACATCCCGATCGGCCACCACCCGCCCGCGGCGGCCGACCTGCTCAGCGCCCCCCCAGACGCGCCGAGCCAACTGCCCCTCGCTGCGGTGCTCACCGCCCTGGCCCCCTGGCTGGCCAGCGCCTCCCACCCCAAGGCCCTGCAGAACGCCAAGTACGACCGGCTGATCCTGCTGCGCCATGGCCTGCCCCTGGATGGGGTGGTGATGGACACGATGCTGGCCGATTACCTGCGCGATGCCGGCGACAAACACGGCCTCGACGCCATGGCCGAGCGCCACTTCGGCTTCAGCCCCACCAGCTACAGCGAGCTGGTGCCCAAGGGAGCCAATTTCGCGTCCGTGGGGATCGCCGCCGCCTCCCTCTACTGCGGCATGGATGTGCACCTCACCTGGCGCCTGGCCCAGCTGCTGCGCCGCGAGCTCACCGCCATGGGCGAGGCCTTGCCCGAGCTGCTCGACCAGCTGGAGCTACCCCTGGAGCCGGTGCTGGCCCTGATGGAGGCCACCGGCATCCGCATCGACACCGCCTACCTCGGTGAGCTCAGCGCCGAGCTCAAAACCACGCTGGATCGCCTCGAGGGCGAGGCCAAGGCCTCCGCCGGGGTGGACTTCAACCTCGCCTCCCCCAAACAACTGGGCGAGCTGCTGTTCGACACCCTCGGGCTGGATCGCAAGAAATCGCGCAAGACCAAAACCGGCTGGAGCACCGACGCGGCCGTGCTGGAGAAGCTGGAGGCCGATCACCCAGTGGTGCCCCTGGTGCTAGAGCACCGCACCCTCAGCAAGCTCAAGAGCACCTACGTGGATGCCCTGCCGGCCCTAATGGAGCCGGAAACCGGCCGGGTGCACACCGATTTCAACCAGGCCGTCACCGCCACCGGGCGCCTGAGCAGCAGCAACCCCAACCTGCAGAACATCCCAATCCGCACCGAGTTTTCGCGGCGGATCCGCAAGGCCTTCCTGCCCCAAGAGGGCTGGAGCCTGATCAGCGCCGACTACTCCCAAATTGAGCTGCGCATCCTGGCCCACCTCAGCGGCGAGGAGGTGCTGGTGGAGGCCTACCGGACCGGCGACGACGTGCACGCCCTCACCGCCCGGCTGCTGCTGGAGAAGGACACCGTGACGCCGGATGAACGTCGCTTGGGCAAGACGATCAACTTCGGCGTGATTTACGGCATGGGCGCCCAGCGCTTCGCCCGGGAAACGGGCGTGAGCCAGGCCGACGCCAAAGAGTTTCTGAGCAAATACAAGCAGCGCTACCCGAAGGTGTTCGCCTTCCTGGAGCTGCAGGAGCGGCTGGCCCTGAGCCGGGGCTACGTGGAGACGATCCTGGGCCGGCGCCGCCCCTTCCACTTCGACCCCAATGGCCTGGGCCGGCTGCGGGGCAAGGATCCCCTGGAGATCGACTTAGAGGTAGCCCGCCGCGGCGGCATGGAAGCGCAGCAGCTGCGGGCTGCGGCTAACGCTCCAATCCAGGGCTCCAGCGCCGACATCATCAAGCTGGCCATGGTGCAGCTGCACCGGGAGCTGCAGGCCGCCCAGCTACCGGCAAGACTTTTGCTGCAGGTGCACGACGAACTGGTGCTCGAGGCGGCCCCCGAGGCCATCGAAGCGGTGCTCAGCATGACGCGTGAAACCATGGAGCGAGCCGTAGCCCTCTCGGTGCCCCTCGTGGTGGAAACAGGCGTAGGCCCCAACTGGATGGACGCGAAGTGACCGCTGGCCTGATGACCCTGAAGCTCACCAACACCCTCACCCGCCGCGTTGAGCCGTTTGAGCCGCTGGTGCCCGGCCAGGTGAGCATCTACTGCTGCGGCGTAACGGTCTACGACCTCTGCCACCTGGGCCATGCCCGCAGCTACATCGCCTGGGATGTGCTGCGCCGCTATCTGATCTGGTGCGGCTACCAGGTCACCTTTGTGCAGAACTACACGGACATCGACGACAAGATCCTGGGTCGCGCCGCTGAGGAGGGCAGCTCGATGCAGGCGGTGAGCGAGCGCAACATCGAGGCCTTCATGACCGACATGGCCCGGCTAAATATCCTGCCGCCGGATCGCATGCCGCGGGCTACCCAAAGCCTGGACGCCATTCGCAGCCTGATCACCGAGCTGGAAGCCAAGGGGGCGGCCTACAGCGCCGATGGCGATGTCTATTTCGCCGTAATGAAGCATGCCGGCTACGGCAAGTTGAGTGGCCGCGACCTGGCTGAGCAGCAGGACAACGCCGCCGGCCGGGTGGCGACTGCAGAGGAGGCCCGCAAGCAGCACCCCTTCGACTTCGCCCTCTGGAAGGGCAGTAAACCGGGCGAACCCAGCTGGGAATCGCCCTGGGGCCCAGGCCGGCCCGGCTGGCATATCGAGTGCTCAGCAATGGTGCGCGAGGAGCTCGGCGACACGATCGACATCCACCTAGGTGGCGCCGACCTGATCTTTCCCCACCACGAAAACGAAATTGCCCAGTCGGAAGCCGCCACCGGCCACGAGCTAGCCCGCTATTGGCTGCACAACGGCATGGTCAATGTGGGCGGCCAGAAGATGTCCAAATCCCTGGGCAACTTCACCACCATCCGCGACCTGCTCGATTCCGGCATCACGCCGATGACATTGCGCCTGTTCACCCTCCAGGCCCACTATCGCAAGCCGCTCGACTTCAGCGCCGAAGCCCTCGAGGCCGCCGCCACCGGCTGGAAGGGCCTCAACGCGGCCCTGGGCCTGGCAAGCACACTGACGCTTGGCTCCGACCCTGCCTGCCCCCCGGCTCTCGCCGCTGCCCGCCAGCGCTTCGCCGCCGCCATGGACGACGACCTCAACACCGCCGCCGCCCTGGCGGTGCTGTTCGAGCTGGCCAAGCCCCTGCGCGCCCTCGCCAATCGGCTGGAGCGAGGCGATACCAGCGCCGCCGCTGAGGCCCGGGCGCCAGAGCTGGTGGATCAGGGCCAGCTGCTGCTGGAGCTGGCCGGAGTGCTCGGCCTCCAGAGCGAAACCGAGGCCAAAACCAGCACCAACAGCTCCGGCCCCAGCGACGCCGAGATCCAAGCCCAAATCGCACAGCGTCAGGCCGCAAAGGCCTCCCGCGACTTCGCCACGGCCGACGGCATCCGCGATGGCCTGAGGGCCCAGGGCATCGAGCTGATCGACAGGCCTGGCGGCATCACCGAATGGCTTCGGGGCTGAGTATCCCTCTAGAGGGCAAGCTCCCACTTCAGTCCTCGCTCGGCTCAGGTGCCTGCCGGCCCTGCATCATCCGCTCGATCTTGCGAATCCGCTCCAGGGTGGTGGTCCACACCTCTTTTTGAAAGCCCGGCTCACAGCCATCCACTAGGGCCTGCAGATCCTCCTGGCGCTCGAAGGCATCCCAGAGCTGGCGCTCCAGCTTGGCCCGGTCGATGAAGTTCCAGCGCTGCAGCCACACGGGCAGTGCCGCCATGGGAAGAGTTCAACTGGGCTCAGTTAAGGGGATCCACCCCCACCAGCCCATCTCCAAAGCAACGGCTGCGTAAATGCAGCGGCTTGCCCGTGGCCGGATGCAGCAGCTGCAGTCCGGCGGCATGGAGCTGCAGCCGCGGCGCTGCGGCAGGTTCGCCGTAGAGGGGGTCGCCCAGCACCGGATGGCCCAGGGCCGCCAAGTGCACCCGCAACTGGTGAGAGCGGCCGGTGCGAGGTTGCAGCAACAGCAAACTCGAGCCCTCGAAGCGCCGCAGCACTCGCCAGCGGGTGAAAGCCGACTTGCCACCGCACTCCAGCGGCACCACCCCATAGCGGGGCGGCCGAGTGGCGATCCGGGCTAGCGGCTGGTCGATAATCCCGCCCTGATCCGCAGGCAGCCCCTGCACCATGGCCAGGTAGGTCTTGCGCACCCGCCGCTCGGCAAAAGCGGCACTTAAGGACCGATGGGTGGTGGCATCTCTGGCCAGCAGGATCAGCCCCGAGGTATCGCGATCGAGGCGGTGCACCAGCCTTACCTCCGGCCAGCGCTCCTGGGCCCTACTGATCAGGGAATCGGCCAGCTCGGGCCCAAGCCCCGGCTGGCTAAGCAGGCCCGAGGGCTTCACCAGGGCCAGCAGCCAGGGATCGGCATAGAGCACACAACAGCCGGGATCACTGCGGGGCATCCTGCAGGGTCAATGGGAGACTTGATAGCACTTGAGTTGCCGCCGTGAAAGCCCTCTCCGTGCTCGGCTCCACCGGCTCGATCGGCACCCAAACCCTCGAACTGGTCGAGGAGTTCCCCGATCGCTTCCGGGTGGTGGCCCTCACGGCCGGCAACAACCTCGATCTATTGGTGAGCCAGATCCAGCGCCATGCACCTGAGGTGGTGGCCCTGGCCAATGCCGAGCGCGTCAGCGAGCTGGGCGAGCGTCTGCAGGCCCTGGAACCCGCCGCCAGGCCCGCCCGGATGCCCGAGCTGCTGGGGGGCTCTGAGGGCCTCTGTGCCACCGCCGCCTGGTCCACGGCCGATTTGGTGGTGACCGGGATCGTGGGCTGCGCTGGCCTGCTGCCCACCCTGGCCGCCATCCGCGCCGGCAAGGATCTGGCCCTGGCCAATAAGGAAACCCTGATCGCCGCTGGGCCCGTGGTGCTACCGGAGCTGGAGAAAAGTGGCTCGCGCCTACTGCCGGCTGATTCCGAGCACTCGGCGATCTTCCAGTGCCTGCAGGGCACTCCCTACGCCGAGACGGCCCGCCTCTCCACCGGCAGCCCCACCCCGGGCCTGCGCCGCATCCAGCTCACCGCCAGCGGCGGCGCCTTCCGCGACTGGCCGGCGGCAGACCTCCACAAGGCCACCGTGGCCGATGCCACCAGCCATCCCAACTGGAGCATGGGCCGCAAAATCACCGTGGATTCGGCCTCCTTAATGAACAAGGGCCTGGAGGTGATCGAGGCCCACTACCTGTTCGGCCTCGACTACGACCACATCGAGATCGTGATCCACCCCCAATCGATCATCCATTCGATGGTGGAGCTGGCCGATTCCTCGGTGCTGGCCCAGCTCGGCTGGCCCGATATGAAGCTGCCCATTCTTTATTGCCTCAGCTGGCCCGAGCGCCTGAGCACCCCCTGGCGCCGGCTCGATCTCACCGAAGTGGGGCAGCTCAGCTTCCGCGCCCCCGACCCGGCCAAATACCCCTGCATGCAGCTGGCCTACGCGGCAGGCCGCGCCGGCGGCACGATGCCAGCGGTAATGAACGCCGCCAACGAACAGGCTGTGGCCCTCTTCCTTGAGGAAAGGGTCCACTTCCTCGATATCCCGACATTGATCGACGGGGTGTGTGATCGCCACCAAGTCGACCTCATGGCCAATCCCTCCCTAGACGACGTGCTGGCCGTAGACGCTTGGGCCCGTCAGGCGGTGCAGGAGGCTGCAGCCCGGCTCAAAGCCAAGGCGCCAGCTGCGCTGCCGGCGTGATCTCGCACCACCTACTGCTCTGCGCCACTCCCAGCAAAGCGCTCTGCTGCCCCGATCCCGCCATAGGCGCCGCCAGCTGGGACGCGCTCAAGCGCCTGGTGCGCGAGCTGGGCCTGGAGGATCCGGCCCGGCCCGAGGGGATCGTGCTGCGCACCAAGGCCGACTGCCTGCGCCTATGCGCCGGGGGGCCGATCCTGCTGATCTGGCCGGAAGGCACCGTTTACGGCGGCGTCAGCCCTGAGCGGATCGAGCCAATCCTGCGGGAGCACGTGATCGGCGGCCAGCCGCTTGAGGAGTGGATCCTCAAGCGCTATCAAATGTCTAACAGCCTTAAACAGAACTGACTCCAGATCAAAAGGGACCCTGAAATGGAGCTGAACCATGGCAAAATCAGCATATCCACCGACCAAAGCCGACACATAATGCTTCGATTGCTAGCAAGTATTCCGCCGAATCACCCCTCCCTATTCGGGGAGCATTTGGTGGTCAAACCAGAACCACTAGTGATCGAAGAAGATGCAACTATTTTACCACGCCGATTTAACATAAAGGAGACAAAAGACTGGTCCCTACGCTTTAGTCAAGGAATCTTTAACGCTAATGGTGATCACATCGAAGCCCTAAGCGATCAAAGGGGCAATCGCAAGCTTTTCTTTCCCACTTCGAGACTCGAGGAAGCAAAGGGATACGAACCAGAAAAGATTAAACGCCTTAAATTCATGCTCTACGGGGGAACACTCTATGAGCACTTCGGCGACATGCTTGTTGACACATGCCGCGCCTACCAACTATTGCGTCTTTACCGACACTGCAAGGAACCAATCTGGTTCCACTACGCCGCCCCCCGCTCAGTGCGGGAATTCAGGACGCCAAGCATTGAAGCTTGGCTGAATTGCCTAGGACTGGCAAACCGCTTCCGCCTGATAAGACGACCGATGCGGGCTCGTCGACTAGTGTCCTGCCCGCAAATCTATCGGGACTTGAAATGGATCAGTAGCGACTATGCCCCGGCAGCCCGAGCATCACTTAACCCGAAGCTTCGCCGCCAGCTGGAACAGATCGAATGCAATGGCAAGCGAATCGCCTACCTGTCCCGCCATAAACTAAACAATGGCACCAGCAAATTCATCCAAGAAGCTCAACTGGTCGAGCAACTGCGGTCCATTCCCGGAGTAGATATTATTTGCCCCGAAGAGCTAAGCTTCGAAGAAAAATTATCTCTCTGGCGCAGTCATGCTTACATCATCGGATTTCCCCAGGGATGCATGATGCTGAAGCCGTTCGTTCCCAAGCAACAACCAGATCAAATTGCACGCCAAATTTTTCTTCTTGCCGGTCCCAAATGCTTCCCAAGCACCTGGCTAAACGTAGATAGCGCTTGCCAATTCAACGACCTCTATTTAGATTGCAACGGCCCAGACGAAATGACTCCAAAAGATCAATTAGACGATCAATTCACCCGCGCCAACAGTATTGATGCAGGCACAATCGTAGGCGCCCTTACAGACTTAGCCACATCGCTGCAATAGCCACTCCACCACTTGCCTATCAGCCCAGCTACTAGAGGGGTTGAGCTGACTATCGGCCACAGAGTGAAAACCATTGTGACCTCCCTGCTGAGGCAGACAAAATTTGGCATCCAGTGGTAATTGGGCAGATGCCAATCCCAAGGCCGAATCTGCCGGCACCCAGGGATCATCAAGGGCCTGCACAAAAAAAGCAGGCGGCAAAGGCGCCCCGTTTAGCATTGCCTGCAGCGGCGACGCATCACGGTAATAACAATCCACATCCTTGTAGCCCCAACGAGGCGCCGTGATGACTGCATCGAAATCTCTTATCGTGCGAATCTTATCAACATTAGCCCGAACAATACTCGTGTTCATTAATTCCCGAGCTTGGCAATCGGAGCTGAATTGAGGGTCCGCCTTTGTCTGGTTTATCAATGAGCGCACCATGTGACGCTGGTAGAAGGAATTGCGGGGCCAAGAAATCTGATGCGAGCAGGAGTCAAGATCCAAGGGACTACTCACGCAGGCAAGGGCATCGAGACCATCCGGCCGCTCCAGCAGGGCATTGAGCAGAACTGTGCCTCCTAGGGAAAGTCCCACCCCAAACAGGGGCAGGGCCCTTGCACGTTCCCTGGCTGCTACCAGCACAGGCAAAATGTCGCGATTACAGGCAGCCGCATAGGTACCAGAAGCAAGCTTTCGGCCCGCGCCGGCCCCGCGCAGATTTAATCGCCAAACCCCAAAGCCCCAGTGCAAAAACAAGCCGGCAAGTCGACGCACACCCGGACGCTCGCTGCTGCCAGCAAGTCCATGAACCAGAAGGACCCAGGCAACGGGATGGTGCCGCTCTGGTAGATCCTGACTAACAAGCAAAGAGGCTCCATCAGGTAAGCGGATCCAAAGATCTTCTCTAGGAATGGCACCTAATTGCTGAGGCAGCCTGGGCGGCCTCAGGGTGTCTCTCAGGGTCTGGAGATCGGGGCCGATCCAGGGCCAGCGTTGCTTAAAAACAGATGGTGTAAAAGCTGTCTGCTTCAGACGGCCACCTTCTTACCCACACCCATGCTGCGCAGCTCGGTGAGCAGGCCATTGAGCACGGCCTTGGCATCACCAAAAACCATGGCGGTCTGGGGCAGCTCAAAGAGGGCGTTTTTAATGCCCGCATAGCCGGCGCCAAGACTGCGCTTGACTACAAAAACCTGGCGGGCTTGATCCACCTCAAGCACGGGCATGCCATACAAAGGGCTGGTGGAATCGGACTTGGCGTCAGGGTTAACCACGTCGTTGGCTCCCAGCACAATCACCACATCGGTGCGTGGGAATTCAGGGTTGACCGTGTCCATCTCCAGAAGTTGCTCGTAGGGCACATCGGCCTCTGCCAGCAGCACATTCATGTGACCAGGCATACGCCCAGCCACCGGGTGGATCGCATATGTCACCTCGACGCCGTGGTTTTCCAGCAACTTGGAGAGTTCGCGCAGGGCGTGCTGAGCCTGGGCCACTGCCAGGCCATAGCCGGGCACAAACACCACACGTTCAGCGGCCTCGAGTGCAAGAGCGCATTCCTCAGCGCTGCAGCTGGTGATGCGGGTGTAGCCGGCCTCATCGCCGCCACCGCCCACCGGTGCCGCCCCACCAAGGGCGCCTCCAAACAGCACGCTCACCAAGGAGCGGTTCATGGCGGTGCACATCACCTGGGTGAGGATCAGGCCCGCTGCACCGACCATGGCGCCGGCCACAATTAGAAGTTGGCTGCCAACGACAAAACCAGCGGCAGCTGCGGCCACGCCGGAATAGGAGTTGAGCAGCGAGATCACCACAGGCATATCGGCACCGCCGATCGGCAGGGTGACGCCGATACCAAGCAGGGAAGAAGCCACCACCAGCAGCCAAAGAGGGGCTCCCGCCATATCGCCAGGCAAGGCAATCGCACCCACCAGGCAGGCCACCGCCAAGGCGATGTTGACGGCATGACGAAGCGAGCTCTGAGTCCAGCTGGGGGTATCAATCCAGCCCTGCAACTTGCCCATCGCCACGATCGAGCCGCTGAAGGTGATCGCGCCAACGAACACCGAAATCACGATCGAGATCTGCTCCACAAGGCCGGAGGAGCCCTCCCCGGGGCTAAACAAAGCCACCCCAAGAGCCACCAGTAACGACGCCATACCGCCGCAGCCGTTGAAAAGGGCCACGGTTTCAGGCATGGCAGTCATCGGCACCCGCTGGGCCGTAATCAGGCCGAGCACGCCGCCCAGGCCAGTACCGATAGCTACCCAAAGCCAGGCTTGGGGGGAGAGGGGTTGCTGAATTAGCAGGCCGAGCACGGCCAGGCCCATGGCAAGGGCCGCCAGACCATTGGCGGAGCGAGCGGTGCTCACTTTGGAAAGGCCCTTGATACCGAGGGCCAGCAACAGCACGGCACCCAGATCGATCAGGGCGGGCAAAAGATCAAGTCCAGCCATCAGCGGGTCCCTCCGGTGCGGGGTGATTTGCGCGAAAACATGGCGAGCATGCGGTCGGTGACCAGGAAGCCGCCAACGACGTTGAACAGGGCAAAGCCCAGGGAAAGCGAGCCGAGCACCAGCAGGGGCAGCTGGTCATTGGCCTGGGCGATCAGGGTGAGCGAAGCCAGCACGGTGATGCCGCTGATCGCATTGGCACCACTCATCAGCGGGGTGTGCAGGGTGGGAGGCACCTTGCCGATCAATTCGAGTCCCAACAGGCTGCCCAGCAGGAGCACCCAGAGGGCTTGGGTCAAGGCACTCATCAGTTAGCTCCGGAAACGAGGTCAGGAAAACGGCAGGAACCGTCGTGAGTGAACAGGCAGCCGGCCACGATCGGGTCCTCCTGATCGAGCTGGAAACCCTCATCGCCCAGCACGTGCTCCACTAGTGCCGCCAGGTTGCGGGCGTAGAGGGCGCTGGCGTGGTTGGCAACGGAGCTGGGCAGGCCATCGCCACCAATCAGCCGCACGCCGTGGCGCTCCACGGTTTGACCGCAGACCGTGCCGGCACAATTGCCGCCCTGGGCCACGGCCAAATCCACAACTACTGAGCCCGGGCGCATGCCCGCCAGCATCTCGTCGGAGATCAGCAGGGGCGCTCGCCGGCCCGGCACCTGGGCGGTGCAGATCACCATGTCGGCCAGGGCCAGCTGATCGGCCAATTGCTGGCGCTGGGCAGCCAGGAAGGCTTCGCTAGCCGCCTTGGCGTAGCCGCCGGCTTCGGCGGGGCGCTCCTCCTGCTCGGGTGGAGAAAGGAACCTCCCCCCCAGCGATTCGACCTGCTCCTTCGCCGCAGGCCGCACATCACTCACGTAAACCACCGCGCCAAGACGCCGGGCCGTTGCCAAAGCCTGCAGCCCAGCCACCCCTGCGCCCAGGATCAGGGCCCGCGCCGGCTGAATTGTGCCCGCTGCTGTCATCAACATCGGCACGTATCGATCTAGGGCTGCAGACGCCAGCAGCACCGCCTTGTAACCGGCGATGTTGGCCTGAGACGACAGCACATCCATGCTCTGGGCCCGGCTGATCCGGGGCAGCAGCTCCAAGGCCAAGGCCGACACCCGCCGGGCCTGAAGCTGCTCCACTAAGGAGTTGGCGCCATAGGGAGAGAGCAGACCCGCCAGTAGGGCTCCAGGCCGCAGCTGATCCAGCACCTCGGCAGCTGGTGGATTGACGCAAAGCACCGCATCGACGCCAGCGCCCAGCTCGGGGCCTGGGGCAACAAGGCGGGCCCCAGCCGCTTCAAATTCATGGTCGGCATAGCCAGCCGCCAAGCCAGCGCTTTGCTCAACCTGCAGCGTCAGCCCTCGGGCCAGCAGCCGGCGAACGGTTTCAGGAGTTGCAGCAACGCGACACTCCCCCGGGGTGCGTTCCCGCAGGATCAGTACTTCAGCCAAGAGGGTTCCCGGAGGCCATCTGTCTATTAGGGGGTGTCTCCCCTCGCCTGAGCAACACAACTGCGGCAAATGTGCGCAGTTGCCCATCCAAGCCAGGTGGAGCTCAAAACAGGGGAAGCAACTCCTGCTCCACGCAGCTGGCCTGCGGCAGGGCGCCCTGGTGACGCAGCTGGCGCGCCCGCAGGATCATCGGATCGATGTCGCATTCAAGGGCCCAGCAGCGCTTTAGATGCCAAAGCTGCAAGGCGGGCGCCCAGGCCCAGGCATCCGGATCGGAGCAGAAGTTCGCCATAGGGAAAACAGCAGGGGACCCGGGGGTTGAACTGAAACTAGGCACGCTGCGCCATAAGCCCATAGGCCAGATCACCCATTTGCTGCCGGCCTACTGACGCCTGGGCACCCCTGGCCACAATGGCGTGATGGGATTTCCTTCCTTCGACCTGGGCATCCCGCCGCCCACAACAACCGCAGTGCGGCCCAGGCAGTGGCAGAGCCGCCTGATCCAGCTGCTGCGGGCCCGCCTGCTCAACCACCAGCCTGGCGGCCATGACGTGCTGATCCATGCAGGACCGGGTGCGGGCAAAACCTTGGGCGCCCTGCTCAGCTTCATCGCCCTGCAGCGGGAGGGGAGGCTCGATCGCTTTTTGATCTTCTGCCACCGGAGCTCAATCGCCCATCAGTGGCTGGGAGCTGCGGAGCGCCTCAATCTGCGCCTGCTGGAGTGGGACCCGGGGCAGGGGCTATTAGCCCTCGAAGCAAATTCAAACTGGGATGGCCTGCTACTCAGCTATCAGTGCACGGCCCGGCACCGCCTTGCGCTCGAGGCAGCCCTACCCCGCATAGCCCTGGGGAAATGGCTGGCCATTGCCGATGAAGTGCACCACTTGGGCTTGGATCCGGATGAACCAGAGGCAGCGGCCTGGGGTTTCGCCTTCAGCCAGCTCACCGCTCCAGCCAAGCTGCGACTCGGCCTCACCGGCACCCCTTTCCGCGCCGACAACCTGGCCTTCTGCGCCGCCCGACGGGTAAAAGTGCGCGAGGGGGATCAGGTGATCGAACGCATCGCCCCCGATTTGAGCGTGGAACCCCGCCAGCTGATCTTGGCCGGAGATGTGCGCCCCCTGGAATTTCGCTTCCAGGACGGCTGGGTCGAACACGGCAGGCCCCAGGCCTCCGCCGACACCGAAACCTCGCCCCTTTCAGCTGAAGCGCGGGAGAGCTGGCGAGCCCGCAACTTGCGCCGTGCCATCCAACTCGGAGATGCCAGCAGCATCGCCCTGCGGCTACTGCTCAAGGCCCGTCAAAGGCTGGAGGGGGTGCGGGCCCACCACCCCGAGGCGGGCGGGCTGGTGATCGCCCGCGACATCGCCCACGCCAGGCGCATCACCGGGCTGCTGGAGGAGGAGGGCGACCGGGTGCACCTGGTCCATTCCCAGGACCCCGAGGCCAGCGCCCGCCTGGCCGCCTTCCAGGCCGGCGAGGCGGACTGGCTAGTAAGCATTGATATGTGCGCCGAGGGCTTTGATGCCCCAAGACTGCGGGTAGTTGCTTACCTCACCACGGTGGTGACTCGCAGCCGCTTTGTACAGGCCATCACCAGGGCTGTGCGCATGGATGGCCAACGCGCCGCCCTGGAGACCGTGCCGCGGCAGCCGTCCTATGTGTTCGCGCCAGCCGACCCATTGCTGATGAGCTACGCCCGCAGCTGGTCCCTCAGCGAGCCCTACCTGATCAAGCCGAAGCAAGTGGCTAGAGAGCCGGACTCACTCGGCAGTGGCCAGGGAGGTTCCATACCCCTACAAGCTGTAGAAGCAAGAATCGGTGCGGTGATCAGCGTGGGGCCGGAGCTACCTAGTTTTCTGCAGCGAACGGCCTGAAAACTGCTTTGGCGATACAAGGTTTAAGCGCAAATATGCGACGTTGTGTCAACCAATACCTCCGCAGGGCCCATAGCCCGGCAGCGTGGTCTGATCCAAGGGAGAGGGGAGCATGGATGCCGCAGTGAATCGCCGCCTAACCGTTGCTGTCAGCTGGGCTTTGGCCCGCCGCGCCACCCTCGACGCCCTCGAACATTTCGAAGAAAGCTTTGCGGTCACGGAGGAATTCCGAGAATGGCTGCTCTGCCTGGAAGAGCACCCGGAACTCCTTGCAGCAAGCGTGTTGATGGTGCCAAACGACCTGGGCCAGGGAATCCGGCCCGCCAGCGACGGCATCCTGGAAATATGAGCCGATTTGAGATGCAAATCCGCAGCAGATTGCACTCAATTCTAAAGCAAATCTAAAGACATTTACGCCCGGCGCGCCGGGCCCTCCCTGCAAGCTGCTGCGCCAATCTCCTAGGCTCAACTCATAGTCGATCCGCTTAAGCAATGACGGTTTCGGGGCTTTCAGTCGAAAACCTGGTGATCGTGGGATCAGGGCCCGCTGGCTACACCGCCGCCATTTACGCCGCCCGGGCCAATCTCAGCCCTTTGCTGATAACTGGTTTCCAGGACGGTGGCATCCCTGGCGGTCAGCTGATGACCACCACCCACGTTGAGAACTTCCCCGGCTTTCCCGACGGGATCATGGGGCCGGAGCTGATGGACAAAATGAAGGCCCAGGCAGTCCGCTGGGGCACCCGTCTGATTGAGGCCGATGCCACCGCGATCGACCTGTCCCAGCGGCCCTACCGCATCACTGCCGAAGGCCAAAGTATTGAAACCCAGGCCGTGATCCTGGCCACCGGCGCCAGTGCCAACCGGCTAGGCCTGCCTAATGAGGAGCGCTTCTGGAGCCAGGGCATCAGCGCCTGTGCGATCTGCGACGGTGCCACTCCCCAGTTCCGTCAAGCCGAACTGGCCGTGGTGGGTGGGGGCGATTCCGCCTGTGAGGAGGCTGTTTATCTGACCAAATACGGCAGCCACGTGCACCTGATCGTGCGCGGCGACAAGCTGCGGGCCAGTGGCGCCATGGCCGATCGGGTGCTCGCCAACCCCGCCATCACCGTGCATTGGAACCGCCAAGTGGCCGATGCCAGCGGTGGCGACTGGCTCGAAGCGATCACCCTGAGGGATCCCAGCAGCGGCACCAGCGAGGAGCTGCCGGTGAAGGGCCTCTTCTACGCCATTGGCCACACCCCCAACACCCGCCTGGTGCGAGGCCAATTGGAGGTTGATAGCCACGGTTACCTGGCTACTCAGGCTGGCCGCCCCGAAACCAGCGCCGCAGGGGTCTACGCCGCTGGCGACGTGGCCGATGCGGAATGGCGTCAGGGCATCACCGCAGCTGGTAGTGGTTGCCAGGCTGCCCTGGCAGCTGAGCGCTGGCTTACCCATCACGACCTGGCCGTCACGGTGAGCCATGAACCCGTAGAACCAGCCCCCGTCGGCGAACCGGTGCGCACTGCCACCAGCGACGCCGACAACTATGACGCTGACGCCCTTTGGCAGAAGGGAGGATTTGCCCTGCGCAAGCTGTATCACGACAGCAGCAAGCCCCTGCTGGTCGTCTACACCTCACCGACCTGCGGTCCCTGCCACGTGCTTAAGCCCCAACTCAAGCGCGTGCTCGATGAGCTTGGCGGTGCTGCCCAAGGAGTGGAGATCGACATCGAGGCCGAGCAAGAGATTGCCAGCCAAGCCGGTGTTACCGGCACCCCGACCGTGCAGCTGTTCCACAACAAGGAGCTCAAGCAGTCCTTTAAGGGCGTCAAGCAGCGCAGCGAATTCAAAGTCGCGATTGAAGCCCTGCTAGGCGTTGCCGTATGAAGCTGGCGCTCAACGCCGCCGTCGCACCGAGAGGTGCGCTCAACGCCTCCTAGGCCCACCTGGGCGGTTACCGCCGGGACGGGGACCGGCAGCCGCATTGCGCTCCCGGTAGGTGATGCGGCCGCGGGTGAGGTCGTAGGGGCTGATCTCAACCAGTACCTTGTCACCCGCCAGCAGCTTGATCCTGAATTTGGTCAGCTTGCCTGCCGCCCGGCAGAGACATTGGTGACCAGCCGGCTGTTCCAGGGTCACTAGGTAAAACCCGTTTCCCTGTTCTTTTTCAATCACACCGGAGGTCTCGATCATGCGGGGGCGCTGTCTTGAGGTTCAATCGTTCCAAATAGCTTAATTGCCGCCCGACAGGCGATAGGGTCTGGCTCACTCGTGCCGTTTTGGCTTCACCATGGTTTTGCCGCCAATTTCGTTGGATCTGGGGCTACTGCTGATCTCCATCGGTGTGGTGAACCTCTGGAAAGCCCGTCAAGCCAGCTGAACCCAGGCCGCTGACCACCCTTCTTTTCCACAAGCCCTACGGGGTACTAAGCCAGTTCACGCCAGAAGCCGGCTGTGACTGGGCTTGTTTGGCGGAGTTCATCTCGATTCCGCAGGTTTACGCCGCCGGCAGGCTCGATGCCGATAGCGAGGGATTGCTGCTGCTGACCAGCAATGGACGCCTGCAGCAACGCCTCACCGACCCCCGCTTTGGCCACTGGCGCCGCTACTGGGTGCAGGTTGAAGGAGAGGCAACTGCCCACCCTGAGGCTTTGGAGCGACTACGCAGCGGCCTTTTAATTCAGGGCCAGCGCACTCTGCCGGCTAGGGCCGAGGCGATCAGCGATCCATGCCTGCCAGAGCGCACCCCGCCGATCCGTCGGCGGGCCGCCATTCCCACCAGCTGGCTGCAACTGGAGCTGCAGGAAGGCCGCAACCGTCAGGTGCGTCGCATGACGGCCGCCGTAAATCTGCCCACCCTGAGACTGCTGAGGGTCGCCATCGACCTCATGGACGGAGCCGCCCCGCTCGAGCTCAATGGCCTGGCAGCGGGGCAATGGCGCCAGGTGAACGGAGCCGAAAGCCAGCGACTCGAGCAACTGCTTAAGCCATCGCGGGCCATGAAAAAAATCTCACCTGGGCGGGGCGGCCGGGCCGGCGGCGGGAAATCAGGGCGGGGCGCTGGGGGTGGATAGGGCGGCTTAGCCGAGCACGTCCTTGAGCTCCCGCACGCTCTGCAACTGGCCGTAGTAGTAATTGGCACGAGCCCGCCGGTCAGCATCATCGAGGCCATCGAAAGCATCGAAACCCAGGGTTTGCCATAGCTCGTGGCCGCAGGCCCGATTGAGCTCTTCGGTGGCCTCAGCCTCAAGGTTGGCCAAACGGCGCTGCAAATTTTTGATCTGGGCAGCCGACATTCACTCTCCCAAGCAACGAATCAATAGTACAGCTGAACTGATAGCCGCCGCAGTGGGTGCCAGGGCTTAAAAGGGCAGCTTCTTCTTGGCTTCCTTGTCGAGGTCAGTCTCCATCTCGCGCAGGCGGCGCAGGATCGTGTCGTAGTACTCCTTGAGATAGCCCTCCAGGCCGGTGGTTTCAGCCGGGTCTAGCCCGAAGGCCTCGTAGCTGGCCTCCATTGGTGCATCGAGAGCTGAGCCCCCACCGGTGACCGCTTCAAAAGCCAGTCGCTCGGCCACGTTGAGGCTGGACTCAAAGAAGCCGGTCACAGAGCGCATCAAGCCCAGCAAGGCAGGCGGCACCCGAAAAGTGCGGGCTTCCTTACCCGTGAACCGCTCACAGAGCTGGGTGATTTCGCTGGTGGTCCAGGCCCGGGGACCCACCACTGGAAAAGCTTGGCGAATGGTTTGGTCTCGCTCCAAAGCCGCTACGGCAAAGCGGGCCATGTCCTGGGTGTTCATGTAGGCGATTGGGGTGGGCGAGCCACTCACCCAAACCGTCTGGCTTTCCAGCACGGGAATCGCAAACTGACTGATTACCCCCTGCATGAAGGCCACGCCGCGCAAAATTGTGTAGTCAAAATCCGAGGCCATCAACCAGTCTTCGGCGCATGCCTTGATGTCCATCAAGGGCACGTCGCGGTGCTGATGCGCATATAACAGGGATACAAACACCAGACGCTTCAGCAAAGCGGCCTGGCAGGCGGCGAATAAATTCTGGTTGCCTTTCCAGTCGATGTCGTAGGCGCTGGCGGAATCTGTAGCGCGGGCTGTGGCCGCGTCTATTACTGCGTCCTGACCTTCCAGGGCATAGGCAAGGCTTTCAGGCTCAAGCAGGTCGCCGCGGGTGAGCTCACAGCCCCATTCCTGCAGAAAAGCTGCCTTGCGCGGAGAGCGCACCATGCAGCGCACCTGATGGCCTGCATCGAGGGCACGACGGGCTACTTGCCGGCCCAGGGTGCCCGTTCCGCCAACCACCAAAACCTGCATTAGCAACCTTCAAGCGGGCCTGAGCCTAGGTGTCCGACGGGTCGAGCCGGGAGCAGAGGGGGATCTAACTGGCCTTTGGGGCTCAGTCGTTGTCGGCCAGCTTCAACAGCAGGGCACCGCCGGCAAGACCAACGGGGATCAGTATCCAAAACAAAGCTGCGGTACCGAAAATTTCAGCAGCCATGGCGAAATGAGTGGAAGTCCATCCTATTTAGCAGTGCCAGTGGCCATTCCAACCAACTGAGCGGCGGTCTGCAGGATCTCGGCCCAGGTTGCATCGCTGCGCAGCTGACCCGGCATCACCCCACTGACCTGGGCCGACCACCCCCCCTCCCGCAGGGCCGCCACCAGGCTGAGCAGCGGTGGCGCCCCCCCCTTAAGGCGGCGCGCGATTTCAGCCATCGGCCAGCAGCGGGCCGGAAGTCCCCTATCCGCAAGCAGACGGGCAAGCAGGCGAGCCCCCTCTGCACTGAGGCTTGCCCCTGGATCAACCTCAGCGTAGATCTGCATTTCAGCCAGCAGCTCAGGCTCCTGCAACGGGCCGATCCACAGAGGGCCGCTGATCGCCAGCGGCGCAATCTCGCCGGCAGGGCAATGGCAGGGGAGCCACTGACGCAAGCGAATCAATGGCTGCACCTGCTGATCGCCGCAGCCATGGCAGTAGGCCAGCATGCCGAGGTGATGCTCCTCCCCTGGCTCGCTGCGGCGGCGCAGGCGCACCGCGCTGCGAAAAGTGCGCCCTTCACTGAAACTAAATAGGGGCTCGATGCCCCGGCCCAAGGCCCAGGCCGCTCGAGCCACGCTGCCAAGTTGCAGGCGCAGGGCCAGCTCCCAGCTGGCGGGATGGGCCCGGGCCGCCGCCCCCAGCAGCCGAATCGCAGCCGGGCGGTCGTGGCCGGTGGGGGAGCGGCCATCGGTGCTGGCTAGGTAAAGCACACCCCCGAAGGAGACAGCCTCCAGAGCTAGGGGCAGCAGGGCCGTGGGGCAGCCAAAGCCATCCAGGTCTAGGAGCTCGAAACGCTCCTGGCGCTGCAGGCAATCCGCCAGCAGATGCTGGGCAGTAAGGGCGCTGCAACGCAAACCCGCCAGAGATGCCAGGTTTTCACGCAGCAAAGGCAGCCGATCCGGATCAGCGTCGTTAGCCCACACCGCCTCGGCTCCAGCCTCCAGGCCGTAGCGCAAGGCCCGGATGCCGCAGCCGGCCATGGCATCGAGCACCCGCAAGGGGCCGCGGGCCGCCAGCGTGCGGGCGAGCAGCACCCCCAGATCCCGAGAAGGACGCGACTCCGGCCTAAAAAAGCCGGCGCCGGGCAACAGGCGAGCCCGTCCTTCGCAATAGTGAGCGTCGGTGTGCTGGCTCAGGAGATCAACCGTGGCTGCAACAGTCCAGCCTGCACCTCCACCCGCGGCGGACGGCAGCTCGGGGGCGGAGTGGGGCATCCACGCCGATTGGCTCTGGCGAGGCGAGCGCTGCCATTGGCGGGTGCTGGGGGAAGAAAATGCCCCGGCCCTGCTGCTTGTGCATGGCTTCGCCGCCGGCAGCGGCCACTGGCGCCACAACGCTGCGGTGCTGGCTGCAGCCGGCTGGCGGGTGTATGGCATTGATTTAATCGGCTTCGGCGCCTCAAGCCAGCCGTCCCTGCGACTGGACAACCGCCTCTGGGCCAGGCAGCTGCAGGCCTTTCTCGAGCAGGTGGTGCAGGGGCCAGCCGTGCTGGTAGGCCATTCCCTCGGCGGTCTGGTGGCCCTCAGCTGCGCGGTGTTTTTTCCCCAGCTGGTGCGAGCCGTCGTGGCAGCCCCCCTACCCGACCCAACCTTGCTGCTGGCGGACAGCAGCAGCCCACCCCGCCGCCGGCCCTGGCAACGCCGGCTGCAGCGCTGGCTCGTGACCCTGCTCTGCCGGCTGCTGCCTCTGGAGCTACTGGTGCCCCTGATTGCCCACTCGCCCCTGCTTGATCTAGGCATCCAGTCGGCCTACAGCAAAGCTGTGATCGGCGACAGGGACCTGCACCGGCTGATTGCCAGGCCAGCCCGGCGACCGGGAGCGGTGCGGGCCCTGCGGGCGATGAGCATCGCCATGGCCCTACGTCCCCACGGGGCCACCGCCCCAGCCCTGCTACGGAGGCTGGGCCGTCCCCTGCTGTTGATCTGGGGGCAGCGCGACCGACTGGTGCCCGTTCAGGTAGCCCAGCAGGTGCGGCGGCTGCGGCCCGAGCTACCCCTAACGGTGCTGCCTGGCAGTGGTCACTGTCCCCATGACGAACATGCCGACGCCTTTAATGCCGCCTTACTTCAATGGCTTGATCAATTGCCAGCCGCCGAGACCCTTTCTGGGCCTGGGCGGTAACTTGGAATGCAGCCACCGCCGCGGGTCCCTCAGGAGATGAAACACACCCTTTCGGTGTTGGTGGAAGACGAATCCGGCGCCCTCAGCCGCATCTCCGGCCTATTCGCCCGCCGCGGCTTCAACATTGAAAGCCTGGCGGTGGGTCCCGCTGAAAAAGCTGGCGTTTCCAGGCTCACCATGGTGGTCGCAGGTGACGATCACACCCTCGAGCAGATGACAAAGCAGCTCGACAAGCTGGTCAACGTGCTGGGGGTGATTGATCTATCCCACATACCTGCCGTCGAGAGGGAGCTGATGCTGCTGAAGGTGTCGGCTCCTGCCGAAACCCGCAGCGCCATCCTGGATCTGGTTCAGGTGTTTCGGGCCAATGTGGTCGACGTTGCCGATGACGCCTTGACGCTTGAGGTGGTGGGCGATCCAGGCAAGCTCGTCGCCCTCGAACAAGTGATGGAGGGCTACGGCATCCTTGAAATCGCCCGCACCGGCAAGGTGGCATTGGAGCGGGCTTCGGGCGTCAACACGGCTTTCCTGAAGGTCACCGCATCCAGCAAGCGGGTACCCGCTTAAGGCTTGCCCTGCACCAATGTCCCGCCCGAAACCAGCGTGGCCTTAACGATCTTGTCGCCCTGGCGGATCTGGTCGACCACCTCCATGCCCTTGCTCACCCTGCCGAAAACGGCATAGCGGCCATCCAGTTCTGGTAAAGCCTGAAGGGCTACATAGAACTGGGCGCTGGCGGAGTTGGGATCGGCGGAACGGGCCATGGCAACGGCTCCGCGTTGGTGAGCCAAAGCCAGTTGGCGGGTCGCCCCTGGGGCTGTTACAGGCTCGCCATAGCGAGGCTCTGGCTCGTCGCTGCGCTTAATCTCCAGGGGAATCAGTCGGGGTATCCCCGTGGCTGGATCCACAAAACTGCCCAGGCCGTGCTGACTGGCTGGCACCTTTGGATCGGCGCTGGTGGGGTCGCCGCCCTGCACCACAAAGGGCACCGGCTCGCGTACAACTCGATGAAAAGCGGTGCCGTTGTAGACGCCACGCTTAACGAGATCAACGAAATTTCCCGCCGTCAATGGTGCAGCAGTGCCATCTAGCTGCAGCTGCACCTCACCCTTGCTGGTCTGCAAGGCGACGGTGGCCGTACCGCTGAGGCAGGGGGTGCTGGCGGTGCTGCAACCCACAGGGCTACTGCCACCATCAGCCGCACAGGCGACCAGGGATAGGGGAGCTAGCAACAACAAACCGCCCAGGAGCAAGCGACTCCACCAGTTGCCAGTCATCAAATGGCCATTACGCAAATTGCCAGTACCCAAATTGGTAGTCATCAAACTCCCTCCAAGGGCACGCCCAAAAAGCGGGCAAGCTGGGCGCCAGACAACTCCAGATCGGCCAGGGGCATGGGCTCTCCAACCCTGGTCAAGGGCATATCCCGCCTGCCCTGCACCTTGAGGGCCAGGCGACGTCGGGGATTAAGGCCATCTCGCACCTCCACCTTCACAGCCTGAATCTCCCGCAAAGGGATATCCACCGTGATCGCCTGGCGAAAGCCGCGGCGACTAATAGTGGCTGTACCAGCAACTCGATCAAAGCGGTTGCTACCGGCGCCAACGTCAATGCCGATCACAACCCAGAGGTAGGCACACAGCGCCATGGCGGCCAGCCCGTAGAGCCCCATCACCAATCCCTGGGGCAGCCAAGCCAGCTCGGCGGGGTGGCCGATCGGCAGCAGGTCGGTGCCGAGATAGCTGGAGACACTGGTGAGCAGGAAGCCGATCCCGCCAGTGGTCACCACCAGGGCAACCAACACATTGGAAAGGCGCCTTGAGCCCAGCACCGGCAGCTCAAGCAAGGGGGCAGGAGCCTGGGGGGAGGCCATGACCTGGAACAAGCAATGGCGCCATCCTGACGGGTCGTCGGGGGAGCTGGGCGGATCGAGACCTAGCGCTCAGAAATGAAGCAAATGACAGTCAGAAAACCGTTACGAAAGCCCAGCGAAAGGAGGCCATGTCAGCCCGTTTCAACCGGTCTCGCGATCCGCTTCAGCGTTGTTACGATCGTCCGGTAATTCCACAGCCTCCGCGGGTTTTCCGCACCGTTTCATCATCATGACGATCGCTGTAGGGCGCGCGCCGCAGCGGGGATGGTTCGACATCCTCGATGACTGGCTCAAGCGCGACCGCTTCGTTTTTGTGGGGTGGTCTGGTCTGCTCCTGTTCCCCACGGCCTATTTGGCTCTGGGTGGCTGGCTCACCGGCACCACCTTTGTCACTTCCTGGTACACCCACGGAATTGCCAGCTCCTATCTAGAGGGCTGCAACTTCCTCACCGCCGCCGTCAGCACCCCCGCTGATGCCATGGGTCACAGCTTGCTGTTGCTCTGGGGCCCAGAAGCCCAGGGCGACTTCGTGCGCTGGTGCCAGCTCGGTGGCCTCTGGCCCTTCGTGGCTCTGCACGGCGCCT
>NZ_JAGQBD010000003.1:0-204460 GCF_024345455.1 Cyanobium sp. T1G-Tous
CCTCCATGGCCGTTCAGAAGATCCGCTGGTATGTCAAGGCCCAACTCGGCGTGCTGCTCCTGCCCGCCGGGCTCTGCCTATTTGGCGAGGCGGTGATCCGCAAAGGCATCCAGGTGCTTGCCGCCGCAGGCAAGTTGGAAACCCTGACCAGCCCCGGGCCCTGGTTTTGGTACGGCACGTTTGGCCTGATCCTGATCAATGCCGGCGTGGGGCTGATGATCGAAAGCGGCTTACTGCGCGGCTATCCCGGACGCAGTTAGGGCTTAGGCAGCTACGACTGCCGTACGAGCGGCTCCAGCACCCAGGCTGGCCATCAACTCCGCAGGCGATTCCAGGGCATGAATCTGCCAGCGGGCCCGCTCACCGCAGAGGGGTAAGAGGCGATCAAGGTCGTCAGCAGCCTGCTTCGGGCTTACGTAGGGCCCAACATGGCGGGTATTCAAACCATCGCGGATGGTCAGCAGATACATACAGGACTGCTCACGTAGTTGATGGAATGGTAGGCAGTCCTAGTTGGCCCTGAAAGGGCGGAAAGCCGCTCCAAAACAGCAGCTAGGCGCCTAGGAGAAACCCTGCGCCTTTAGATTTTCCTTGGAATTGCCGCAATCGCCGAACTGTTTTGCTCCCAGGGGAGCGACCGCTAGTCAGGACTTGCTGCCAGAAGCCCAAGCAGCCCCACTGCGAGCGCGCTTGCCCCACAGCGAATCAAGCCGCCGATCCCGGCCGCAAGCCCAGCGGTAGTAGTTGTATTTGACGCTGTTGAGCTGCGCGTAGTTCTGGTGATAGGCCTCCGCCGGCCAGAAGCGATTCAGCGGCTTGATCTGCACCTTCAGGGCTGCGACCGGACGGCCCAGCTCGGCGGCGGCCGAACGCAGGCTTGCCTGGGCCTGGTTTTGTTGATCGGCGCCACTGGTAAAAATCACCGGGCGATAGGAGCTACCGCGATCACAAAATTGGCCACCACCATCTAAAGGATCAATGTTGCGCCAGTAGGAGCGCAGCAGGGTTGCGTAGCTGATCAGGCCGGGATCGAACCGCACCCGCACCACCTCCTGGTGGCCGCTGCCCCCAGCCGATACCTGGCCGTAGGTGGGGTTAGCTCCAGCGCCGCCGCTGTAACCACTCTGAGCATCCAGCACCCCTGGGAGCTTTTCAAGGTCGTGTTCCAAACACCAGAAGCAACCGCCCGCAAGCACCGCTTCCTGAGGCGCATTGGCAGCCAGGGCTGGTGCTGGGGCTGCGCAAAGCAGGAGCAGCAGGCTCAGCAGCCAGGCCAGGGGGCGGGCCCCAAGAGAGGGGGGGCGGGTGTTCATCGAGCTTCCAGTACCTGGTCAAAGATGGCGGATGCGGCCCGCTGGGTGACGCCCGGCTCCCCTAATTCCAATCGCAGCCGCCGGTATCCATCCAGCATGGTTTGGCGTGCCCCACAGCTGGCATCAAGCTCAAGCAGGGGTAGGGCCTCGCGCACGATGGCCGCAGCCGTGAGGTCCTCCTGCAGCAGCTCCGGTACCAGCCGCTCTCCCAGCACCAGGTTTACGGGAGAAATGTGGGGCACGCTGAAGCGCAGGAGGTGGCGGGCCACAAAGGCTGTAGCCCGGCTGACCCGATACACCACCACCTGGGGCACCCCCCGCAGGGCCAATTCCAAATTCACCGTGCCCGATTTAGCGAGGGCTACATCGGCGGCGGCGCAGAGGCTGGCCTTGAGTTGGTCGGAATCGGCGGCAGCAATGATCACCGCCCGCACCCCAGCCTGGCCAAGTTGCCGCGCCAGATGGGCCTCGAAACCTGGCAATCCCGCCGGCACCACCACCTGCAGCTCAGGCCGCTGGCGCTGCAGCTCAGCCGCCGCCGCCACGATATGGGGCAGCATGTAGCGGATCTCCTGGCGCCGCGATGCCGGCATCAGCAGCAGCACTGGCGCATCACCGCGCAGCCCAAGCTGACGGCGGGCCTCCTGCTGGCTTGGCACTTCACCGATGGTGTCCAGCAGAGGATGGCCCACATAGGTGACATTGGCGCCACGACAGCGATAGAAGCGGGCCTCCTCCTGAAAAATCGCCAGGATCTGATTTGTGAAGCTGATCAGATTGGAGCGGCCGCCGTTGCCGAATTTGAATGCCCACTCCTGCGGGGCTATGTAGTAGGTGACGGGCACCTTGGGAAATCTGCGTTTGAGCCGCAGCCCCAAGCTCACATTGGGCCCCATGTAGTCGATCAGCACCACGCCATCGGGAGGGTCGCGGCGAAACCAATGCTTCAAGCGCCGCTGCAACCTCAGCGTCGGCAACACAAAGGGAATTGCTTCTAGCAAGCCGATGGCACCCATCCGGGTGGTGTTAGCCAGCAGTGCCGCACCGGCGCGCTCCATGCGCTCGCCTCCAAGGGCCACGATCTCGAGATCGAGCTGGCGGCGCCGGGCCTCCTCGTGCAAAGCCTTTACCAAAAGCGATCCCTGCAAATCCCCAGACACCTCACCGGTGCTCACCAGCAGCCGCAGCATCAGCGGGTCCCCGGGATCGGCCCGCGGCGGGAGGGGCCAATGGAGGCCTCTAGAAAACTACAAAGTTGGTCTGCAGCTCCGCCCAGAGGCTGGGAGCGCAACTGGCTTAGGGCTTCTGCCAGGGTGATGCCACTGCGATAAAGCAAGGTCCAGGCCTGCTTGAGCTGCTCAAATTGTTGGCCGCCGTCCTGATCGAAAAGGCCGCTGCGCTGCAAGCCGATCTTGTTGAGCGCCCTGACACGGGAGGGGTGGCCCTCCACCATGGTGAATGGCGGCACATCACGCTCGATACGACTCATACCCCCCACCATGGCCAGGGTACCTATGTGCACGAACTGGTGAATACCGAGCACGCCGCCGATCACAGCCCGATCGCCGATCACCACATGGCCGGCCACGGCTACCCCATTGGCGATCACGATCCGGTCGCCTAATTCGCAATTGTGGCCCAGATGGCAATAGGCCATCAGCAAATTGCCGCTTCCAAGCCGTGTTTGCTGGTGGCCAGTGGTGGCCCGGTTGATGGTGACGCACTCCCTGATCGTGTTCTCGTCGCCCAGCACCACCTCGGTGGGATCCCCTGTGTATTTGAGGTCCTGGGGTTCGAGGCCGATGCAGGCCCCAGGAAATATGCGGTTATCGCGGCCCATGCGCACCCGGCCATCGAGAACCACATGGGGCCCAATGCGGCAGCCAGCACCCAGCTCCACCTGGGGACCGATCACGGCGTAGGGGCCAACTTCAACACCCTCAGCCAGCTGAGCTTTGGGATCGACAACAGCCGTGGGATGGATGGTCGTGGCCATCAGTCCACCAGCGAGAACATCAGTTCGCCGGAGCAAACCAGCAGACCATCCACGCTGGCTTCTGCCTTGACCTTGCCGAAACGGCGGCGCTTGAGGCTCAGCAACTCACAGGTGATTACCAGCTGGTCGCCAGGCACCACCGGACGACGAAAACGCACCCCATCTATGCCTGCAAACACAAATAAGCCCTTGGGCAGATCGGGCATCTGAGTGACGATCAACCCGCCCACCTGGGCCATGGCCTCAACGATCAACACTCCGGGCATCAGGGGGCGACCGGGGAAATGGCCCTGAAACTGGGGCTCATTGAGGGTGACGTTTTTAATCGCCACAGCGCGTTTGCCCGGCTCATGCTCAATCACCCGATCCACCAAGGCGAATGGATAGCGATGGGGCAGCAGTCCCTGAATCTGCTCGCTGGTGAGGATCACCGCGGCTCGGAGATCCAAGGACGCCGGCGCGGCGGGCTCAGAAAGCTGTGGGCTGGTGTCAGACAAGGGCATCAACTGGCGAAAGAACTGGAGGGGGAGGTGCTGGCCAGGCCGGCCAGGGCCGCAGCCAAAGATGTGTGGAGCCCGTGGGAGCCGCGATAGGCGAAAACCTGGGCTCGAGGCAATCCGATTAGCGCCAGGTCTCCCAACAAGTCCAGGATTTTATGGCGCACCGGTTCCTCCACAAACCGCAGCGGCGGATTGAGCCAGCTATCGCCATCACATACAAGGGCATTCTCAAGGCAGCCACCCCGGATCAGACCGGCCGCCCGCAGCTGATCCACCTGGGAACGCAGCCCAAAGGTGCGGGCCGGGGCAATCTGCTCAACAAACGCGCTAGGTGACAAATCGATTGAAAACAGCTGGCGGCCAATGGCCGCATCGGCAAATTCAATCGCCGCACCAAGCCGCAAGCCGGCATGGGGCAAGGCAGTGGCAAAGCTGACTCCACTACTAACAGTGAGCGGCAGCTCAAGCTCCAGCGCCGCTGACGCATAGGGCAGCGCCTGAAGGCCCGCCTCATCTATCGCCTCCACCCAGGGCAGGGCCGATCCATCCAGTAAGGGGATCTCCTCGCCGCTCACGAGGATTTCAGCTTGGGTAACACCGGTGCCGGCCAGGGCAGCCAGCAGATGCTCAACCGTGGCTAGGCGACGTTGGTCTAGCCGCAAAGCTGTACAAAGCTGAGTGTCGCTCACCTGATCCGGGGCCAAACGAATCAAGGGGAGCTCCGGGGCATCCAGCCAACCCACCCAGTAGCCCGGGCGCCGTGATGGCTGTAAACGCACCTGGGTTTGCTGCCCGCTGTGCAAGCCCACACCCTCCCGTTGCACCGACTGGCTCAGAGTCCAGGCACCGGAATAGTCACTTGGCCATTGCGCCACTAGAACTTCCAGCCCACACCCAAGTTGAAGCGCCAATCACTGGAGAAATCCTGGGTGGCAACTTCAAGGCGCAGGGGGCCCACTGGCGTAGTCACGATTAAGCCAACTCCCGGGGAATAGCCCTCACCACTTTTGCCAAGCAATCCGCCAGGGTTACCAGGTATATCTCCCTGGGTCCCAAAAGTGGTACCAGCATCAAAGAATATCTCACCACTAACAATACTAAACAACGGGAATCGATACTCAATTGTTGCCTCAGCAAAGCTCTTGCCAACACCTAAATCGCAGTCGTAGTAACCACGCACAGAATTGCCACCACCCAGGCAGAAAGCTTCGTAAGGGGGAATGTCACTGCCTACCAATGTCCCAGCTGAAACTTGGAAAGCCAATGCCTGCTTACAATCTTTGGTCTCACCGGGCTTGGGGCGGCAGCCCTTGAAGATCTTCAACCACTCCACAGGTATGTAGTGGGTGAAGGTACCCCGAATGCGATTGAAAGTTGGGGAGTTTTCCCCAACAGAAATAAATTGCTCAGTGCCCAGGCTCAGGAAGTTACCCTTTGTTGGGTTGCGGGGGTCGTTAAGGGTGCTGTAGGTAGTACCAACCCTAAAACTAACCAGCTGGTTTTCAGAAGCGCAGTTGAAGGCGAGGCAGATAACCTGGTTGCTGGGCACACGAGTCGGCGATTTAGTAGCCCCGACCACACCGTAAGAATACTTACCTCCCGAAAAGTCCATTGGGGTAACTTCTTGGCCCCCAAATGACAAAATCAGATTCCAAGGAGCTTTTTTGTAAGGGTTACCACCATTCAAGGGACGCACAAGCTGAACGTTTGCCCCAATACGCTGAATCGCAACCGTATCAAAATTTGTCCTGATAGTTTCCGTGCCATTTGGGTTGACCTTGCGACTAGTCACAACGTCAAAATCAGCTCCATCGAAGTTCCTAAGTTGGTAGCTAAACGTTGTATTTTCACTTTGAAATAACTGAGGAATTTCGCGACTAAAGAAGAAGCGAGCCCGGAAGGAAGTTCGATATTTGTTGTCCTTGATCCAAGGATCTGTGAAGGTGATATCACCAAGGCCGCCGAATTGGCCGTAGGAGATGTTGGTGCCGAGGTCCCAAGCCCGGCCAAAGAGGTTGCTGTCCTGCAACTGGATCTGGCCAAACACACCCTGGCTCTGGCTGTAGCCCAGGCCGCCTGACAAAGAACCACTGGACTGCTCAACAATGCCAAGCACAATCACTACCTTGCCAGGCTCGGCCGGCACCGGCTTAAGAGTCACCTTGACATCACTGAAAAGGCCCGTGCCGTAGATGCGCTTGATGTCCTCCTCGAGCTCGCGCCGGTTGAACACCTGTCCAGGGCGCATGGACACCTCGCGGGTCACTACCCAGGGCTTGGTCTTGCCCCGAATTGGCTCGCCTTTGTCGTTGGTGGCAGAGCCTTCCTTATTGAGGAACTGCACCTCAACCCCCTCAACGGTGCCCTGGCGAACCAGCAGCTCCACCACCCCCTCCGGACTCACCCGGCTAGGACCGGTGATCCGTGCCAGGGAGTAGCCCTGATCGGCATACCAGCGCTGCAACTCCTGCATGCGGGTCTGCAGGGTGTTGAGGTTGAGAGTTTTGCCGTAGTCAGCGGCGAAGGTGTCCTTGACCACCTGCTCCGGCAACTTCAGGTCGGCTGGATCGAGCTTGACCTGCTGCAGCACCGGGTTGGCCACCACCACCACCACCAGCCGCACGCCCAGCGGACCATCTACAGGCTGGATCCGCACATCGGAAAACCAGCCGCTGGCATAGATCGCTGATAGATCGGTCTGCAGCTCGTTGCGGGTAACCCGCGAACCTGGGGTGGCCGCCATCGCGGCGTAGGCGGCCAGCTCCAGCCGTTCCCGTTCAGGGTGGTCTTGGAGGCCTTCGATCGCCACCTCGGCAATCAAAACCTTGGGTTCAGCTTTGGCAGCAGGCTCGGCTACCGGGGCGGCCTGAGTTGGAAATGGTGACTGGGGGACGGGCTTGGTGGGCGCGGGCGCCTGGCTGGCCGGATCCGCCAATGGGTTGTCCACCTGCTGCGATGCAGGCTGGGCTAGGGCAGGGCTCGCCGAGAGGAGGGCGGCGCCCATTAGGGGCCAAACAGCCTTCAAACTCAGCAAACCAGCCATGGGGAAGGGGTAGCGGAGCGGACAGGCCGCAAATTGCGCTGACCTTACCGGTAGACCCTTGGTGGAGGACAGGCCCCTTGGACCCGTTTGAGGACCTCCCCGTAGGCCTCGACAACGCCGCCTAAATCCTGTCGGAATCGATCCTTGTCCAAAATCCGGTCCTGAGAATCCAGCACCGCCCGATCCCAAAGACGGCAGGTATCAGGGCTGATCTCGTCAGCAACCACCAATTCACCACTGGCGGTATGCCCCAATTCGATCTTGAAATCCACCAGCTGCAAGCCGATTGAATCAAACAGGGCCAGTAGTTCCCGATTCACCTGACGGGCCAACTCCTCCAGTTTGCAGCGCTGTTCGGGGGTGACTAAGCCCAAATGCTCAAGCCGGGCTTCGGTGAGCAGCGGATCTCCGAAGCCATCGTCCTTGTAATAGAGATCAAGCAAGGGTGGCTCCAGGGGCGTGCCTGGTGCGATGGGCATCTGCTTGCAAAGCGAGCCCGCAGCCACGTTGCGGATCACCACTTCAATCGGGATCACCCGCACTGGACGGGCCAGCATCCAGCGGCTGCCTTCCACCCCGAGGTAGTGGGTGGGGATGCCCCGTGAGGCGAGATGCTCAAAAAGCAAAGCCGAAATTCGGCAGTTCAACTCTCCCTTCCCCGCCAGCTGGGCCTTTTTGAGGGCATTAAACGCCGTGGCATCGTCTTTGTATTCGACAGCTACCAAGTCGGGCTGATCTGTGGCGTATACCCGTTTGGCCTTGCCTTCGTAAAGCAGGGAACCAAGTGTGTAGGCCGTCATGGCTGGGGATCGGGGGACTGCGGTGCGGCGGCATGGCCACCAGGGGCGCGAGGGGTGCGAAGTTGACGCTCCAGATCACCCTGCCGGGACAGGGCAGCTGGATCCCGCCGCTGCAACAGCCACTCACCGTAGGCATCGTCGATGCGGGCGCTGAGGCGCAAGCGCCGCTCCGTTGCCCGGGCGACCTGCTCCGGCGTACTGCCGGCCAGGGCCAGCTGCTGGTCGAGGATCTCAGCTACCAGCCCCCAGCTACCTGAGGACGCCGCCTGCTCGAGGGCCAGCTCCAGCAGCCGGTCCTGCTCAGGAGCTGGTAAGGCTCCAAAAAGCGCCACCGCCTGAGCCAGCCGGGCCACCGTAGCCGCACCGGGCTGGGAGCTGCTGATCAACACCTCCGCGGCCCGTTGCCGTTGACCCAGGCTTTCGAGATGGTCCGCCAATAGATCCAGGGCTGGGCGATTAATCGGGGAGCCGTCCTTTTGCTGGCCCACCGGCAACTCCAGCAACTCCAGCTGCCCAAGGTTTCCAGCAGCGAGCCGCTCGAGGGCATCGGCCGCCAGCTGGTGGTGCAAGCCCGCCTGGGCAGCACGCCACTGCAACACCAGCCACTGGGTCCGCTCAGCGCCCGGTGCCGGACCCACCCGCGCCAGCACCTGCAGGGCCCCCTCAGGGGCCTGGCAGGTCAACAAGCTGTTGGCATTAGCCAGCACCACCGCAAGAGGCTGGGGGGCTGGGTGGATGGAGAGCAGCCGCTGTTGCAGCTGGCGCAACAACGGCCCATCGCGCCGCCGCACGGCACTGACACAGGCAGCGTCGAGGGCATTGAGATCTCCTTCGCGCAGCAGGGCAATCAGGGCTGGATCAGCGCTGGCAGCTGTGGTTTTGGCTTGCGCTTCTGGGGCGGCGGCGGCGGCGATAAGGCCAGCCAGCGCAGCGCCAAAAATTGGGAACAGCCGGGCCCGGGGGGAGAATGGCGCTGGTATTGCCGGCATGTCTAGAAACAGGGCTTGGCGGCCCCCCGCAGCACGTTTCAACTTAGAAGAGCTTTCGCTTCCATCCCACCTCCCGTCCGGCCCATGCCCCCTGCCTCCTGTCCAACACCCGCGAGGATCCTGGTGATCGGAGCTGGTGGCCGCGAGAACGCGCTGGGCTGGGCCCTGGCCCGCTCGCCAGGGGTTGAGGCGGTCTGGATTACCCCTGGCAATGGGGGCAGCTGCGACCTACCGGGCTGCCAGCAACTGGCCATCGCCGAATCCGACCAGGCCGGACTCCAAGCCGCCTGCCGCGACCTAGCAATTGAACTGGTGGTGGTCGGTCCAGAAGCCCCCCTGGCGGCTGGCCTGGCCGACAGCTTGCGCGCCGGGGGATTCCCCTGCTTCGGCCCGGGGGCCGATGGAGCGCAGCTGGAGGCAAGTAAACAGTGGGCTAAAGCGCTGATGCAGGAGGCCGGCATTCCCACTGCCGGCTACTGGGCCGCAAACAGCCGCGAGCAGGCTCTGGAAATTTTGACGAGCCAAGGACGTCCCCTTGTGGTGAAGGCCGATGGCCTAGCCGCTGGCAAAGGCGTCACGGTGGCCGAAAGCGTTGAGGAAGCCAGCGCCGCCATCGAGGAGATTTTTGCCGGCCGCTTCGACTCAGGGCCCAAGGCGGCTGGCGCCGAATTGGCAAGCGCCTGCCTGGTGCTGGAGGAGCGCACCGTTGGCCCCGAAGTGTCCGTATTTGCCCTCTGCGATGGCCAGCGCATGGTGCTGCTGCCCACTGCCCAGGATCACAAGCGCATCGGCGAGGGCGACACCGGCGCCAACACCGGCGGCATGGGCGCCTACGCCCCGGCTCCCCTATTGGATACAGCCGGCCTAGAGGAGGTGCGCCAGAGGGTGCTTGAGCCCACCGTGGCCGCCCTGCGGGCTCGAGGCATCGACTACCGCGGTGTGATCTACGCCGGCTTGATGCTCACCGCAGCCGGACCAAGCGTGATCGAATTCAATTGCCGCTTCGGCGATCCGGAGTGCGAAACCCTGATGCCATTGCTGGGGCCGGAGCTAGCCCAAATTCTGTTGGCCTGCGCCAACGGCAGCCTCGACCAAGCACCAGCCCTCACCATCCATCCCGGCTGCAGTGCCTGCGTTATCGCCGCTGCGGAGGGCTACCCGGGTGAGCTGCGCCGCGGCGACCCCATCGAAAGCGCCCTGCAGCCCACCGACCAGTTGCAGCTGTTCCATGCCGGCACCAGCCGAGATGACCACGGCCGCTGCCTAACCAGCGGCGGCCGGGTGCTGGCGCTGGTGGCCCAGGCCGACGACTTTGATACCGCCTTCGAGCGGGCCTACGCCGGGCTAGCCCAGGTGCACTTTGAGGGCATGACCTTCCGCCGCGACATCGGCCATCAGGTGCGCAGCCGATGAGCTGGCGCCAGGCCATGGGCCGCTGGTGGGCGGAATTCAGCCTGCAGACCAAGCTGCTGGCTGTGGCCACCCTGGTGGTGAGCCTGCTGATGACGGGCATCACCTTTTTGGCCCTAAACGGCATCCAGAGAGATGCCCAGCTGAGCGATACCCGCTACGCCCGAGACCTGGGCCTGCTGCTCTCAGCCAACATCACGCCTTTGGTTGCGGAGGGCAACGACAGGGAGCTGGCGGCGGTAGCGGATCGTTTCTGGCGCTCCAGCCGCAGTCTTCGCTACATCTTTTTCGCCGACCCAGAGGGGGTGATCTACCTAGGCATTCCGATCGGCGCCAGCTCAGGCAGCAGCGAACTGCTGCTCAGCCGCCGCCTCGAATTGCCCGCAGACCTACAGAAACGGCCTGACGCGCCCCTGATCCGCCAGCACCTCAGCCCAGGCGGCCAGGTGACCGATGTGTTTGTACCGATGGTGAGCGACGGCCGCTATCTCGGCGTGCTGGCCCTGGGCATCAATCCCAACGAAACCCTGCTGACCAGTGCCGCCCTCACCCGGGAGGTGACTGTGGCTGTGTTCATCTCAATCTGGGTTCTGGTGATTTTGGGGGCGGTTTTCAATGCCCTCACCATCACGCGCCCCGTGAAAGAGCTGCTGCAGGGGGTGCGCTCGATCGCTGGCGGCAACTTCGAAACCCGGCTGGCCCTGCCGGTGGGCGGGGAATTGGGGGAGCTGCTCGACGGCTTCAACACCATGGCCTCCCAGCTGGAGGACTACAAAGCAGCAAACATCGAGGAGCTAACCGCCGCCCAGGTGAAGCAGCAGTCGCTGATCGCCAAGATGGCCGACGGGGCGGTGCTGCTTGATGCCGAGGGCGCAATTGTGCTGGCCAACCCCACCTCCCGTCGCCTGTTCCGCTGGGAGGGACGCAACCTCGAGGGCAAGGATCTGATTGCCGAGCTGCCGGAACGGCTGGCGATGGAGGTGCAGCCAGCCCTCGACAGCGTGACCTGCCGCGACCGAGAAAGCGCCGATGTGCGTTGCAGTTTTGGTGAACCGATCCGCACCCTGCGCATCGTTTTGCAGTCGGTGAGTGATGCCAGCGGCGAAAGCCTCAAGGGCATCGCCATGACCATCCAAGACCTAACCCGCGAGGTGGAGCTCAATGCCGCCCAAAGCCGCTTCATCAGCAATGTCTCCCACGAGCTGCGCACGCCGCTGTGCAACATCAAGAGCTACGTGGAAACCCTCTACGACCTAGGCGACCAGCTCAGCGAAGAGGAAAAGCGCGAATTTCTGGGGATCGCCAACGCCGAAGCCGACCGGCTCACCAGGCTTGTCAACGACGTACTCGACCTATCCCGGCTGGAGTCGGAGCGGGAGTGGAACCTTGAGCCGCTGGAGCTGGCCCCAGCCATCGAGCAGATCCTGCGCACCTACCGCCTCAATGCCGATGAAAAGGGCGTCTCCCTGGCCTTTGAAGCCGATCCCCAGCTGCCGCGCATCCTGGGCAACTGGGACCTGCTGCTGCAAGTCTTCGACAACCTGGTGGGCAATGCCCTCAAGTTCACCCCCAAGGGTGGGCGGCTGCAATTGCGGGCCTACCCCTGGCCCGATCTCTGCGTGCTTACCCCGGGCAACGAACCCAGCAGCGATAGCCCCAGCTGCGATCTCACCTCGCCCCTACCCCGGATTCGAATCGAAATCGCCGACAGCGGCTGCGGCATCTCGGATGCAGATCAGGAGTGCATTTTTGATCGCTTCTATCGAGTTGAAAACGCAGTGCACACCGAAGCTGGCACTGGCTTGGGACTATCGATTGTGCGGGGCAACCTCGAAAAACACGGCACCCAGGTGCGCATGGCCAGTGCCCTAGGTGTGGGCAGCACCTTCTGGTTTGACCTACCTCTAGAAAATTCAGACACGGACGAACTGCGGTTACTGGCCGAGCGACGCCGCTACGACCAGGCCTAGATTTAAATCTCGTCGTCGGCGACGCTTCGGGCAATACGGGAGAGCTCGCTGCGCTCGTCGGTGGTGATCCGGTGGGGCACCCCGGAGATGATGCGCTCGAAGTTGGAAAAGGAATCCTTGATCTCAGGGCCGTTGCTGGTGATCACGAATTCACGGATGCCCTTGTCGTGCCAGGAGCCACGCATTTTGAACACGTTCAAGGCACGGGCCATCTCACCGCGGATCTCCACGTATTGGAGCAGCAGGATCGTGTCGGTGATTGTGGAGATATGGGAGTCGGTGATCGAATGGCTGCCCATAAACTCCTCGGAGGTGTTCGTAAAGAAGCCGGCAATCTCCTCCTGCTTGGCATAACCAGTAACGCCAATAACAAACTGCCTAAAGGCGTTGTGACTCACGCCCCGGGCTAGGGCACTTAAGGAATCGATCGCCATCCGCGATGGCTTGAACTGACCTATCTCAGTTTTGATGATTTGGAGATGATCTTCCAAACCCGTGGACTCGGGATAGGCGCAAATGATCTTGAGCAGGCCGTCCTGCTCCATCTGCTCAAAATCAATACCCCAGCTGGTGGCATTGCGTAGCAGCTGGGCGCGGGACTCCTCGTAGGCGAACAGGATTGCTCTCTCCTTGGAGCGGCAAGCATCCTCAACAAATTTGGATACCAGCAGGGTTTTACCCGTACCCGTGGCACCGGTGGCCAGGATGATCGAATCCTTGAAGAAGCCTCCGCCGCACATCTCGTCGAGCCTGGGCACGCCGGAGCTGAGCCGCACATTTGAGGAGCGTTGGGTGAGGCGCATGGCTCCCAGCGGGAAAACGCTGATGCCGTGGCTACCCATCGTGAAAGGAAACTCGCCCTTCATGTGGGTGGTGCCGCGCAGCTTGAGAATCTCCGCGGTGCGGCGCCGCCGCTCCCCCTCCAGCACGTTGCGGAGAATCACCACGTTGTCAGAAACAAATTCTTCAACCCCGTAGCGAGCAATCGGACCGTATTCATCGATCCTCTCGGTGGTCATCACCGTGGTGACACCAATTTCCTTCAACCTGGCAATTAGGCGGAAAATCTCGCGGCGCACCACGGAAACCGCGTCGTATTGCTGAAATACAGCCGTGATCGAATCAATCGCTACCCGGCGGGCTTTGTATTTGCGAATCGCATAATTAATCCGCTCAATCAAGCCGGATAGATCAAAACTTCCCGCCACATCTTGACCTTCCGGATCCGGCGAGGCATCCAGAATAAAGAGCTTGTCTTGCTCCACCATCTCTTGCAGATCCCAGCCAAAGCTGGCCGCATTACGCAGAATATCTAGGGGCGACTCTTCAAAGGTTACGAAAATTCCAGGTTCGTTGTACTGACGAATGCCGTTGTACAGGAAGTTAAGAGAAAACACCGTCTTACCGGTGCCTGAGGTACCACTGATCAGGGTGGAGCGGCCGATGGGCAAGCCGCCATGGCACACGTCGTCGAAGCCCTCGATCCCAGTCGGGAGCTTCTGAACCTGCATCAAGGGGTTGCTGGCGGGGCTTGGTTCCTGCATCGAGGGAAGAGATCTGAAGAAAAACTACTCAGGGCAGCGGCTCAAGAGAAGGGAGAGGATCTGTAGGAACCGAAACCGACGGATTTTCCATGCCGTCGGTTTCGCATAATTCCTCTTCCAAAACCTCCTCACTGAGCTCTTCGTAGAGCAAATCAAGCCCGATCAGCACCCGCTCCCGATCGGAGAGATCACCGATGATGCGGCGCACGGGTGGCGGCAGGATCTTGGCCAAGGTGGGGGTGGCAAGAATCTTGTCCTCCTCAGCTAGCTGAGGATTTTTCAACACATCAATCACCTTGAGGGCATATACGCCCCGGAATTCCGTTTCCAGGATATTCCGCAGTGTTTTCAAGGCACGCATCGAGTTGGGCGTATTGCCCGCCACGTAGAGCTTGAGGATGTAGGTCTTGCGTGGAGTCATGGTTAAGAAACCTCCTGGTTCAAGCCATCGTGGGCTGGCCGGACGCCTGGACCGGCAAACCAGTCAAAGGCGCATCGGCTGGAATTGAGCGGCGGTACATCTCGCAGAGATGGGCCATCACATCGAGCAGGGCCAGCCGATAATCCTGGAGGAAATCGTTCTTGTGCCCTTCCAGCTTGAGCTGCTTGGAGAAGCCATCAATGAGATTCATGTGAATCTCAACAGTTTTAGTAATGGGTAAATCACTGAAAAAAGCCGTATTGACGAAACTTTCCAGAGCCTGGTTTGCCGCCGCCGGATCCCGGAAATAACTGAGCAGCAGGTCTCGATAGGTGCGCTCCAAAGAATGGATCAGCTCTTCGCGCTCCTGCTCGCTCAGGTTACGTAGAAAGCGGGCTGGATCACGCTTGTAGAAAACCCCAACAAAGCCGACGCGGCCCTTCAGCCGGTTGGCCAGCTTCCAGCGATCGGGGGTTTCGGTGCTCTGGCCAGCAGGGGAGCTCTCGGAGCCCGCTAGGCCTTCGCGCAAGTAACGGGAGACAGCCGCATCCAGGCTGTAGCTGAGCTGCTCAAGCTGATCGGAGGGCAGGTGCACCTCCGCTTGATGGAGTTCGATCTGGCCTCCCACGCCACCGATCACCACAGCCGGCATCAGCAGTCCCAAATCCCCAAAGGCGCGGCAGTCCTCCGGGCTAAGGGCCCCCTGCTCCAGCAGCACGGCGTCAAATTCCTCGCGGCGCTGCTCAAGCTCCACCAGGGGGTTGCTGGTGGGATCTACCCAGACCATGCGGCAACGCCCCCCGACCAGCCAACGGGAGCACGCTTGCTGCAAGCGGGGATCTCTGATCAGAGAAGCGATGGTGAGGGCCGGTTCGGGCATGGACCGCTTTGGCAGCGGGGCAACCCGCGGGAAAGGCCCCTGAATGTTGACGAAAGGAAGGGCCAGACGGGAGGATTATTGTTTGTTTTTCGATTGTGCGCCAGGCCGAATGACGCCGAGTCACTTTTCGAGCTCTGGGTTTGCTGAAACCCTTGGCTTAGAGGGTGCTCCGTCAGCCTGGCCACGCTCCTGCCGCCATGAGCCCTACCACCGAATCCGCAGCCACTAGCAGCGCCTACGCCATCGTTGAGGCGTCAGGCCAGCAGTTTTGGCTGCAGCCGAACCGCTACTACGACCTCGACCGCCTTGGCATCGATGTCGATGGCACCTTGACCATCGACAACGTGTTGTTGATCAACGACGGCAAAACCACGACCCTGGGCCAGCCGTACGTCAAAGGAGCCAGCGTTGAGCTCAAGGTGATGGCCCATCGCCGCGGCCCCAAGATCATCATTTATAAGATGCGCCCTAAGAAAAAGACCAGGCGCAAGAACGGTCACCGTCAGGAGTTGACCCGGGTGATGGTCGAATCGATTTCCCTAGGTGGCAAAGCTCTGGCCTGAGCTGTTTACCGCTCCCTTTTCAATTTCCATACCCACTCTCTGATACCCCCGATCCATGGCCCACAAGAAAGGCACAGGCTCAACCCGCAACGGCCGCGATTCCAACTCCAAGCGCCTCGGCGTCAAGCGTTACGGCGGTGAAACCGTGAGCGCAGGCTCCATCCTGATTCGCCAGCGCGGCACCTCGGTGCTGCCCGGGGTCAATGTGGGCCGCGGCTCCGACGACACCCTGTTCGCCTTGGTGGATGGTGTAGTCAACTTCGAAAGCATCAAGCGCAGCCTGCGCAACCGCAAGCGCATCAACGTTGCCATCGGCTGAATTGGCCCCAGGCCCTTAAAGCGATTCCTTAAAGCCGGCGGACTTCCGACGGCTTTTTTATGCCCCGGCCTCCCTGCCCTTCAGGCCAATCGATAGGCCCGGGTGGTGATCAGGTAGGGGTGAAACACCTCGAGAAAGCGGCTCTGCAGGGTGCGGAAAAACGCCTCCACCAGCTCTGGGGCATCGAAGTGAAAGGGGTACTCGCCCTGAAATCCCTTGAAGAAATACCAGTTGAGTAGGGCGATGCCGGCTGGGGAGAGGCGCTCTGCAAACAGGGCCAGCTGGGCGGCAGGATCGCTCAGATGCTCCAGCACATCCAGGCAAACGATCGTGTCGAAGCGCCCGGGTAGGGCCGGATCAGCCATATCCCGATAGCAGCTCAACTTGGCGCCCAGGCCGAGCTCGGCAGCGCGAGCCTGCACAAAGGCCCGATTGTGGGGGTTGAGATCCACAAACCACACCCGCTCCACCTCGGGGAGAGCCGCGGCCGCCAGGGCATGGCTGCCGATGCCGCCGCCGAAGTCGAGCACCTGGCCGCGGGCAAAGCGCTGCTGCAGCCGCAGGGTGTCGGCGATGTAGTCGGCGCTGCCTAGGTGCCAGGCCGCCAACTCCAGCAGATGGCCGGTGCCAACAGTGTCTTCATAAAAGCGACCCGCCTGATCTGGATCAAAGGCACCGGGATGTAGGGCGGCCAGGTCGTCGGTGCTGCAGGGCAGGCGGCACTCCAGCTCCTCGGGGGAAATCTCGAGGAAGCTGGCCAACTGGGAGCGCAGGGCGAAGCCATCAGCCAAGAAGCGCTCCACCCCCAACTCCAGCTCCCCTACCGCGCCCATGCCTTGCCTTGCCCTTTAGATGGGGGTCAACCTAGGAGCCAGCCCCGATACGGGCCTCTTCCACCAGTTCAGCCCCTTCTCCCGGCACCTCTAACCAGCGCCGCAGCCAGGCCACCAGGCCATAGAAGGGCAGGGTGTCAGCAAGGGCTGCCACAAGTTTGAACAGGTAGCCACTGGCGATGAAGGAGGCCAACTGGGGCACCACCGGCTCGCCGGGGCGCACCGGCAGCACATGGCTGGCGTAGTGACTAATCAGCACCACGGCACTGGTATCGACCAGTTGGCTCACCAGGGTGGAGCCGTTATTGCGCAGCCATAGGGCCTTGCCCCCGCTGAAGCGCTTCCAGAAATGGAATAGGCGCACGTCGGTGAACTGGGCCGCCAGGTAGGCGACCATCGAGGCCCCGACAGCGCCGAATGCCAGACGACGGACCTCGAAGAAGGTGGCGTCCGGCGCACCGGCAACCCCCGGCAGGATGCCGCCAAGCCAGAGGATCAGCACAATCCAGCCGTTTAGCAGCAGACCCACCCACACCAGCTGGGAGGCCTTCTGCTCACCCCACAGCTCACTGATCAGGTCGGTGCAGAGAAAGGTGATCGGATAGGGCAGGGCCCCCACCGCCACCACGATCGGCCAGGAGCCAATCGTGCCTAACTGCAGAAAGCGTGTGAGTCCAAGGATGTTGAGCATGCCCATGGTGCCCAGGAAGATCCCAGCCAGCACCAGAAACGCCAGGTCGCGGCGTTGCTGCAGGGTCATTGGAGCTGAACATGGGACGCTGCAAGGGTGACGCTCCGATCCATGGCTGACCAGCCCTGCGGCTTTCTGGTGCTCGACAAGGCGGCTGGGCTCACCTCCCACGCCTGTGTCGCCAGGGTGCGGCGCGCCTACAAGCTCAAGCGCGTGGGCCATGGCGGCACCCTGGATCCAGCCGTCACCGGGGTGCTGCCAATCGCCCTAGGCCCCGCCACCCGGCTACTGCCCTACTTGGAGGGCGACAAGACCTATCGGGGCGTGGTGCAACTGGGGCTGCGCACCGTCAGCGACGATCTGGAGGGTGAGGTGCTGGCCCGCTTTGCGGTGCCCGCTTTGGAGGCAGCGGATCTGGAGGCAGCCCTGGCGAGCTTTCGGGGCAGGATCGACCAGGTGCCCCCCCAGGTTTCAGCCGTGCACGTGAAGGGGCAGCGGGCCTATGCCCTTGTGCGCCAGGGCGAGCAGGTCGAGCTGGCCCCCCGAGCGGTCACAATCCAGCGACTGGAGCTGCTCGGTTGGGATGGCGCCACAGCAAGGCTTGAGCTGCTGGTGCGCTGCTCAGCCGGCACCTACATCCGCTCCCTAGCCCGCGACCTAGGCGAGGCGCTGGGCTGCGGTGGTGCCCTGGCGCAGCTGCGCCGCAGCGAGGCCCTGGGCTTTGGCCTCGAACAGGCCGTGCCATTGGAAGCCCTCGATCAGGCGCCATTGCCCGCCCTGCTCAATCCGCTGGCAGCCCTGGGGCACCTACCCCAACGGCAGCTGCTCGACGCAGAACTTGAAGGCTGGCGCTGCGGCCGCGCCCTTGACCATGGGCTGTCGCTGGAGGCCGGAGAGCCGGTGGCGGTGCTGGGGCCGGATGGCAACCTGGCCGGCATGGCTCGCACCAGTGAAGGCGGCCTCTTGCAGCCCAAGCTGGTGTTCAACGCAACCGGCTAGCCCCCCGCCCCTCTCCCCCCGCACCCCGATGGCCGGCCACAGCAAGTGGGCCCAGATAAAACGCACCAAGGCCGTGGTGGATTCCAAACGCGGCGCCGTGTTCACCCGGCTTGGCAGGGAGATCATGGTGGCGGCCCGAAGCGGGGCCGACCCCGCCGGCAACTTCCAGCTGCGCACCGCCATCGAGAAGGCCAAAGCCGCCGGGATGCCCAACGCCAACATCGAGCGGGCCATCGCCAAGGGCTCGGGCCAGGGCAGCGGCTCCGGCGAAGCCTTTGAAGCCGTGCGCTACGAGGGCTACGGCCCCGGCGGCGTGGCGGTGCTGGTGGAGGCCTTCACCGACAACCGCAACCGCACTGCCGCCGAGGTGCGCCTGGCCTTCGGCAAACATGGCGGCAACCTGGGCGAAACGGGCTGTGTGGGCTACCTGTTTGAGCAGCGCTCGGTGGTGCAGCTGGCCGCCGGGGATGGCCAAGCCATCGATGAAGAAGTCCTGCTGGAAGGGTTGCTGGCCCTGGAGGAGCAGGGCGGCCCCGCCGCCCTCGGCTACACCCCCCTCGAGCAAGGGGATCTGGAGGTGTTCGGCACCTTCGCCGACCTAGAGGCCCTGCAGGACGGCCTGCGCCGCCAGGGCTGGGTAGTGGTGGGCTGGGAACACCGCTGGATTCCCCAGACCGCCTGCCCCCTGAGCGACGCCGAAACTCTGCGCGCCTGCCTGCGCATGCTTGATGCCCTCGAGGACCTGGAAGATGGGCGCAGCGTCACCAGCAACCTGGAGGCCGACGAGGGGCTGCTCGAGGCCCTATCGGGCTAACAGGGATTAATTGTCCCTAGGGCCGCCCGATCCGCCAGCACCTCCAGCCGGGGGTGGTGCTGCAGCCAGCTGGCTGGCACCTCAGGGCAGGGGGGCTCCTGCAACGCCCGTTTCAAGATGGCTGCCTTACTGGCCCCGGTGACCACCAGCAGGATCCGCTCAGCAGCCAGGATCTCCGCCAATCCAAGCGTGATCGCCTGGGCCGGCACCGCCTTGGGATCGCCGCCGAAGGCGCCAGCGTTCTGGGTCCGGGTGGCGGCGCTGAGGGTCAGGCAGCGGCAGGGGGCCTTAGCCCCGCAGGGGGGCTCGTTGAAGCCCACGTGGCCGTTTAAGCCCAAACCGAGCAGCTGTAGCCCCACGCCACCGGCAACCGCGAGGGCGGACCCGTAGCACCTGGCCTCAGCCTGGGGATCGCTTGCCAGGCCATCGGGCAGCAGCACCTGCTCCGGCTGCAAACCCAGCGGGCGCTGCAGCCGGGCAGCCATGAAGGCGGCAAAGGAGCGCGGATCGTGAAGCGCCAGGCCCACATATTCATCGAGGTTGAAGCTCAGCCAGCCCTGGCGGATCGCCTGCTGTTGGGGCCCACTGAGCTGCTCAAGCTGCTGGGCTAAGGCCGCGTAGACAGGCTCCATGGTGCGGCCCGTGGCAAGTCCCAGCGGAAGCCGGGGCCGCCGCAGGCGCTCTTCCAGCAGGCGGGACGCCACCGCCGCCGCCACGGCCGGCCCATCAGCGAGGCAGCGCAACTCCAACTTCAGGGGCTGATGTAGGGGCGCAACTCCGCTCCGCGGTAGTAGTGATGCAGGATCTGCTCATAGCTCTGGCCCCGGTTGGCCAGGCCGTGGGCGCCCCACTGGCTCATGCCCACACCATGGCCGAAGCCCCGGCCGATCGCCAGCAGCGCAGGCGGCGGCAGTAGTTGTACGGGCACCTGATCCGGGCTGATGGCAGGCTCGGCAGCCAGCGGCATCAGCGGCGGCAAAGCCGGCAGGGAAGGGGGCAGGGCCGCCAGCTCTGGGGCCAGCACCTCAAAGCGCACCAGGGTGCTCTTGAGCCCCAGGCGGCTGCGCAGTTGGGCGCCGGTTAGCACCAGGGTGCCGGCAGGGCCAGTCACCCGCGCCTGGCGCACCCGACCAGAGCCGGTGGTGGCGAGCACATCGATGCGCTGGGCACCGCCGATCTCGCCAAACGCCTTCTGCAGCTGCTCGGGCTCCAGGCGCAACTGCCAGGCGTGCACCGGGCTGTGCTGATCAAAATCGGGCACGCTCACCAGGTAGGGAAGCTGCTGGCTCCAGAGATCGCCGCTGTTTTCGGTGCTGCCACCGGCGCTGCTGTGAAACACCGTATTGGCCAAGCTGGGACCAAACATCAACACCTGGCCGCGGGTGCTAATCACCGCCTGACGGGTTGAAGGGGTTTCCGCCTCAACGCCCTTGTAAACCTGGCTCGAAACCGTGGCGCTCACGTCAAAGGCGGCAGCTGGCTTGCGCTGACGCAGGGCATAGGTGCGGGCGGCCACCGCCTGAGCGCGCAGGGCCGCCTGGGGCCAGCTAGCCGGCATCTCGCTGGCCACCACGCTGGGCAGGTAGGCCTCGAGGGGCACATGGTTAACGGCCTGTAGGGCTGAGCTGCCCACCAGCACCTGCAGTCGGCCGCGATAGCCCCGCTGCTGTAGCTGAAAATCGGCGCCTTCCTGGGGGCTTAACTGCAAATCCTGCGGGGGGCCAGCGGACTGGGCTGCCGGCTCCAGCCAGAGCTCCCTAACCGCAGGCAGTCGCTCCACGCCGCCGGCACGTTCCAGCACAAGGCTGCCAGCAGCCAGTTGCAACACCACCGGCTCCAGCGGCGCCAGCGACCAGCGCTGGCTACCGGCCCGCAACACCAAGGGCTGCTGAGGCGCCGCCAGCGTCAGCTTGACCGTTTCGAGCAACAGCACCCGCACCGGCGGGTTGGCCTGCTGGGCCCGCAGCTGTCCCGGAGCAGCACCGGTCAGCACCAGGGCGCTTGCCAGCAAAGACACCAGGGGAAAGCGCAATACGGGCACGGAGGCTGCTTCTCCCGACTCGGGGGCCCATTGTGCCCGGCGTGGCAACATGCGCCAGAGGCAGCACGACCGTGCAGGTCACCTTTTTAGGCACCAGCTCCGGTGTGCCCACCCGGGGCCGCAATGTCTCGGCCGTGGCGCTGCGTCTGCCCCAGCGCAGCGAGCTGTGGTTGTTCGACTGCGGCGAGGGCACCCAGCACCAGTTTCTGCGCAGCGATCTGCGGGTGAGCCAGCTGCGGCGGATTTTCGTCACCCACATGCACGGCGACCATGTATTTGGCCTGCCCGGCCTGCTGGCCAGCCTCGGCCTGGCGGGCACCTGCACGGGCATCGACCTCTACGGCCCCGATCCCCTGCGCGACTACCTCGAAGGGGTGCTGCGCACCTCCTCCACCCGGATCAGCTACCCCCTTCGCACCCACCGGGTGCGATCCGCTGCCGAGAGCGGTGCCCTGCTCCTCGATGACGACGACCTCACGGTGCGCTGCACGCCGCTGACCCACCGGGTGCCTGCCTACGCCTACCGGGTCGATCAGAAGCCGCGGGCTGGCCGCTTCGACGTGGAGCGAGCCAAGGCCCTCGGCATCCCGCCAGGGCCGATCTACGCCGAACTCAAGGCTGGGCGCGACATCAGCCTCGAAGACGGCCGGATCATCAATGGCGCCAGCCTTTGCGGCCCCGATCGCCCGGGGGTCAGCGTTGTGTATTGCACCGACACCGTGTTCTGCGAAGCGGCGGTGGAGCTGGCCCGCGGTGCTGACCTACTGATCCACGAATCCACCTTTTCCCACGCCGAAGCGGAGCTTGCCTACCAGCGCCAGCACTCCACCAGCACGATGGCGGCCCAAACCGCCCTGGAGGCCGGCGTCAAGCAACTGGTGCTCACCCACCTGAGCCCTCGCTACATGCCAGGCAATCCGATGACCCCCGACGACTTGGTAGCGGAAGCCCAATCCATCTTTGCCAACACCCTGGTGGCCAAGGATTTCCTCAGCATCGACATCACCCCATCCGAACCAGCCACGGCCTAGCCCTGCAACAGTTCGCGTTAATCGGCTGCGGAGGGCCCTTTTCCCGTGATACAAGGTCTCCGATGCGGTCTTTACCGCCTACCCGCCGGCTTTTTCCAATGGCCTCCTCCTTCCCCTCGGCTGCCCTCCGCAAGGCGGTTCGCGTTCTTGCTCGAACCATGCTGGCCCTCCTGCTGTTCATGGGCTTCGGCAGCCCGGCTCTGGCAGCCGCCTGGACCACAGAGCAGCTCACCGTGCCCGCCACGCCAGACGGCACCCTGGTGACCTTCAGCGAGCAGGAGATCAAGGCCGGTCGCAAGGTGTTCAACAGCAGCTGCGGCGAGTGCCACGCCGGTGGCATCACCAAAACCAATCAGAACGTGGGCCTCGACCCTGAGACTCTGGCCTTGGCGACGCCATCGCGGGACAGCGTTGAGGCCCTAGTGGACTACATGAAGGACCCCACCTCCTACGACGGGGAATACAGCATTGCTGACGTGCACCCCAGCATGCGCAGCAGCGACATCTTCGTGAAAATGCGCGACCTCGACGACGACGACCTGCGCCTGATGGCTGGCTACATCCTGGTGGCCCCCAAGGTTCAGGGCATCCAGTGGGGCGGCGGCAAGATCTACTTCTAGGCTCAGATCAACTTTTAGCCTCAATCCCCCCGTTCAGCCGGTGCAATAGCACCGGCTTTTTTATTGGCCGTAAAAGGCGGTGGCTTGCAGTTGGCCAGGTCTAGGGAGGTGGGCTGCTTGCTGTACCACCACTCCTGCAACTGAGAGCCCAGCCGCATCGGGAACAGGGTGATCACCGTGCGGGTGGGGCGGGCGCCGGGCTGCAGCAGCTCAACGGCATAGGACGGGCAGCGGCGGGAGGCCAGATCTGGCACAAAGCGCCGGCCGATGCGCCGCCAGCTTGGCTCCTTGCTACGCCAGGCCAGCCGACAGCAAGGCCAGGGCAACTCCTCGCGATCAAACAGGCGACAGCAGGGGCCCAGCACCCGATAGCTGTAGTGGCCGCCGGGGCTGGTGTGCTCGCTCCCTGGCTCCAGCAGGGCTGCGACGTTGCCCCGGGAGGGGGGTGCCTGGGCTGACACAGAACTGCGGCTCGGGAATGACAGCAAAAAGCCACCCCTAAGGGTGGCAGAGAAGTTCAGATTGCTCAAGCGCAGGTCGGGGATTTGCCGAGCCTGCGCAGGCTGATCTGGGGCTCAATAGAGCTCTTCTTCAGCGTGGGTCTTGATGGTGCAGTCGCTGGTGGGGTAGGCCACGCAGGTGAGCACAAAACCAGCTTCGATCTGGTCGTCGTCGAGGAAGCTCTGGTCGCTTTGATCGACGGTGCCGGAAGTCAGCTTGCCTGCGCAGGTGGAGCAAGCGCCGGCGCGGCAGGAGTAGGGCAGATCAACGCCCTGTTCTTCAGCAGCGTCGAGGATGTACTGGTCATCAGGAACCTCGATGGTCTTGTTGAGGCCTTCGCTCTCGCTGATGAGGGTGACCTTGTAGGAAGCCATGAAAAAGATTGGGGCTCACAGGCACCCGGAAGCCGGGCCTGTAGGACTCGCCCTTCATACATCCGCCGGACGCCCTAACTGTCGATTTGGCGGCCAGAACGCTGGAAGGCCAATCAAATTGAAGGCACAGATCAGCGTGCCTTATGCGACACGCCGGATCGTCATCAGGCCCCATTGGCTTTGTTCAGCCGTGAGTTCGGCCTGCCAGCCCTCGTCCCGCAGGGCCAGTTGCAACGCCGGAGCCTGGTCAACGAGCAGGCCACTCAGCAGACCCACGCCGTTGGCGGCCAGCACGGTGCTGAAGGCTGGACAAAGGGCCTGAATCACCGGAGCAAGGATGTTGCAGAGCAAAAGATCGGCCGGCTGGCCCTCAAGCAGCTCAGCCAGGGCCTCAACCGAGCCCAGTTGCACCCGTACTTGAGGCGTGAGTCCGTTGAGGGCGGCATTGTCGGCAGTGGCTCGCACTGCCAGCGAATCGGTATCGACAGCCGCTACCGAGGCCGCGCCCAGCCGCAGGGCAGCCAGGCCCAGCACGCCGCTACCGCAGCCGAGGTCGGCCACCCGCAGGCCAGCCAGCCCCTCTGGCGTCATGGCGGCCAGCAGCTCCAAGGCCTCCAGGCACAGCCTGGTGGTGGGATGGCTGCCGGTGCCGAAGGCACTGCCCGGATCCATGGCAATTAGCTTCCGCTCGGCATGCTCGGGCGGACAGGGCAGCCACGCAGGCAGGATCAGCAGCCCCTTGCCCACAGGATCGGCCTGCCAGTGCTGCTTCCAGCTGAGGCTCCAGTCTTCATCGGCCTGCTGACTCCACAGCAGCGGGGGCAGGGCCAAGCCGAAGGGCTCGGCCAGTGGCGCCAGAGCCAGAGCCAGCTGCTGCCGCTCCGGCTCAGGCCAATCGATCGCCGGCAACCAGGCAATCAGCTGACGCTGGCTGGGGGTTTCGGGGCGGTGCTGAACCGCAACCCGAGGTATGCCCAGGTCAGCGAGCTTCCAGAGCAGGGATTCCTCCAGCTCCGGCAGGGAGGCCAGCTCCAGTCGCCACCAGCCCGGAGCAGCAGCCATCAAAGGGTTACCGGGTGGGCTTCCTGAATGCCGTTGATGGCGTGCACCGAGACCAGCAGGCTGGGGGGGATGGGGTCATCGAGGCTGAGCACCATCACGGCGTCACCACGCACGATGCGGCGGCCCACCTGCATCGAGGCAATGTTGACGTTGTGCTCGCCCAACAGGGAGCCCAACTGGCCGATGATCCCGGGCATGTCCCGGTGGCGAGTGAACAGCATGTGGCGGCTTGGAGCCACGTTCACCGGAAATTCATCGATGGTGGTGATGCGCAGCTCGCCTTCGGCGAACACCGCTCCGGTAACGCTGTGGCTGGCCTGGGAATTGCGGCAGCTGAGCTGCAGCGAACCACCGGCGAAATCGCGACTGGCGTCATCCTTGACTTCAAGCACGTGGATGCCTCGCTCCTTGGCCTCCAAGCTGGCGTTCACGTAGTTGATGCTGTCGCCCAGGGCGGTGGAAAGCAGACCCTTGAGGGCCGCCACCACCAGGGGCTGGGCCGGGTGGGCGGCGAAGTCGCCCTGGAGTCTCACCTCGAGCTCACTGATCGGGCCACCAGCCAGCTGGCTCAGCAGCTGACCCAGGGTTTCGGCCAATTGCAGGTGGGGCTTGAGCTGCTCCATCACCTCGGCATTGAGGCCAGGGATATTCACGGCGCTGCGGGCAGGCAAGCCCAGCAGTACGTCGCGGATCTGCTCTGCGACATCGATCGCAACGTTTTCCTGGGCCTCTTCGGTGGAGGCACCCAAATGGGGCGTGAGGATTAGGCGCTCCTTCACCTGCCGCAAGGGCGAACCCGCCTCTAGAGGCTCTTTGGCGTACACATCAAGGGCAGCACCGCCGATGGTGCCGTTCTCAACTGCCTCAGCGAGGGCCGCTTCGTCAATGATGCCGCCGCGGGCGCAGTTAACGATCCGCGCCGTCGATTTCATTGTCTTGAGCAGCTCCGCGTTCACCAGGTTCTCGGTGTCTGGGGTGCGGGGCAGGTGCAGGCTGACGAAGTCAGCTTCGGCAAATAGGGCGGGCAGGGGCAGCAGTCGGACCTGCATTTGCTGGGCCCGCTCGGCAGACACGTAGGGGTCGTAGGCCATCACGTCCATGCCCATCGCCTTGGCCACTCGAGCCACGTGGGAGCCGATCTTGCCGAGACCCACCACGCCCAGCTTTTTCTTGTAGAGCTCGTTGCCTACATATTTCTTGCGATCCCAGCCGCCGGCCATGGTGCTGGCATGGGCATGGGGCACGTGGCGCGACAGGGCCAGCATCAGGGCTAAGGCCTGCTCAGCGGCGGCGATGGTGTTGCCCTCCGGCGAGTTCACCACCAGCACACCGCGCTTGGTGGCCGCCGGCACATCGACGTTGTCGACACCGACGCCGGCTCGGCCAATGATCCGCAGCTTGTCGGCCGCTTCGATGATTTCAGCAGTCACCGTGGTGCCCGAGCGAATCATCAGGGCGTCGTAGTCGCCGATGATCGCCTTGAGCTCCTCGGGGGGCAGGCCAGTGCGCACATCCACTTGAGCCACCTGAGACAGGATGTCAATCCCCGCCTGGTCGATGGGATCCGAAACGAGAACCTTTGTCATGCCCGGCGGTGCGAAGCGGAGAGCCGGCCGTGCAGTGTAGTGAGCGGCGAGAATCGCCCCAACAACACTGAGTAGGGCGCAGCGTGGGCACAAGTGTGGTGGTAGTTCTGAACGACCGCAAAAGGTTGCATCAGCTTCGGGATCGACTGGCCGAGCTACAGCCGCCGCTGCTGCAGTTGGAGGCCATCGGCGAGGGAGAGCAGGCCATGGCCGATGTGGCCCGACTAAACCCTGCGGTGGCAAGGCGGGCCCGCCAGCAGGGCATGGCGCGCTGGCTAATTCCCTTTGGCTTTTTGGCTGGCCTCACCTTCACCTACATCACCGATCTGGACACCTTCGCCTTTGCGGGTGCCTGGAGCCAGCACCTGATCGGCGCCCTGCTCGGCATGGGTTCGGGCTGGATGGGCAGTTTTGCTGCCGCTGCCAGCGTGCGCTCCGAAGAGGACGACCGAATCCGCAGCCTGCGCAACCGAGTGGAAGAAGGCAACTGGCTGCTGCTGGCCGAAACCGCTAACGGCATCGATATGCCTTGGACCTCCCTGCAGCAGGCCAAACCCCTGGCGGTGGTGCGACTGGGCGATGGCTAGGGACCTTGAAGCCGTGATCGCTGCCGCAGACCTGGCCCTGCGGACCTGGGAGCCGGTATGGACCCCCTTTCTTGATGGGGCGTTGCTTGAGCAGGCCCAAGAGCACCTGGCAGGGCTGGCCGAGCTGGAGATGGCCAGCCGGGGGGGCTACCCAGGAGCTGAACGCCAGCGTCTGCTTTTGCAGCGCTACGACGCAGCAATTGATGCCGATGAAGTAGCCGCCGACCTGATGGGCCTCGAGCTGGGCGGCAATTTCCTATTTGACCCGGCTGAGCGACAAGACTTCCGCTCGGGCCTGCTAGCCCTCGGCGCTGCGGAGGGAGAGCTGGGCGATCTCTGGCTGCGAGGCGACCGGGGTGCCCAGGCAATTCTCACGGCTGCTCAAGCTGCTGCCCTTGATGGCCGCACCGCTGTGGTGCGCACGGTGGAGGTGGCCCTGGAAGCCCGCCCCCTGCATGAGTTGCAACTTCCGGCGCCGCGCCTGCCCCGCCGCTTTCAAACCGTGGAAGCCTCCCTGCGCCTCGATGCGGTGGCCTCTGCCGGATTCGGCTTATCTCGCAACCGCATGGCCGAGCTGATCCGCCAAGGCAGAGTGAGACTCAACTGGCAGCCAGTCAGCAGTCCCAGCCGGCCGCTGACGGTGGGAGACCGGGTGCAGCTGGAGGGCCGGGGCGAACTGCAGCTTGAGACGGTCACAGCAACCAAGCGGGAGCGCTGGCGAATCGAGCTGGTGCGCTGCTGAGTGATTACCTGAATCAGGCCTACCTGTAACCTGGCAAAGCTTCTGGGGCGATTAGCTCAGAGGTAGAGCACTACCTTGACACGGTAGGAGTCACTGGTTCGAATCCAGTATCGCCCATTTTTAAAGTTCAGTATTAGCCCTAAGTTTCGAGATGGCAGATGCAACAAGGGAATTGACCGTTGTTGTTGGACTTGCTCGTTCAGGGATTGGTGCTGCTCGGCTGCTTAACCATCTCGGCCATGCGGTGCTGGTGATTGAGAGCCAATCCAGCCCAGCACTTGAAACCAAAGCGAGCGAGTTGCGCCAGGCAGGCATTGATGTGCTGCTAGGCGTGCCCCTCCACGGCGACGCCTTTGCCGCCCTTGGCCCTACTCCAGCAGCCGTGGTGGTGAGTCCAGGCATCCGCTGGGACCATCCCACCCTGGTGGAGCTGCGCAACTCAGGAGTAAGCACCAAAGGCGAAATGGAGCTGGCTTTCCAAGCCAGTGGCGACGTGCCCTGGATCGGCATCACCGGCACCAATGGCAAAACCACCGTTACCCACCTGGTGAGCCACCTGCTTCAGCACGCTGGGCTCGATGCCCCCATGGGCGGCAACGTTGGCTTCTCTGGGGCCGAGCTGGTGCTGGAGCGACTGGAGCGCGGCGATCCCCAACCCAACTGGCTGGTGATGGAGCTCAGCAGCTATCAGATCGAATCGGCCCCTCAAGTGGCACCACGGGTAGGAATTTGGACCACCTTGACCCCCGACCATCTCGAGCGCCACGGCACCATTGAGGCCTACCGGGCCATCAAGCGCAGCCTGTTAGAGCGTTCCACGGCGCCCATACTCAACGCCGATGACGCCGACCTACGCGCCCATGCCGCCGGCTTGCAGCGGGCCATCTGGGTCACCGCCGGCAGCCGGGAGGACCTCCCCCCCACGATCCAGCCCAGTCTCTGGATCGAAGCTGGCCAGGTATGGCAAGCCCCCCAGCCCGGCGAGACCGGCCCCGGCAAACTTTTAATGGCTGCGGATTGCCTAGCCATGCCCGGCGCCCACAACCGCCAAAACATGCTGCTGGCCGCTGCGGCCGGGCTCGAAGCCGGCTTGAGCGGCGCCCAGATGGAGCAAGCCTTCCGCTCCTTTACCGGCGTGCCCCACCGGCTTGAGCTCATCCGCGAGCAGCAAGGCATCAGCTTCTACAACGACAGCAAGGCCACCAACTACGACGCCGCCGAGGTGGCGCTGCACGCCCTGGACGGTCCGCTAGTAGTGCTCGCCGGTGGTGAATCGAAGCAGGGCAATCCCCATAGCTGGCTGGCAGCCTTGCAACAGAAAGCCGCAGCGGTGGTGCTCTACGGAGCTGCCCAGGCAGAGTTTCATCAACTACTTAGCCAAGCAGGCTTTAGCGGAGTTGTGCACTGCTGCGACAACCTGGCTGAAGCCGTACCCCTGGCCAACCAATTAGCCCGCAGCCATCGCTGCCTAGCGGTGCTGCTTTCCCCAGCCTGCGCCAGCTTTGACCAATACAGCGATTTTGAGGCCCGTGGTGATCACTTCCGCCAGCTGGTCAAGTCGCTGTAAGGGCGTTCAGCTAGCTAGCTCCTAACATTCGCGCACCAGGCGACCGCAACGGGCCATGGCCTATTGGTTGATGAAAAGCGAGCCCGATGTCTACGGGATTGACCATCTGCAGCGGGAGGGCAGCACCCTATGGGACGGCATTCGCAACTACCAGGCCCGCAATTTTATGCGGAGCATGCAAATTGGCGATAGGGCTTTTTTCTACCACTCCAATACCAAACCACCGGGCATTGTGGGCTTGATGGAGGTGGTTGAAACCGAGATTGTCGACCCCAGCCAATTTGATCCCAACTCCAAATATTTCGATCCCGCCGCAAGCCTGCAAAAGCCCCGCTGGGACTGTTGCCGGCTGCGCTACTTACGCCACTTCCAGCAGCTGCTCAGCCTGGATGCCTTGCGGGAAAACTTCAGCCCCGAGCAGCTGGGGGTGGTGAAGCGGGGCAACCGACTTTCGATCCTGCCGGTTGAGCCCAGCAGTGCCGAGCGCCTGCTGGAGCTGCTTGAGTCGCCATGAGCCAACTGGCCACGATCAGCCCCAAGCCCCCCCTGGCCATCCGCAGCGCCGTCGAGCGGGGCTGGGCGGCCTTCAGCCACTGCCCCTGGGTGCTGATGGGGTTCACCCTGCTAAGCGGCGGCGCCAATTTGGCGGCCCAGCTGCTTTATCGCTACGAGAGCAGCCTGGTGCTGTCGCTACTGGGCAAGCCCGACCCCGTCGCCATCGCCCTGGCGGCGGCTGCCTGGATCATCTATGCCCTTACCGGGCTTTGGCTGGTGGTGGGGTTGATGCGGGGGGGCCAACTAGCCCTCAATCAGGGGCGACCCAGGCTGGCAGCACTGATCCGGGTCGATGGCAGAGCGATGTTGCGCTGCTTTGGAACCGTGGTGCTGGTCCTGGTTTTGCTGGCCCTAATAGTGCGCCTGGCCCAGGCGAGCTCCTGGCTGCTCACGATGATTCAACCGCTGTTAGCCCCCCTACCGCTGGTGGCGGGTTTGGCTGCCATTGTTTATTTGAGCGCCGATCAAATTCTCTGCCTGCCGCTGGCCCTTATCGGTGGACTTAACCCCCTGGCAGCCTTTCGCAGCGGTCGGACCGCCACCGATCCCCACTGGCTCCAGGCCCTTGGCCTAACCCTGGTGCTGCTAGCCATGGTGCTGGCTGGCTTCCTGGTGCTGCTCATCGGCCTGGTGGTGGCGTTGCCAGTGGCGGCCTGCACCCTCACGGCCGCCTACGAGCAACTCTTTGGCCAGGAGGACCGGGGTCAGCTCACTTCTGTTTGAAGCTCGCCTGGGCGGGAAAGAGATTGGCCAGGTAGCAGCGGGTGACTTCGCGGTCGCCAAGGCCGTTTTGCACCAGGAAACCAGCTAGGGCCGCTTGAAACAACCGATATTGATCCCAATTGGGGTGCTGCTCGATAAAGCCACGCATCGCGGCCAGTAAGGCCTCAGGCACCTCGGCGCGAAAACTCACCGTCAAGCCTTTCCCCTCCACGGGAGCTTGGGCTCGGACGGGAGTCTGCAGATCCATGGGAGATAAAGGTCTTGTGTGGCACCAGTTCTCCACACCAAGCCGGGCCCGTCAAATGGGCTGGCGAAGCAGCCCTGGCCAGACTCCCAGGTTAAGAACCCAGCTCTGCCAGAGCATTTGCCATGGCCCCCTCGCCTTTGGGCCAAGCGGTGGGGCTCAAACCGGCGTTGTCAAGGGGAAAGGGCCTGGCGGCGAGCTTCTCCCCAGGCCCTAGCGGGCAAGCCCCATCTGAACAACTGACCTGGGGAAAAACTGAGCAAAACCAAGACTGATCTGGGGGCTGCGCGGGAATACGGCAATGATCAGCAGTGCTGATCAGCTTCAACTGCCGCTGGGTCTCAGCTGCAACCGTGCGGGCTTGCCCACAGAGCCAGGGCTGCCACCAAAGCCGCGCTGGGCCCGGGTAGCCAGCTGCCCTCAACGGCACGGCATTCAGCCCCAGGCGTGAGTACAAACCGCAGCGACCAGGCGTTGCGGTCGCCTTCCAAGCCAATCCACACAGGGCCGCGTTCGAGTTCAATGCTGATCGACTCTTCCGGCATCAACTGACTTGCCAGATCATGGTGCTCTTGCACCAGCTGCACCAAAGCCCGCCCCAGCCCATCGGCTTCCTCCGCAGTGAGCTCAAAGGCCCAGCCCTGACCGCCAATCAAAAAAGAAAAGGGATGGCGGGCTGAATCCTCCAGCCACCTCCACCCCTCACCTTCTTGAACAAGCATCGGCCGAATCAGCCGGGCAGCAGATCGGGCTGGTCCTGCTCATCACTCATTTCGATGATGGCCCGCTGCACGGGTTTAATCATCGAATCGTCGAGCAGACCATCAAAATCATCAAAACGACGCTGCTTAGCCCGAAAAGCAATCTTCACCGTGGTGAGGTATCGGTTGCTGGTGTGGCGGATCAGACTCTCGGCCCGCTGGGCCAATTCCTTGTGGTTGACGTCAATACCGCTCTGCATGGGCACCCCTGTTTCACCTCAACCTAGGTCAACAGCGGCAATTCCCCGTTTAGAAGGGTGTAATGCGGGGCACGCTGGCGATTGATCTAGGCAGCAGCACCACGGTGGTGGCCTATCAGGGGCCAGACACCGCGGCCAAGCTGCTGGCCCTGCCGCCTTACAGCACCAGCGAGCCGGTTGCGGTACCAACCCTGCTGTGGCTCAGCGATCCAGCCATGTCACGGCCCCTGATCGGTCGGCAGGTATTGGAGGCGGGCCTGGCCCACAGCGATGGCCCGCAGTTGCATCGGGACTTCAAACGACAAATTGGCGCGCTCCCCCCCCCGGCGCCCCAACCAACCCCTGCCTTGCCCCTGGGGCCAGAACAGGCCGGAGCCTTGCTGCTGAGGCAGCTCTGGGCCGCCCTGCCGCCAGGGCTGGCGCCCGAGCGGCTGGTGCTGACCGCTCCGATAGACAGCTACCCCCGCTACCGCCAATGGCTGCAAGAGGTTTGCCGCGAGCTAGAGGTTCCTGAGCTGGCCCTGGTGGACGAGCCCACCGCCGCAGCCATCGGTGCGGGATTGCCTGCTGGCAGCACGGTGCTGGTGGTGGACCTGGGAGGCGGCACCATCGACCTGTCCCTGGTGGCCCTAGAGGGTGGCGAAGGTCGCCCGGCGCCCATGGCCCAGCTGCTGCGCTTCGCCGGCCGGGATCTGAGTTCAAGTCGCCAGGCCCTGCGCTGTGCCCGGGTGATCGGCAAGGCAGGGGTAGCCCTGGGAGGCCGGGATATAGATCGCTGGATCGCAGCCCACCTTTGTCCCGGAGCCCCCCTTGATGGGGCCCTGCTGGAGGCAGCTGAATCGCTCAAATGCCAGCTCAGCAACGCAGAAGAGGCCCTGGTGTTCTGGAGTCCAACGGGCCTGCCTCCCCAACCTCTGCGGCTGAGCCGCAGCCGCTTAGACGCCTTGTTGGTGGAGAGGGGCTTGCTGGCCCAACTCGATGACCTTTTGGAGGTCGTGTTGGCGGGAGCCCGCCGCGATGGCCTGGCCCTAAACCAGATCACCGCCCTGCTGCCGGTTGGTGGCAGCAGCCGCATGCCCCTGATCCGCCAATGGCTGCAGGAGCGCTGCGGCGGCATTCCCCTGCAGGGAAGCCGGCCGGTGGAGGCCGTAGCCCTGGGGGCCCTGGCTCTCACACCGGGGGTGCGGGTACGCGATGTTTTGCGCCACGGAATTTGCCTGCGCTGCTGGGATCAGCGCTCCAGCCGCCATCACTGGCAACCGCTGTTTGTGGCGGGGCAAACCTGGCCGAGTGAGCGGCCGCTGGAAATCGTGCTGGCCTGCAGCAGCCCCAACCAGAAAAGCCTGGAGCTCGTGCTGGGGGAACCAGACAACGAAAGGCGCAGCGAGGTGGTGTTTGAGGCCGGGCTACCGGTGCTGCGGCCGCGAGCAGCGGGGCAAGCCCGCGTGATGCCCTGGAGCGAGCAACCCCCAGATCTTGCCCTCGACGTGCCCGGTCAGCCTGGCGAGGACTGTCTGCGATTGTCATTTTCCGTCAACGATCAAGGCCAGCTGGTGCTGGAGGTCACGGACCTACGCAGCGGTCGCCGCAGTGGCGCCCAACTACTGGGCCCGGTGCGCTGAGGATTAATGGCGGCAAATTCAAGTGGACGCCGCAAGCGCTGCCCTCAGCTGACGGCATCTCGGCCGCAGCGTCCATAAAACTGAGTTTCATATTTCTGTATTTGCCTTGGCCCTACGCCGCCACAGGCTGCCCCGTTTCTGGCTGGGTCTCACCCTGGGTCTTGTGGCCTGCGGCATTGGAGCGACCTACTGGTGGGAGCAGCAGCTGCCGCAACGGTTGGAGCAGGCGGCAAAGAGCGGTGACTTAGAAGCCTGCCTGCGCTACAGCGAGCAGCTCGAAGCCCTGCGCTGGCTGGGGGGTCAGGCCCCTGCCGAACAGGGCAGCTGCCGGCGTCGCAAAGCGGCCCAGCTCTGGCAGCAGGAGCGCTGGGGCGAGGCTCTGCAGTTGCAATTGCAACTGGTGAACTCCCTTGCCGGCAGCGAAGCAGACCGCGAACGGCTGCTGGTGTGGCAGCAAAACCTGCAGCAGCGCGCCATGACCCGCTTCCAGGAGGGCGACCTACCTGGAGCCCTAAAGATCCTGGCTGTGATGGGCGATGACCACCGGGCCAACGGCGACAGCCTGGGCGACAAACTCAGCGAAAACTGGACTCGCAACCGGCTGCAGCTGGAGCGGGCCAAGGGCCTCACAGAGCAAAAGCGCTGGTGGGAGGCCCTCGAGGCCCTCACCCGCATCGACCATCCCTGGTGGAAAACCCAGAGCCGCGCCATACAAGCCAAGGTGCAGAAGGGCATCGCGGGCTTGTCAGTGCAGGAGCGCGAACACGACGCCCATGGCCAGCTGCCCCACACCGTGCCCTCCGCCCAACTCGATGCCCAAGTGCGCCAACGGATCTCCCAGGGTATGGACGAGTGGTCCGCATTCCAGGAGGCCTGTCGGGCCTTAGGTGGACAGGTGGTTGAGGCCGGGCCAGAGACGGCCTGTCAGCGCCGATCCAGCAAGCGGTGATTGGCGCGTGACAAGATTGGCCCCGCGATGAAGCTCTGGAGCCATGCAGCCAGGTGATCAGGTTCAGGTCTCCCAAAGCGTGGTCGTCTACCACCACCCCCAGCACCGCGGGGTCGCCTTCGATCTCAAAGGGCAACAGGGTGAGGTGGTCACCGTGCTCAACGAGTGGAAGGGCCGGGTGATCAGCCCAACCTTGCCGGTGGTGGTTGCCTTCGGCAAATTTAGAGCTCATTTCCGCTCCGATGAGCTGACTCCCGCCTGATCGCTTGCTTAGCTCTCGCTAGAGCTCCGGCCGCAGCAGGAACACACCCTCCTCGCCATCGATCTGCTGCAGGCAGAGCTGGATTGATTCTTGGCGACTGGTGGGCACCACACGCCCACAGAAATCGGGCTGGATCGGCAGCTCCCGGTGACCGCGATCCACCATGGCCAGCAAGCTGACCCGCTTGGGCCGCCCCCAGGCTTGCAAGGCTTCTAGGGCCGCCCGCACAGTGCGCCCCGTAAAGATCACGTCATCCACTAACACCACCTGGCGCCCATCCAGCGCCACGGGCAAATCGGTGGGCTGGCCCAGACGGGTGCCGACTCGCTCCAGGTCATCTCGATGAAAGGTGGGATCGACACTGCCCTGGTCGATCGGATGGCCGGCTAAAATTGCCAAACGTGAGGCCAACACCTCAGCTAGCGCCACTCCACGGGTGGGTATGCCGAGGAGCACCAAGGAGCGGCTGTCGGCAACGCCTTCCAATACCTGGGACGCAAGCCTGTCAAGGGTGCGGCCCAAATCCAAGGCCGAGAGCAGTTCGAGCCGATGCATTAGGGAATCTGGCAAGTCCGCTAGAGCATGTTGGCTGTGTGACCAAAGGCTGACTCCGAGGGAAGCAGCTGGGAACGCAGCACATTTGCATTGTAAGTTGGAATTTGGAAGGCGTTGGTTCAACGTCGCTAGGCGAGACGGGTGACGACTATTCCCTCCCAGCAGCAATCCACCCTGGCGCCAGGTCCAGCATCGGCCTCTCGGGCTTCATCCTCCGTGGCCCCGGTTGTACTCGCCATATTGGATGGCTGGGGCTATAGCCACGAAGCCGATCACAACGCCATTCGTGCTGCCAGCACCCCGGTGATGGATGCCCTCTGGCACGCCTATCCCCACACCCTGATTGAGGCCAGCGGCGCCGCTGTCGGGCTGCCAGATCATCAGATGGGCAATTCTGAGGTGGGCCATCTCACGATCGGCTCCGGTCGAATCATTCGCCAGGAGCTGGTGCGGATCAGCCAAGCCGTCAAGGACGGCAGCCTGGCCGCCAACCCTGCGCTCAATGCTTTAGCCGACGGCCTACTTCTCAAGGGCGGCTGCCTGCACCTGATCGGCCTTTGCTCCGATGGGGGCGTTCACAGTCACATCACCCACTTAGGGGGCTTGTTGCAATGGGCCGCGAGCCGCGGTCTCAAGGATGTCTGCATCCATGTGATCACCGATGGCCGGGACACGGACCCGAGCAGTGCTCCCCGATTCGTCACCCAGGTTCAAGAGCAGATCAGTCGCGCCGGCGTCGGCCGTATCGCCACCCTCTGCGGCCGCTACTGGGCCATGGATCGCGATAACCGCTGGGACCGCACCGAAAAGGCCTACCGACTCTTAACCGAACCAAGCGAGATATCCGAGCTCAGCCCGGTCAACGCCATCCACGCCTCCTACGCCCAAGAGATCGGCGACGAATTCCTCGAACCATTGCGATTGGCGGAGGGATTGATCAAGAGCGGAGACGCTCTGGTGTGTTTCAACTTCCGGCCCGACCGGGTGCGCCAGTTGATCCGCGCCCTGGTTTTGCCGGAATTTGACGACTTCGCCCGGCAGCGCCAAGACCCCCTGGATGTGGTCACCTTCACCCAATATGAAAAGGGCCTGCCCGTAGCGGTGGCTTTCCCGCCCGAATCTCTCGATGGCTTACTGGGCCAAGTGGTGTCGAACTCGGGGCTGCGCCAGTTCCGCACAGCTGAAACCGAAAAATATCCTCACGTCACCTACTTCATGAATGGGGGTATTGAGCAGGCCTTCCCTGGTGAAGATCGCCACCTAGTCCCCTCGCCGCGGGTGGCCACCTACGACCTCTCCCCGGCAATGTCCGCCGGCGAGCTCACTGAAAGCTGTATTGCAGCAATCAAAAAGGGCATTTACTCGTTGGTGGTAATCAATTACGCCAATCCGGACATGGTGGGGCACACCGGCAAAATGGCTGCCACCACTGAAGCAATCACCACTGTCGACACCTGCGTTGGAAAGCTGATGGAGGCCACCAACCGCATGGGGGGCACCCTGCTGATCACCGCAGACCACGGCAATGCCGAAGTTATGGAGGGCCCAGATGGTCGCCCCTGGACGGCACACACCACAAATCCCGTGCCGGTGATTTTGGTGGAGGGCGAGAAACGCAAGCTGCCCGGCCACGGCACCAACGTGTTGCTGCGTGACCATGGCGGCTTAGCCGACATCGCCCCGACCCTGCTGGAAATCTTGAATCTGCCCAAGCCCGCAACCATGAGCGGTGAATCACTGATCCTGGCAACTGGCACAGCAGCCGAAGCCAGTCCCATCCCCCAGACCCTGGGCGTTTAACCTACTCCTATCCAAAGAGGCCCATGATCACTTCAGTTTTGTCATGGGTGTGGATTGGCAGTGGCGTTCTGCTGATCATCAGCGTGCTGCTCCATAGCCCCAAGGGCGATGGCATGGGTGGGCTGGCCGCTAGCGGCGGATCGATGTTCACCAGTGCCCGTAGCGCCGAAGCCACCCTCAACCGCATCAGCTGGACATTGCTGGCAATTTTTCTTGGCCTGGCCGTTGTGCTCAGTGCCGGCTGGCTCGGTTAGGTCTGTGACCCCAATGCCGCGACGCAATCTGCTGGTAGCCCTGGGATCAAGCCTGGGCGCCTTCTTCACTGGTGTCTCCCGCGCCGAAGCCGCTTCCAAGGCCCAAGATCCCGCCTGGCAACTCAGCGAAGCCAGCTGGAAAAAACGTCTCAACCCTGCCGCCTACAACGTGCTGCGCCAGGAGGGCACCGAGCGGCCCTTCTCCAGCCCCTTGAATAGCGAAAAACGCCCAGGCACTTTCGTTTGTGCTGGCTGCGCCCTGCCCCTGTTTAGCTCCAAGGCCAAATACGAGAGCGGCACCGGCTGGCCCAGCTTCTGGCAACCGCTGCCCAAAGGGATCGCCACCAAGGTGGACTTCAAGTTGATTGTGCCACGCACCGAATACCACTGCCGGCGCTGCGGCGGCCATCAGGGCCACGTGTTTGACGACGGCCCTAAGCCCAGTGGCAAGCGCTACTGCAATAACGGCGCAGCCCTCAATTTTATCTCCGGTTAACCGGTGTATTCGCTGTTGTAGGCCTCTTCGCCGTGAGCATTGATATCGAGGCCCTGCTGTTCCTGAATATCGTTAACACGCAGGGGCATCACCAGGCGAATCAGTATAAGAATCACATACGTGCCTACTCCAACAAAAAGAATGGTGAATCCTGCGGCCTTGAGCTGAATCCAGAGCTGACCTGGCTGGCCCACTAGCAGTCCATCGGCGCCAGCGGGATTGAGGCTTTTCAACGTGAACACGCCAGTTAGCAGAGTGCCGAGCAACCCGGCCACGCCATGCACCGGCAGCACATCGAGGCTGTCATCTAGCCGCCAGCGGTTCTTGAGTTGCATGGCATAGCTGCAAACCAGCGCTGCCGCAAAGCCGATCAACACAGCCGCCAGAGGGCTCACATAGCCGGCCGCTGGGGTGATCGCCACCAGGCCGGCCACGGCGCCGGTAGCCACACCCACGGCAGTGGGCTTGCCGCGCTGCCATGTTTCCAGCAGCATCCAGCCCAGGGCAGCTGAAGCGGCAGCGGTATTGGTGGTGAGGCAGGCAAGGGAGGCCAAATTGCCTGCCACCAGGCCGCTACCACCGTTGAAGCCAAACCAGCCGAACCAGAGCAGGCCCGCCCCCAACAAGATGAAGGGCACGTTGTGGGGTGGGGCGGCATAGCCCACGCCCCCACTGCGACGCCGGCCCACCACCAGGGCAGCAACGGCGGCGGCCACACCGGAGGCCAGTTCCACCACCAGGCCACCGGCGAAGTCGATGGCACCGAGGCCGGAACTGCCCAGGAACCCACCTGGTCCCCACACCATGTGGGCCAGGGGGAGATAGATGAAGGTGCTCCAGAGCAGCAGAAACACCATCCAGGCGCGGAAATGCATCCGCTCAACCACCGCGCCGGAAATCAGCGCAGGAGTGATGATCGCAAAGGTGACCTGGAACAGGGCAACGGCGCCGTGACTGAGTTGCCCATCCCCATAGGGAGCCGACCAATTGCTGAGCCCCGCCCACTGCAACCCGCCGATGAAAGGAGCTAGGGGACCGCTACCGGAAGAGAAGGCCAGGCTGTAGCCGAACAACACCCAGAGCACACTCACCAGGGCCATGGCGGTGAAGCTCATCACCATGGTGTTAAGCACGTTGCGGCTGCGCACAAAGCCCGCATAAAAGAGGGCCAGAGCTGGCGTCATCATCAGCACCAGGGCAGCACTCACCAGCACAAAACCATTGTTGGCACTGCGAAGGGCCAGATCGGTTGCAAAAAGCAGCGGCACAGCTGAGCCAAAAGCAGGCGCCACCCTGAAGGCCAACGGACCCAAGACATGTAGCAACTGCTACCAAAAGGGCTCTTAAAGGTGGCAACCGATACAGCCGGGATGGCTAGACCCACTTGGCTGAACGGGAACAAAAAAAGGGCAGAAGGAAAATCCTCTGCCCTCGGTGCCGATGAAGGAGTGGGGCCACAAAGGCCCCACTCCCGCTATCAGTAGTCGAAGTCGCCGCCGCCCATGCCGCCACCGGCGGGAGCAGCATCTTTCTTATCTGGCATGTCGGCCACGATGCATTCGGTGGTCAGCACCATGCCGGCGATGGAGGCGGCATTCTGCAGACCGGAGCGGGTCACCTTGGCGGGGTCGACGATACCGGCAGCCAGCATGTCGACGTACTCGCCGGTGGCGGCGTTGTACCCCTCGTTGAAGGGCTTGTTACGCACGTTTTCAGCCACGACAGCGCCATTGACGCCAGCGTTTTGAGCGATGCGCATCAAAGGCGCGGTGAGGGCGGAGGCCACGATGTGGGCGCCGATCAGCTCCTCGCCAGAGAGGTTGGCCGCAGCCCACTCCTCGAGGGCGGGGGCTAGGTGGGCCAACGTAGTGCCACCACCAGGAACGATGCCTTCTTCAACGGCCGCCTTGGTGGCGTTGATGGCGTCTTCCAGGCGCAGCTTCTTGTCCTTCATCTCGGTCTCGGTGGCGGCACCCACCTTGACCACGGCCACACCGCCGCTCAGCTTGGCCAGACGCTCTTGCAGCTTCTCCTTGTCATAGGAGGAGTCGGTTTCGTCCATCTGCTTGCGGATTTGCTCGCAGCGCGCCTTGACAGCCACTTCGTTGCCTTCGGCCACGATGGTGGTGGTGTCCTTGTTGATGGTGATGCGGCGGGCGGTGCCCAGCATCTCCAACTTGGCGTTCTCCAGCTTGAGACCGGCGTCTTCGGTGATCAGCTGACCGTTGGTGAGAACGGCGATGTCCTCGAGCATGGCCTTGCGGCGATCACCGAAACCAGGTGCCTTGACTGCCGCCACGTTGAGCACGCCGCGCAGGCGGTTGACCACGAGGGTGGCGAGGGCTTCCTTCTCGATGTCCTCGGCAATGATCAGCAGGGGCTTGCCTGTACGGGCGATCTGCTCAAGCACGGGCACGAGGTCCTGCACCAGGCCGATCTTCTTGTCGGTGAGCAGGATGTAGGGCTCTTCGAGCACCGCTTCCATGCGCTCGGTGTCGGTGGCGAAGTAGGGCGAGATGTAGCCCTTGTCGAAGCGCATGCCTTCGGTGACCTCCAACTCGGTGGTCATCGATTTCCCTTCTTCCAGGGAGATCACACCTTCCTTACCGACCTTGTCCATCGCATCGGCGATCATGCGCCCCACCTCTTCGTCGTTGCCGGCGGAGATGGTGCCCACTTGGGCGATGGCGCTGGAGTCGGAGATGGGCTTGGCGTGCTCCTTGATCTTGCCTACGAGGAAATCGGAAGCCTTGTCGATGCCCTTTTTGAGGGTGATCGCATTGGCGCCGGCAGCCACGTTGCGCAGGCCTGCCTTGACCATGGCATGGGCCAAAACCGTGGCGGTGGTGGTGCCGTCGCCGGCGGCATCGTTGGTTTTGGAGGCGGCCTGACGGATCAGGGCAACACCAGTGTTCTCGATGTGGTCCTCGAGCTCAATTTCCTTGGCGATGGTGACGCCGTCGTTGATGATCTGGGGTGCACCAAACTTTTTCTCCAGCACCACGTTGCGACCCTTAGGTCCAAGGGTGACAGCAACGGCCTCAGCCAGAATGTCGATACCTCTTTCGAGAGCTCTGCGAGCGTTCTCGTTGTAAATAATGCGCTTAGCCATGGAAGGCGATTTCCTTATGGGGTTAGGTCGGATTCAGTAATAGGCCAGTCGTCAGTTGACGATGGCGAGGATGTCCTTCTCGGAAAGCAGCACAAACTCGTCGCTGCCGAGCTTGATGTCGGTGCCGGCATACTTGCTGTAGAGCACCTTGTCGCCAACGCTGACCTCAGGAGCCTGGCGGCTGCCGTCGTCGTTGCGCTTGCCTGGGCCGATCTGCACCACTTCGCCCACCTGGGGCTTTTCCTTAGCGGTGTCAGGCAGAAGAATGCCGCCGGCGGTTTTCTCCTCCGATTCGGACACCTTGATAAAAATGCGATCTCCGAGGGGCTTAACCGTGGAGACGCTGAGAGAAACAGCAGCCATGGATGGATTGCGAGAGCAATGACATGGCGCCTGAGACGCCACAGAACAGTGAACTGGAGTGGGCCAGAGAGGCGATTTAGCACTCGAGCTCAACGAGTGCCAATTTATGCCCAACCAAGCTCCAGTGCCCAGGCCCAGACCGTGCGGGTGACCGAACCACCGGGGTGAACAGGGGCTGAACAGAAGCCCGCGCCTACCGCAGTGGTAAGGTTGCGCCGCTTCAGGCGGGCTGATTCCCCCTGCGCTTCCCCGAGATTTCCTTACCTATGGCAGCTGCTACCGCCACCGGCACCAAAGGCACCGTCCGGCAGGTGATTGGCCCGGTTTTAGACGTTGAATTCCCGGCCGGCAAGCTGCCCAAGATTTACAACGCGCTTCGAATTGAAGCCAAAAATTCGGCCGGCCAGCTAGTCGCTTTAACAGCTGAGGTCCAACAGCTGTTGGGCGATCACCGAGTCCGTGCTGTGGCCATGAGCACCACCGACGGATTGGTGCGTGGCATGGAAGCTGTAGATACGGGCGCCCCGATCTGCGTACCCGTGGGCGAGGCCACCCTCGGTCGCATCTTCAACGTGCTCGGCGAGCCGGTGGATGAGCAGGGTCCAGTAACCACCACCGTGACCGCTTCGATCCATCGCGCCGCCCCCAGCCTCACTGAGCTGGAGACCAAGCCCAAGGTTTTTGAGACAGGCATCAAGGTGATCGACCTGCTGGCTCCCTACCGCCAAGGGGGCAAAGTTGGCCTGTTCGGCGGTGCCGGCGTTGGCAAGACCGTTCTGATCCAAGAGCTCATCAACAACATCGCCAAGGAGCACGGCGGCGTTTCCGTGTTCGCTGGCGTTGGCGAGCGCACCAGGGAAGGCAACGATCTTTATGAGGAGTTCAAGGAATCGGGTGTGATCAATCCCGACGACCTTTCCAAATCGAAGGTTGCTCTCTGCTACGGCCAGATGAACGAGCCCCCTGGTGCCCGCATGCGCGTGGGCCTCTCGGCACTCACCATGGCTGAGCACTTCCGCGACACCAACAAGCAAGACGTCTTGCTGTTCGTCGACAACATCTTCCGCTTCGTGCAGGCCGGCTCTGAGGTTTCAGCACTGCTGGGCCGCATGCCCTCTGCTGTGGGCTATCAGCCCACCCTCGGCACCGACGTGGGCATGCTGCAAGAGCGCATCACCTCCACCCTGGAAGGCTCGATCACTTCGATCCAGGCCGTCTACGTACCTGCAGACGACCTCACCGACCCGGCACCTGCTACCACCTTTGCCCACCTAGACGCCACCACCGTGTTGAGCCGCGGCCTGGCTTCCAAGGGCATCTACCCGGCCGTGGATCCTCTGGATTCCACCAGCACCATGCTTCAGCCAGCGGTGGTAGGTGATGAGCACTACCGCACTGCACGCTCCGTGCAAAGCACCCTGCAGCGCTACAAAGAGCTCCAAGACATCATTGCGATTCTTGGTCTCGACGAACTCTCCGAGGACGACCGCCGCACGGTTGACCGGGCCCGCAAGATTGAGAAGTTTCTCTCCCAGCCCTTCTTCGTGGCTGAGATCTTCACAGGTCAAAAGGGTGAGTACGTCAAGCTGGACGACACGATCAAGGGCTTCAACATGATTCTGGCCGGCGAGCTTGACGACCTACCTGAAGCTGCCTTCTACCTAGTGGGCAACATCGACCAGGTGAGAGCCAAGGCCGCCAAGATTCTTGCCGACGCCAAGGGTTGATACCCTCTTTTCCCTGAGGACCCCTACCCATGAGTCTCACCCTCCGCGTTCTGGCCCCTGATCAGAGCGTCTTTGATGGAACCGCCGAAGAGGTAATCCTGCCAAGCACTACTGGGCAGGTAGGTATCCTGCCTGGCCACGTCACCATGCTGGCAGCCCTGGATACTGGCGTAATGCGTCTGCGCTCCGGCGGCGCTTGGTCAACGATCGCCCTGATGGGTGGTTTCGCCGAAGTGGAGGCCGACGAGGTCACCGTTTTGGTGAATGCCGCTGAGCTAGGCAGCTCAATTAATGCCGCATCCGCCGAGGCTGCCTTTGAGGCCGCCCAATCGGCAGCAGCTGCTTTTGAGGGCAAGCCAGCCAGCCCAGAGAAGCTCAAAGCCCAGCAAGCACTGGCTTCATCGCGCGCCCGCTTCCAAGCCAGCAAAGCAATCTAATTTTTTTAAAACCTAGATTTTTAAAATCCTAGATTTGAACAGTCTAGATTTTTATATAATTTCATTCCGGAAGTCAACCCTTAAGCTCGGGGCTGGCTTCCGGATTTTTTAAGACCTTGCTCTTAATGGGTAAAATGATGCATAAAAAAGCACTCCTCGCGGAGTGCTAGTAAATTCAACTTATGCTTGGGCAAATAACTAAGCTTTAGAATTTAGCACTAATCAGGCGGTACCGCAGAAAGTAACATCGGGGAATTTAAGCTTGGCATCGTCCAGGCTCTTGCCTTTGCCCTCTTCCTGCCAGTAGTTGATCACCTCTGTGGCCTTGTTGAGCACCTCAACGCGCTCGTTATCTGTGATCCAGCTCTTGCCTTCGAGCTCGGTCTTGAGGGTTTCCCAGGCATCTTCCCGAGGCCAGAAGAAGTAAGAAGTAAGGGGGCTCGGACCACCGCCAACAATCTGATCCACCGCTAAGGCGACGTTGTCAGGCAGCCACAAGATCTTGAGCAGGAAACGACCTTCGTCAGCCTTGGGGGTATAGCCAGAGGGAACGCCATCCTCATCAATGGTGGCGGTCGCCAGGGCCGCACTACCGCCACGCATCACCGGACGCCCCTGGGTGGTGGTGTCTTCGGCAGCCGCGGCCACTTCGGCCATATCGGTCAATGCTGCGTCAGGAGCGCTCTCGATGGCTGTCATGGGGTCAGTGCTCAAGGCAACAGAGCAAAGAACTAACCTACCAGCCGCCTGGCCGCCCTCGGCCCCTGCCTGCGGCTATGGCCCTGCGCCTGTTCCTCGATTCGGCCGATCCCAAAGCCTGGCAGCAGTGGCTGCCCAGCGGCCTATTTCATGGCGTAACCACCAACCCCACTCTGCTGCGCCGGGCCGCCCAGCCCTGCAGCCTCGACAGCCTGGCAGCCCTCAGCCGCACGGCTCTGGCCCATGGCATCGCCGAACTCCAGCTGCAGGCATGGGGCGCCACCTCGGCAGACATGCTGCGCTGCGGCCAGGCACTGGCGGCCCTGGCCCCCGGCCACATCGCCGTGAAGCTGCCGGTGACCCAGCAGGGAGCAGCGGTTGCCCGGGAGCTGGTTGGCGCCGGCGGGGCCGTCACCTTCACCGCCTGCTACGAGCCCCACCAGGTGCTGATCGCCGCGGCCCTGGGGGTCGACTACATCGCCCCCTACCTGGGCCGCATCCAGGATCAGGGGCGCGATGGGGTAGCCGAAGTGGTCACCATGCAGCGATGCCTTGCCGGGCTTGGCTCCAGCGTGCGGCTGCTGGTGGCCAGCTTGCGCCAGCCCAGCGAACTGAGCCGCCTGGCCGCTGAAGGGCTGAACACCTTCACGATCAGCCCGGCACTGGCAGCAGAACTGTTCGGCAGTGAGGCCACCGCTGCAGCCAGCGTCCAGTTTGAAAGCGATGCCCGTTCCTGAAAGCCAATCCTGATGCCCCTGTCTGCCTCTCCGCCCCGGGCCGTCGTGCTGTTCGACATCGATGGCGTGATCCGCGATGTGAGCGCCAGCTACCGCCGGGCAATCGTCGAAACGGTGCACCACTTCCATGGCCAGCGTCCCGAGCCCGCCGCCATAGACGGCCTCAAAAGCGAAGGAAGCTGGAACAACGACTGGCAAGCCTCGATGGAGCTGCTGCGCCGCATTGGCCATGCCCCCCTGCCGGCGTTTGAGGAGCTGGTGGCGGTGTTCGAAGGCTTCTATTTCGGCGGCGATCCCGCCGGCGATCCGGGCCAGTGGCGGGGCTTCATTCGCGACGAGCCCCTACTGGTGCAGCAAGACTTTTTTGCCGCTCTGGAGGCTGCAGGTCTGGCCTACGGCTTCGTAAGTGGCGCTGAGCCCCCCTCCTGCCGTTACGTGCTGGAAACCCGCCTGGGGCTCGCCAATCCGCCCTTGATCGCCATGGGCGATGCGCCCGATAAGCCCGATCCCACCGGCTTGCTGCAGCTAGCCAGCCGGTTGGCCGGCAAGAGCATGGGGGCTGGCGCAACGCCTGTGGTTTACCTGGGCGACACCGTGGCCGATGTGCTCACCGTGCAGCGCGCCCGCGCCCAGTGCCCCGCTCAGCGCTTCTTGAGCTTTGCGGTAGCGCCACCCCATCTGAACAGAGAGCCTGAGCGACGGGCTGCCTACGAGGCCAAGCTGCTGGAGGCCGGCGCCGACGCGGTGATTCCCTGCACGGCCAACCTGCTGGAGCTGCTGCTGCCGCTGCTGGACTGATGCTCTGCCCTGCCCTGAGCCTCAGCGCTCCAGCGCCGCCGGCGACTTCAAGGCTGCAGCGGTGAGATTTTCATGGCCGTGGCTGGTCACGGCCACATCGTCTTCGATGCGAATGCCGATGCCCTTCCAGCGCGCTTCGATCTCCGGCTGGCCCTCTGGCACCGGCAGCCGATCGCTCACGTAGAGGCCCGGCTCCACGGTGAGCACCATGCCCGGCTCCAGCTCCACGTGGTGCTCACCGAGGCGATAGGCCCCCACATCGTGTACATCAAGGCCCAGCCAGTGGCCGGTGCGGTGCATGTAGAGGTGGCGGTAGGCCCCCTGCTCGATCACCCCATCAAGGGATCCCGCCAGTAGCCCCAGGTCCAGCAGGCCAGCCACCAGCACCCGCAGGGCGGTCTCATGCACCCCTTCAGCACTGAAGCCCGGGGCCACCGAATCCACCGCCGCCTCCTGGGCTGCAAGCACCAGCTCGTAGAGGGCGCGCTGCTCACCACTGAAGCGACCGTTGATCGGGAAGCTGCGAGTGATGTCGCCGTTGTAATAATCATCTAGGGAGCATCCGGCATCAATCAACAGAAGATCGCCGTCCTTCAGCGGGGCGTTGTTGGCGATGTAGTGCAACACGCAGGCGTTATCGCCGCCGGCAACGATCGTGCCGTAGGCCGGGCCACGGGCACCCTGCTCAAGGAAATGCTGCTCAATCACGGCCTGCACCTGCCGCTCATTGAGGCCAGGCCGCACCACCTGGCGGGCCAGCTCGTGGGCCTCGGCCGAGATTCGCGCCGCCTCGCGCATGCGCTCCAGCTCCTCGGGGCCCTTGCGCAGCCGCAGCTCATGCAGGAGCGGACAGGGGGCCACCAGGCCCAGGGCAGCCCGGCCGCTGCGGGGGGCTCGGTCGAGCTGAGCGGCCCAAGCCGCCAGCACCAGCGGCTCCACCTTCGGGTGCTTGCCAACGCGAAAGGCGATGCCCTCAGCGCCCCTGAGGTAGTCAGGCAGGCGCTGCTCTAGCTCGCTGCGCGGATGGGCTAGGTCGGCGCCAAACTCGGCCACGGCGCCTTCAGCACCCCAACGGAAACCATTCCAAACCTCGGCGCTGGCCTCGCGGGGCTGCACAAACAGCACGTAGCGCTCACCCTCGGGGCGGTGGGGCAAAAACAGGGCCACCGCCTCGGGTTCATCAAAACCAGTGAGATACCAGAAGTCGCTGTTTTGGCGGAAGGGCCACTCGCAGTCGGCGTGATGGGTCACCAGCGTTGCCGCCGGAATCACGGCAGCAGCTTCCCCGAGCTGAGCGAAGAAGCGCTGACGCCGCTGGGCGAAGGTCGACGGATCGAACATAAAAAGCGGCCGGCGGGCCCTGCATAAGTCCAGTTTGGAGCAGGCAGCGGGACAGACGCTGGCGGAGCCGATTTAATAGGTAGATGGCGAGCGGCGAAATGGCGCAATGAACGACCTGCTCACCCTGGCGCTGCTGGTGGTGCTGGTGATCGCAGGTTCGGCCCTGTGCTCTGGAGTTGAGGCTGCCCTGCTCACCGTGAACCCGGTGCGGGTGCATGAACTCGCCGCCCGCAGCAAGCCCGTGCGCGGCGCACGGCGCCTGGAGCAGCTGCGCCAGCGGCTGGGCCGCACCCTGTCGGTGCTGGTGATCGCCAACAACGGCTTCAACATTTTTGGCAGTCTGATGCTGGGCGGCTATGCCGCAATAGTTTTCAAACGGGAGGGCATCGAGGGAATCGCCCTGCCCCTGTTTTCCGTGGGGCTCACCGTGCTGGTGATCCTGCTTGGGGAAATCCTGCCCAAGGCCCTCGGCAGCCGCCTAGCCCTGCCGGTGGCCCTGGCCAGCGCCCCTGCCTTGGCAATCCTGACCAGGCTGATGCTGCCCCTAGTGCTGCTGCTGGAGCGCCTGCTGCCGGCGATAACTGCCGAGAACGAGATCAGCACCGACGAAGAAGAGATTCGTCTACTGGCCCGGCTGGGCTCCCAGAAGGGCCAAATCGAGGCTGATGAAGCGGCCATGATCGCCAAGGTGTTCCAGCTCAACGACCTCACCGCCCGCGATCTGATGACACCCCGGGTGGCAGCTCCCACCCTCGATGGGGCGACCAGCCTGGAGCAGTTGCGCGAAGACCTACTGGCGAACAACGCCGAGTGGTGGGTGGTGCTGGGCGAAGAGGTGGATGAGGTGCTGGGCGTGGCCGGCCGGGAGCGACTTTTGGCAGCCCTGCTCCAAGGCGAAGGCAATCGCACTGCCGCTTCCCTAAGCGAGCCGGTCGATTACGTGCCGGAAATGATCCGGGCCGACCGGTTGCTCACCGGCTTCCGCCGCAACAGCAGTGGCGTTCGCGTCGTGGTGGATGAATTCGGCGGCTTCGTGGGCGTGATTGGCGCTGAGTCGGTGCTGGCGGTGCTGGCGGGCTGGTGGCGCCGTCCCCAACCGGCGGGCGAAGGGATGCGGCCATGAGGCCCGAACCTTGCGCCAAACCGTGCCCCGATCAGGCGCCCGCCATCCCGGAGCGCTGCCAATCCCTGCTCGACCAGTGGCGCCGCCAGCTCCAGCTCAGTGGCCGCGAGCAAAGCCAGCTGGCCGGCCAGCTGCTGGCCCTGGATCGCCAGCTAGGGCGCCTGCAGCAGCGCAGTCTGCGGGTGGCCGTGTTCGGCCGAGTGGGGGTGGGCAAATCGAGCCTGCTCAACGCCTTGCTGGGGGAGGCGGCTTTCGCCACCGACGTGGCCCACGGCTGCACCCGCCACCAGCAGGCCCAGTCCTGGGCGCAACCCATGGCGGGACTCAGCCGGGTGGAGCTGGTGGACACCCCAGGCATCGATGAGATCGCCGCCGCCGCCAGGGCCCGACTGGCGGCCCGAGTAGCCCTCGGCTCAGATCTGGTGCTGCTGGTGCTAGATGGCGACCTCACCAGCGTCGAGCACGACGCCCTGGCGCCACTGCTGGCCAGCGGCAAGCCGGTACTGCTGGTTCTCAACCGCTGCGACTGCTGGAGCGAGGCCGAGCAGGCCGAGCTGATCGCCAGCATCAAGCGGCGGCTGCCGGCAGCGGCCCGGCACCTGGAGCTGATCCCGGTGGCCGCCGCGCCACGCCAACCCCAGCTGCTGGCCGATGGCCGGGTGCGCAGCGTTGTTCAAGCTCCGCAGGTGGAGCCGCTGCGGCAGTCCCTGCTGCAACTGCTGGAGCAACACGGCTGCCTGTTACTTGCCCTTAATGCCCTGGGCAGCGCGGAGCGCTTTCACCAGTCCCTGCAACGTTGGCGCCTGGGGACCAGCCGCCAGGCCGCCCAAAGCCTGATCGGCCGCTTCGCCGCCCTCAAGGCCACCGGCGTGGCCGCCAACCCCCTGGTGCTGCTGGATCTAGCCGGCGGCCTGGCCTGCGACACCGCCCTGGTGCTGCAGCTCTGCCAGCTCTACGGCCTGCCAATGCATGGCGCCGGCGCCCGCCAGCTGCTGCGGCGGCTCTCCGGCCACAACGCCCTGCTGGGCGGCGCCCAGATCGGCATCCAGCTAGCCCTGGGCGCCCTACGCCAACTGCTGCTGCTGGCGGCACCGCTCACCGGCGGCCTCAGCCTCGCTCCAGCCGCCCCGGTAGCCCTGGCCCAGGCAGCCCTGGCCGTGCACACCACCCGGCTCACCGGCCGGCTCGCCGCCGCCGAACTGCTGCGGAGCGCCCAGCGAGGCGGCCAACCTGGAGCCCTGCTGCGACGACTGGCTATCAGCGATCCCCAGGTGCGCCTCTGGCTAGGCGAGCGAAGCGAGCCCGCCCCCAACCTGCAGGCCCTGCTGCCATGAGCAACGGGGTTGTCAAAGCCGCAGAGGGGCCGGTCGCCCTGTTTGGCACCAGCGCCGACCCGCCGACCCGCGGCCACCAGGCCCTGTTGGAGGGCCTGGTGCAGCTCTATCCCCAGGTCGCCACCTGGGCCAGCGACAACCCGCAAAAACACCACGGTGCCCCCCTGGAGCAACGGGCCATCCTGCTGGGCGAGCTGGTGGCAGCCATCGACGATCCGAGGCTGAGCCACCGGCAGGAGCTCAGCAGCCCCTGGGCGATCACCACCCTGGAGCAGGCAGCGGCCCACTGGCCTGGCAGCGAGCTGGTGTTTGTGGTGGGCAGTGATCTGACTGCCCAGATCCCCAGCTGGAAACAGGCCGAAGCCGTGCTGAAAGCTTGCGTGCTGGCAATCGCCCCCCGGGCCGGCTGGCCCCTGCAGCCCAAACAACTGGAGCAGCTCACCCAGCTGGGGGGCCGAGTGGTGATCCTGCCCCTGCAGGTTCCCGCCACCGCCAGCTCGGCGCTGCGCCAAACCCCCGACCCCGCCCAGCTGCCTGCGGCCCTGTTGCCGCTGCTGCTCGAGCAAAATCTCTACGGCCTAGCGGGCGATCCGAGCCTCAGCCAGCCCCTCAAACACCCCTGATGCGCCTCGCCCTGGCCCAACTAAATCCGCTAGTTGGCGACCTGGCGGGCAACGGCGAGCTGATCCTGGCGGCCAGCCGTCAGGCCGCCGCCCAGGGGGCCGATCTGGTGCTCACCCCCGAGCTTTCCCTTTGGGGCTACCCCCCGCGCGACCTGCTGCTGCGCCCCAGCCTGATCGCTAAGCAAGGCGCCGTGCTCAACCAGCTGGCCGCGTCCCTAGCCCAAGAGCTACCCCAGCTGGCCGTGCTGGTGGGCATGGCCGAACCATCAGGCGCCGCGCCGTTGCCCAACCTGTTCAACGCGGTGGCGTTAGTGGAGGCCGGCGGCTGGCGCGTGGTGGCCCGCAAGCGGCTGCTACCCACCTACGACGTCTTCGACGAGCAGCGCTACTTCTGCGCCGCCACCGCGCCCAGCGTGCTGGAGCTTAAGCGGGGCGGCCGGACCTGGCGCCTGGGGCTAACGATCTGCGAAGACCTCTGGGTTGAGGAGGAGCTGCAGGGCCACCGCCTGGCTGGTGCCGATCCCGTCGCCGAGCTGCTCTCAAGCCGCATCGACCTGCTGCTCAACCTCTCGGCATCACCGTTTGGCCAGGCCAAAGTGGCCCTGCGTCAGAGCCTGGCCCGCCGCGCCGCCAGCCGGCTCGCTTGCCCTGTGGTCTACGTCAATCAGGTGGGCGGCAACGACGAGCTGGTCTTCGACGGCGCCAGCTTCGTAGTGGATGCCAGCTTCGTAGTGGATGCCAGCAGCGTGGTCGATGCAGGCAGCGCAGTGGTGAGCCAGCTGGCCAGTTGTAAGGAGCAGGTGAGCTGCTGGGAAGTCAACGGCCCAGCGCCAGCGACATCTTTGCCACCTTCATCTTTGCCAGTGGCACCTTTGCCTACTGAAAACGAGCAGTTGTTTCGGGCCCTGGTGCTGGGCGTGGCCGACTACGCCCGCAAATGCGGCTTCAGCAGCGCCCTGCTGGGCCTGAGTGGCGGCATCGATTCGGCCCTGGTGGCCGTAATCGCCGCCGCTGCCCTGGGGGGTGAGCGGGTGCAGGTTCTGATGATGCCCTCCCCCTGGAGTTCGGCAGGCTCCCTAAACGATGCCCAGGCCCTGGCTGGGCGCCTGGGCCTGGGCAGCCGCACCGCTGAGATTGCAGCGCTGATGGCCAGCTTCGACACCACCCTGACACCGGTGCTGGCGGGCCCACCCAGCGGCCTGAGCGCCGAAAATCTGCAGTCGCGCATCCGCGGCACCCTGCTGATGGCTGTGGCCAACCAGCAGGGCCAGCTGCTGCTCTCCACCGGCAACAAAAGCGAGCTGGCCGTTGGTTATTGCACCCTCTACGGCGACATGAACGGCGGCCTGGCCGTGATCGGCGACCTCTACAAAACCAGCGTGTTCGAGCTCTGCGCCTGGCTCGATTCGGCCGCCGCCGGCCCCTGCCGGCGTGAGCTGGGGCTGCCAGGCGACGGCGAGCTGGTGGGGCGGGCGATCCGCGATAAACCCCCCAGCGCCGAACTGCGCCCCGACCAGCTCGATAGCGATTCCCTGCCCGACTACGCCGTGCTCGACCCGATCTTGAAGGCCTACATCGAGGAATTGGCCAGTCCGGAGCAACTGATCGCCAGCGGTACCCCAGCGGAGCTGGCCGAACGGGTGATGCAGCTGCTGCGCCGGGCCGAGTTCAAGCGGCGCCAGGCCCCACCCCTGCTCAAGATCGGTGGCCGGGCCTTCGGCAGCGGCTGGCGCATGCCGATCGCCGCCCGCTGAATCGTGCATGGCGCCGATCGCCAGCCGCAGCCAACCTGGAACCACAAACGGCAGCACATCCATGGCACCCCCCAGCTCCAGCGGCGCCAGCCTGACGGCCCCGATGGCAAGCATCGGCGTGCCCGCAGAGATCAAGCGCGATGAACAGCGCGTAGCCCTCACCCCTGACGGGGTGGCCGATCTGGTGAACCAGGGCATGGAGGTGCGCATCCAGGCGGGAGCTGGTTTAGGGGCTGGCTTCAGCGATGCCGCCTTCGCCGCCGCCGGGGCCCGGCTGGTGAGCGCCGCAGAAGCCTGGGGCGCCCATTTGGTGGTGAAGGTCAAGGAGCCCCAGCCCGAGGAATTCGGCTTTCTGCGCTCCGATCTGGTGCTGTTCACCTACCTGCACCTGGCCGCCTACCCGGAGGTGGGCCGGGCCCTGCTGGAGGCTGGCACCACTGCCGTGGCCTACGAAACCGTGCAGCTCGAAGACGGCAGCCTGCCCCTGCTGGCGCCGATGAGCGAAATCGCCGGTCGGCTGGCAGCCCAGGTGGGGGCCCATCTGCTGGAGCGCCCCCACGGCGGTCGCGGCATCCTGATGGGGGGCTGCACCGGGGTGCGGCCAGCGCGGGTGGTGGTGCTGGGGGCGGGCAGTGTGGGCTGGAATGCGGCCCGGATCGCCGCCGCCATGGATGCGGAAGTATTCCTGCTGGATCGCTCGCCCGAGCGGCTGCGCAGCCTCGAGGCCCACCGCCGCGGCCGCCTGGTGAGCCTGGTGAGCAGTAGCAGCCTGATCGAGCGCCTGGTGCCGGGTGCCGATCTACTCATTGGTGCCGTGCTCACCGCCGGGGGCCGGGCCCCCACCCTGGTGGAGGAGGCGCTGGTGCGGCAGATGCAACCCGGATCCGTGGTGGTGGATGTGGCGATCGACCAGGGGGGCTGCATTGCCACCAGCCGCGAAACCAGCCACACCGATCCGGTGCACACGCTCCACGGCGTGCAGCACTATGCCGTCGGCAACATGCCAGGGGCCGTGCCCTTCACCTCCACCGAAGCGCTGGTGAGTGTCACCCTGCCGTACATCCTGGTGATGGCGGGGCGGGGCCTGGTCGAAGCAGTCACCGACCGAGCCGAACTACTCTCCGGTCTCAACACAGTGCATGGGGCGGTATGCCATCCCGGCGTTGCCCGGGCCCTGGATGTGACACCCCGCCACCCGATGGCCTGTCTGCGCTGACACGGCTTGCACTGAGCCGGCTTGCACTGAGCCGGCTTGAGCCGATGAAACAAGGGTCAGTCCAGTTCCAGCGCCTCCAGGTAGAGCCAGCCACCTTCGAGGCTGTTGCCCGCCCGCCCGAACAGCGAGCATTCCCGCATCACACCCCTCTGACCGGCAGCGTCGTAGTGGGCCTCAAAAGTCACCGTGCCGCTGAGGTCGTGCGGGCCGCCGGCCGTAACGGCCAGGATCTGTAGCCGCTGCCAGTGGAGCTGGCCGAGGCTGGCCGCCAGCTCCCGGCACCGGCGCGCCAGGGGCACCGGGGAGGGCTGGGTCTGCAGCAGGTACTCCACCTCCCCCAGGGCATAGGCGCTGTAGCGCGAGCGCATCAGCTGCTCGGCCGTGGCCGCCTGGCGTTCGCCGCGGTGCAGCGGCGCGCAGCAGCTGGAGTAGAGAAAGCCACCACAGGGGCAGGGGTTCTGCATGGATTCAGGCTGACCCAGCCAGCGGGCGGGTCAGGGCCGCCGGATCGATCCCCTCGCGCAGGGCCAGCACCAGCCCGGCGGCTTCGGCGTAGGAGCTGGCCGGGATCGCCGCCAGCCCCAGCGCCTCGGCGGTCACCTCCAGCAGGCAGGGATTGGCGACGCTGATCAGGGGGATGCCCCGCTCGGCACAGGCCAGCACCGCCGCTCCGCCCAGGGCACCGGCGGGGGCCACCACCGCGCCCAGCTGCGCGGCGTGCAGCAGCGGAGCCGTTCCGCGCGTTGCTGAGTCCACCAGGGGCAGCAGATCCGGCGCCCGGCTCAGTCCCACCAGCACGCAGGGCAGAAAGGTGTGACCCAGCTCTTCGGCCGCGGCGCGGGGATCTAGCGCTGGATCGAGAGGCAGGGGCAGCAGCGCCGGGGCATGGGCACAGGGAATCCCCAGATGGCGCACCAGCAGGTGGCTGATCACCGCTTCGGCGCCCGCCAGGGCATCGACGCCGGAGCCGGCCCGGTAGGCCGCCAGGGCTTCGCTTTCGGGATCCTCAGGGAAGCGGGCCACCACGGCGATGGCCGTCGCACCGGCCGCCACCAGCTGCTCGCCAGCGCGCAGCAGGACATCGGGGCGTTCGATCGTGCCCCAGCTGCTGCCGCTGGCCCCCTGCTGCAGAATCACCCCCAGGGGCAGCTCGCTGCTCAGCACCGGCCCGATCGGCAGGCCGAGGCTGGCCCGGCAGGCGTCGATCACCTGGCGGTGGCGTAGGGCCAGCTCCGGCTCGATGCCGGCATCGAGCAAAACGCCCACCCGCTGCGACGCCCGCGGCGCCAGGGCCAGCTCGCCGGCTGCGAAGCGATCCAGGGCCCAGCCCTCCACGTAGTGGATGCGGGAATCGCTCCAGTACAAGGAGGCCCCATTCATCACGTTGGGATGGGTGATCAGGCAGCCACTGGCGGCCGCCAGCAAGCGGGCGGCGGGCAGGCCATCGCCCGCATAACCACCCAGTTCACATCCAATCCCGGTGGGAATCACCAGCAAGGTGGGCAGAGGCAGGCTCGCCGTCATGCCAGCACCACCGCTTCAAGCGTCAGCAATGGGCAAGATCCACCCAGACCTGGCTCCACCGCGGTGATCGCCCAGCGCAGCGGTTGGCCGTGCGGAGCCAACGCGGCCTCGATCTGGGCCAACAATGGCCCTGGAGTGCGGCGGAACTGCAGTGTTACGGGCTGCAGGCGCAGCACCGCAGCACTCATTTCTGGTATTGACCGAACTGGGCTTCGTAGAGGGCGTCCTCCATCCCCGCTTGGAGCTTTAGATCAGCCAGGGGAAAGGAAACGCAGAGCAGGGCATAGCCCTTTAGTTGCAGGTCTGTCTTGACCCCCATGGCATCGGGCTGCTGAACGCTGCCCTCACTGATCAGAGCCGCGCAAGTGGTGCAGACCCCTGAACAGCAGGAACTGGGCAAGGGGACCCCAGCGGCCTCGGCTGCAGACAGCACGGTTTGGTCGCTGCGGCAAGGGAAGGTGTGTTGGGTGCCTTGAAACTCGGCGGTGATTGTGAAGGTCTGGGTTTCGGTCACAGGATGGTGCCGGAGTGGGCAGCTAAAAGCCATTGTTCCAGTCCGCCCGCGCCAGCCGCGGCGATCAAAGCTCCTGCCACTGGCTTGGGTGGGGAGCCAGGTATTCCGGTGGCGAGGAGCTATCCCTAGCCACGGGGGCTGTTAGGGCGAAATCGATGCTGAGGGAGCAGCGCAAATCATCTGGGTCCTCGTTGGGCAACACCGCATGATCGAGGCAGCTGGGAAACAGCAGCAGCAGTCCTGCCTGGGGAGCCACATCCAGCCAAGGTGCGCTCCAAGGCGATGCAGCCAACGGACCTTCGTGGCCAACGGCCATCCCAGGCACCAGCTCATTCACCTGCCGCTGCGGCCACAGGCGCAGACAGCCACTGCGGCCGCTGCCATCACCGTTGAAGTAGTAGATGGCACTGAGGTGAGCGTTGGGGTGATGGTGGCGGCCTACCACCTGACCCTCCTCACTAAGCACGGGCCAGCAGCGCTGCAGGTGCAAGGCGACTCGGCTGAGATCGAAACCCAATTGCTGCAAAAAAGCTTCTGCATGGCCTGTCAATACAGCAATCAGTGGCGCAAAGGCCGCCTGACGCTGCAACTGCCAAACACCATTAAGGTCTCCAGTCCAGGCGCAGCCAGGATCGGGGTTGGAGCTGGCTTGGGCCCGCAACTCGTGCAGGGCCTGAAGTTGCAGTGCCGTATCCAAAGGATCAGGCGAGAGCTGCACCCTGCCAAGAGCCACCGGAAACAGAGGCTCGATCTGCAAACCAGCCCCCAGGCTCAGGACATACCGGCAGAACCACCAACCACTTCCAGAATTTCCTGGGTAATGGCGGCCTGGCGAGCCTTGTTGTAGTCGAGCGTGAGGCTCTTAGCGAGAGCCTTGGCGTTATCACTGGCGTTGTTCATTGCCGTCATCCGACTGGCCAACTCAGAAGCTGCGGCCTCCTGCAGAGAACGCAGAAGCTGGTTTTCCAAATAAAGGGGCAGCAGGGCATTGAGCAACTGATCAGGGCTCTGATCAAAGACAATGTCGGAGGGCAGCTTGGGCTGCAAGTTGGCAGCCGTGCCCACTTCAACTCCCAGCCGACCTTCCCGGGTAGTGAGACGGAAGATCTCGTCCTCAGGGATAGCAATGCCCTGGGGATCCAGGGGCAGCAGGGTCTGGATTACGGGCTTGGAGCTCACCAAGTTGATGAACTTGGTGAAGATGATCTCGACACGGTCGGTGCTGCCGGAGAGAAACTCCGCCAGCACTTCGTTGGCGATACCCATCGCTTCACTGGCCTTGGGCACCTGGTCAAGACCGGTAAAGGTGGCGCGAATCGTGTACTGGTTAGCACGATTCTGGAAGTAGGTGATCGCCTTACGACCGATCAAGACCAGATCCACCTTGTAGCCCTGGCCAACCAATTCAGCAGTGCGCAGTTCGGTGCGCTTGATGATGTTGGCGTTGTAGCCACCGCACAATCCCCGATCACCGGTAACGGCAAGCAGAGTGATGGTGGCAACCTCGCGCTGCTCGAGCAGAGGAGCGTCGGCATCTTCAAAACGCATGCGTGACTGGAGATTTTCCAGCACGCGGGCGAGCCTGTCAGCAAAAGGACGGCTGCGCAGCACCTGCTCCTGAGCGCGGCGAACCTTGGCGGCTGCCACTAGGCGCATGGCCTCAGTGATCTTGCGAGTGTTCTTGACCGAACCAATCCGGTCGCGGATATCTTTGAGGTTTGCCATTAGTTATGCCCCTCCTCAAACGGAGGCGAGCATGGTCGACTTCACCTCGTTGATGGCATCCTTGAGCATGGCTTCAGCTTCGTCGCTGAGCTGCTTCTCGGTCTGCACCTTGGAGATGAACTCGGCCTTATTGCTCTTGAGGTATTCGCGCAGCTCGCGGCAGAACTGCACCACAGACTCCACAGGAACTTCGTCGATCAGGCCCTTGACGCCGGCATAAACCACAGCCACCTGCTCCGCAAGGATTAGGGGGCTGAACTGGGGCTGCTTGAGAATCTCGCGCAGACGCTTACCCCTGCCGAGCTGCTGCTGGGTTGCGGCATCGAGGTCGGAGGCGAACTGGGAGAAGGCAGCTAGTTCATCGAACTGGGCCAGCTCGAGCTTCAAGGTACCGGCAATCTTCTTGATCGCCTTGGTCTGGGCAGCGCCGCCCACCCGACTCACGGAAATACCAACGTTGATGGCGGGGCGTAGACCAGAGTTGAACAGGTCGGAGCTCAGGAACACCTGGCCATCGGTGATCGAGATCACGTTGGTGGGGATGTAGGCAGATACGTCACCGGCTTGAGTTTCGATAATCGGCAGTGCGGTCATCGAGCCCTTGCCCATGGCATCGCTGAGCTTGGCGGCACGCTCAAGCAAACGGCTGTGGCAATAAAAGACGTCGCCGGGATACGCCTCACGACCGGGGGGGCGACGCAGCAGCAGGGACATCTGGCGATAGGCCTGGGCCTGCTTGGTGAGGTCGTCGTAAATCACCAAGGTGGCCTTGCCCTTGTACATGAACGATTCGGCCAGCGCCGCACCGGTGTAGGGAGCCAGGTATTGAAGGGCTGCAGCCTCGGAGGCACTCGCAGCTACCACAATGGTGTAATCGAGGGCTCCCTTCTCCCGCAGCACTTCAACCACGTTGGCTACGGATGCGGCCTTCTGACCAATGGCCACATAAACGCAGACGACGTCTTCGCCCTTCTGGTTAATGATCGTGTCGATGGCGATAGCGGTTTTGCCCGTCTGACGGTCGCCAATAATCAGCTCGCGCTGGCCCCGGCCGATCGGAATCATGGCGTCGATGGCGGTGATGCCCGTTTGCATGGGCTCGTGCACCGACTTGCGCTGGATGATGCCAGGCGCCATCGATTCGATTAGGCGAGTTTCGGTAGTGGCGATGTCACCCTTGCCGTCGATGGGCTGGCCCAGCGAATTGACAACCCGACCAAGCATGGCGTCGCCTACGGGCACGGCGGCGATCTTGCCGGTTGCCTTGACGGTGCTGCCCTCCTGGATGCCGCGACCTTCGCCCATCAACACCACGCCGACGTTGTCGTCTTCGAGGTTGAGGGCGATGCCTTCGGTGCCGTCCTCGAACTGCACCAGTTCACCGGCCATCACCTGCTGCAAGCCATACACGCGGGCGATGCCATCGCCGATCTGCAGCACGGTGCCAACGTTGCTGACCGAAACCGACTTGTCGTAGTCCTCAATCTGCTGCTTGAGGATGGCGCTGATCTCGTCGGGGCGGATGGAAACCATGGGAGGAAGTCCCCACAGGGGGGCTAATGGAGGGGAAGACGGGGAAGCGGGGAGAGGGCTAACGGACCAAGAAGGTTCCGGAAGATTGGGCGGCCAGGTGAGCTAGCTCACCTGGGCCAGCGCCAGTCCGAGGCGGCGCACCTGACCAGACAGGCTGGCGTCAATGACTTGGGAGCCCATGCTGACGATGAAGCCTCCTATCAAGGAGGGGTCAACCACGAGGTCGAACTCCACCGATTTAGAACCTGCAATCGCTTGAACTTTGCTGTTGAGCTCAGCCTGCTGCTCCTCGCTGAGGGCAGCAGCAGAAGTCACCTTGGCCAAAGTGATATTGCGCAGCTCCCGATAAAGTTCCAAGAAACGCATCAAAACAGCCTCCATCATGGGCAGGCGCTGGCGATCGGCCAAGAGCTTGAGCAGGTTTTGCACCGCAGGGGTGACCTGATCGTCGAAAAGCTTTGCCAAAGCAGCCTTCTTGGCTTCGGCTTCAAGCACGGGCGACGCCAGAGCAGCTCTGAGCTCGGGACTTGAAGTCAATACGGCCAGAAGGGATTTTGCCTGTTCGGCAACAGCGTCAGTCTCATTACGAGATTCAGCTACCTGCAGCAACGCTTCGGCGTAGGGAGTAGCAATCGAGTTGAGGAGTGGCATCAGGCTTTACCCAGGGTTGAAATGGACTGATCGATCAGTCGGGCCTGGGCATCTGCATTGAGCTTGCCGGGAAGGGTGGCAAGTGCTTGGGCGATAGCCCGATTGGCGGCTTCGCGGCGCAACTGGTCGGTGACGCGGGCTGCTTCGGCATTCAAGTCGGCCATAGCTCCCTGCTTAAGGCGAGCCATTTCATCGATCGTGCGCTTTTCGCTTTCCAGACGCAAGGATTGGGCACGGGCCAAACCATCAGCGCGAATCTGCTCAGCCTTTTGTTGGGCAGCCGCCAAATCCTGCTGAGCTTGAGCTAACGAAGAAGTTGCTGCGAGAAGACGCTGCTCAGCATCTTGCAAGTCGTTAAGGATGGCTGCACGACGGCGCTCCAGGATGCTGCCGAGAAAACCTGGCAAAAACTTCCAAAGGCCGGCGATCACAATCGCCAAGTTGATGATGTTGGTCTCAAACGGATTGAGGTTGAAACCAAATCCACCGTGACTTGCTAGCAAGGTGGGGAGCAGGAAAGTCATGAGGCAGCCAGCAAGCGGGTCACGATCAGATCACCGAGCTTGTCGGCGTCTTTATTAAGCCGGTCCATCGCCTGATCTCGCTGAGAATCAATCTCACGGCGGGCCTGCTCCCGGGAAGCATTGGCATCGGCAGTAGCCGCGGCAAGGGCGTCGCGGTAGAGACGATCCATCTCCTGCTCGGCCTCGAGGATCAGCTTTTGGGACTGCTGACGCGCGTCCTTGAGCTGTTCCTTGAGATCTGCTTCTAGCCGCTCGGCTTGAGCCAGCTTCTGCTTGGCGTCGGCGCGGCTGGTGGAGATAAAGCTCTCACGCTCCTCCACGGCCCGTCCTACGGGGCGGAAGAACAGCGAATTCAGAATGAAAGTGAGGAGAACAACCTGAACCGCCATCAGCGGCAGGGTGGCATCGAGGTCAAAAAGACCTCCCTCAGGGACACCTGCTTCGGCGAGCAGAAGCCAGCTGGTCATTTGGGCGAGGGCGCTGGAACGATCGGTCGGGATTGAGGTTTGTGAGCCTGGGAGGGCAGGAGCAACAAGCCCCCGCCCTCCTTCCACTCACAACAACGCTCAACCAGCGAAGGGGTTGGCAAACAACAGCACCAGTGCGACCACAAGGCCGTAGATGGTGAGCGCTTCCATGAAGGCCAGGGAGAGCAGCAAGGTGCCGCGAATCTTGCCTTCGGCTTCAGGCTGACGTGCAATGCCTTCAACGGCGCCGCCAGCTGCGGTGCCCTGACCGATGCCGGGGCCGATGGCACCGAGGCCTACAGCCAGACCAGCGGCCAGAACAGACGCAGCGGAGGTGATGGAATCCATGGTGGAGTGGGGGATTGGGGTCGCGGTTGTGGCGCGTTATGGACCGGGAATAAAACCCTGCGCTGAGGACATCCTTTCAAGGATGGGCCCGGGATGCTGCCGGACCTGCGCGAGGGAGATTTAGCAGATCGCCGGAGCGGAGCTGCTGGTGAAGAGCTACTAGTGGTGCTCTTCGTGCACTGCCTCGCCGATGTAATAGGCAGCGAGGGTGGCAAAAATCAGAGCCTGAATAGCACTGGTGAAAAGACCCAGGAACATTGCAGGCAGGGGCACAATCAATGGCACCAAAAATGCCAGAACTGCAACCACCAGTTCATCCGCCAAGATGTTGCCAAAAAGACGGAAGGAAAGGGAAAGGGGCTTGGTGAAATCTTCAACGATCTTGAATGGAAGCATGATCGGTGTCGGCTCCACGTAGTACTCGAAGTACCTCAGACCCTTACGGCTCAAGCCGGCATAGAAGTAGGCAAGGGATACCAACAAAGCCAAGGCAATGGTTGTGTTGATATCAGCCGTTGGTGCACCAAGCTCGCCACTAGGCAGGTGGATCAGCTTCCAGGGCACCAGAGCTCCGCCCCAGTTACTGACAAAGATGAACAGGAACAGGGTGCCGATGAAGGGCATCCAATCGCGGTAAGCCTTCTCACCAATCTGTTCACGGGAGAGATCGCGGATGTAATCCCAGAGGAACTCCAGCAGGTTCTGGGTGCCTCGGGGATCACGCTCCAGCTTGCGGGTGCCAACCACTACAAGGGCAAGCAAGGCACCGATAACCACCCAGGAGCTCAGGAAGACCTGGCCGTGAATCTTGAGGTTGCCAAGTTGCCAGTAGAGGTGTTTACCAACCTCCAGTTCAGCAAAGGGGAGAAGGAGAGGCATCGGAGCCAGCGAAGGGGAGTTCGGGGTCGCCAGGGCGACGGAACGGAAACGGGATCAGGTGTCGAAGACTGCCTGAAGGATCACGGCCGGCTTGTAGAGCAGAAAGCCCAAAAGAGCCGGCAGGATCGAAAGTTGGGGGGTCCGGGCTGCGATCAGCACCAGGACGACCGGCACCAGCAGCTGAACCTTGCTAACCCGCCGGGCATTTTCTCCCAGCTTGGTGACACTGCGGCTGAGCAGCCACAGGTAAAGAAGGCCAGCTAGAGCACCCACCAACAGGCTTGAAGCCGTGGAGATGGAGCCAAAAACGGCTGTTCCTGCCACCGCCACTGCCGAAAGCAGCAAGGTTGCTAGCAAAAGCCGGCGTTGGAGCCGGAAATAACCATCCATGCCATTGCTGACATCGGCGGTTAGCGCTGGCAGGGTTGATGCACCGGTGGCATCATCCAACTGCTCGACCGCTTCACCAGCCTGAACTGCCGTTGAAACGGTGGGTTCAGGGTCGGGAAGTAGGGGGCAGGGGAGAGATACCGACAAGCGCGCTCAAATCCCTGAAAAGGCGCGCGGAATCTATCACGGTGCTGATCCCCGACCCCTCAGAGCACCGGCAGCAAAACCCTCTGCTTCAGCAGTTGGCGAGCCACGGCAATCCGTTGCGCCGCAGGCCAATCCAATGGAAGCTGGCCGATCGCCACACCCGGCGCGCTCTCAATGGCAGCCATCAAAATGAGTCCCTCCTCGCTGACGTCAAGGGGCATTAGGTCTGGCCCCATCAAGCGGGTGGCTGGCCAACCCCAAAGGCAGCGGTTGGTTTCACCCCCCGCTGCCAGCAGAACTTCGTCGTCGCCCCAATCGGGTGCCCTCACCGCACCATGGCTGAGAAAAAATTCGAAATGGCTGATATCGGGATCAAGCTCCTCCACCAGGCTCCACTGCTCAAGCTGACTGAGGCCCTGGGCCCGCTCCAGCAGCTCACCACTCAGCAAGCGCGCGGGCGACCACACCTCCGGATTGGAAAACCCGGCAAACTCCAAACCCGCTGAGGTGACAAAAGCCAGCAGACGCTCGAGGTTGTAGCTGGTCTCTTGGGGGTGCAGATACATATCCGCGAAATTGGCATCGGCTGCCGTGTCGACGATCCAGCGCCGCTCGTGATGCTGTCGCAGTCGGTTCCCCTCAGGCAACTCAGCCAGCAGCTGGCGACCCAGCCGTAGCCCCTCCTCTCCTGAGCCGACGGCCAGCCGTGCCAAGGCCCGCTGGGTGCGGTGAATTTCCCAGCGGCCGCCATCCGCATACAAAAAAAGATGCAGTAGCCCGCCCGGCCGCAGCAATCCAGCCAGTGCCTGCAAACCTGCCTCTGGCTCACGCAGGTGGTGCAGAACGCCGACGGAATTGATGTAGTCGAAGGGTCCCTCGCCAGCCAGATCCAGCAGGCTGCGCTGTTCGATACGCAACTCGCGCACCGCTTTTGCCGCACCTGAACGACGGATGCGCTCCCGTGCGACCTCAAGGGCTCCGGCGCTGATATCCACTGCCATCACCGCAGCACCTGGATTGAGGTGGCAGAGGTAGTCGGTGCTGACGCCGGTGCCGCAGCCGGCGTCGAGAATCCGCCAAGGGCGTTCACCCTGGTCGGGTCGCGGCGGCAGGGCTCCAGTAGCAGCAGCCCAGGCGCTATCGACGCACCAGCGCCAGTTGTATCCAGGGGGTGGGCCGTCTTGGAGGGGGTCTCCCGGGTAGGGGAAACGGTCGTAAAAAGCGCTCACCATCGGCGTGGCGGCATCACTGGCGGGCAAGGACGGATCAGCGGCAACCGGCTGAGCTTTTCACGCCCAGCGGCCACTAGAACGAGTCAATTGGCATCAGCAAGCCAGCGAAGCTGCAAACATTTGTTCATGGCTGGGCAAAGGCCCGGAGGGCCCGCCGTAACGTGGCCCAGCCCGGTTCGCTCTCGTCAATGACCGTGACCGCCAGCAGCGGCAGCACCAGGGTTTCACCCCAGCGCTACGACACCCTGCCGCTCTCCAGCGTCCGTCAGGCGGAGCAACAGGATCGCTTCCCTGACGGCGGGGAGCTTGAAACCCTGGTGGCGTTTTTCCAGAGTGGCCAGCAGCGCTTAGAAGCTGCACGCCGCATCTCGGAAAACGCTGATTTCATCGTGGCCAAGGCTGCCAACCGGATCTTCTCCGGCGGCACGCCCCTCTCCTACCTAGATGCTCCCTTGAGCGTCGTCAGCGGTGGAGCCAGCGACGCCACCCCTCTGGCCGCTGACCAGGCCGCCTTCCAGCGCTCGGTGCAGACCTTCGCCCAGGGCACTGGCGACTCCGGCGGCAACCTGATCACTCGCTTACTTGAAAGCTCAGGTGGCGACGCCGACGTGAGGGTTGTGCTGCCCACCGGCTTCAGCCCGATCGCAATAGGCCGATACGGCACCGATCGGATGCGCAAGTCGCTGCGCGACATGGGCTGGTTCCTCCGCTATGTGGGCTACGCCCTGGTGGCAGGAGACCCGAGCATCCTGGCCGTAAACACCCGCGGCCTGCGCGATCTACTGGAGAAGGCCTGCTCCCTGGCGGCGACCAATGTGGCTCTGCAGGAAATGCGTGCCGCAGCCGCCGGCCTCTGCAAAGACAATCCCCAGGCCCGCCAGCTGGTGATCCAGTACTTCAACGTGCTGCTCGCCGAACTGCAGGTGGCCACACCAAGCACCCGGCAGCGCCTCGGCAGCCCTGAAAGTCAGGGCCTGCAGCTGCCTGCTATCTATGCCCTAGCCGCAGACGGCAAGCAGCGCTTCATCATGCGGCCGCGCCTAAGTGGTGCCCAAAAGGCCGAAGTGATTCGAGCCGCCTACCGACAGGTTTTCGAACGGGACATCGCCAAGGCCTACAGCCAGACGCCCTGCCCAGTTGAGGCCACCCAGGTGCGCCAGGGCCAGCTGTCGATGAGGGAATTCATCCGCTCCCTCGGCCACAGCAAGGAATACCGCCAGCAGTTTTTTGGCCGCTTCTCCAATAGCCGGGCGGTTGAGCTGGCCTTCCGCCACTTCCTCGGTCGCGGCATCAGCTCCCGCGAGGAATTCACCCGCTATTTCGACATCGTCAGCGTCCAAGGCTTGAATGGCCTAGTGGATTCCCTGATCAACACCCTGGAATACGCGCGGGTGTTCGGCGAGGAAACCGTGCCCTACCTGAGGGATCTCGGTGAAGAAGCCCAGGAGAGTGCCGGCTGGGGATCAAATCGCAAGCTTTTCCGCTTCAGCGCTCCCTTTGAAGGCGCACCCCAATACGTCACCCTCTACGCCTCCTATCGCCAACCCTTCGCCGATCAGCACGTCTACGGCGGCGGCAACGACCCCCTGGCCCTCAACTACGGCGCGATTTTCCCTTCTGGCACCGCCTCAGTGGCAACCCGGCCAGCGCCCTACGGCTACGACAGCCGCCGCATCCTGATCGGCAATGGCCTGGCCCAGCCTGGCCAGATGGACAGCGTCCAGTTCCGCAAGGCCACTCCTCGCCGAGTGGGCCCCAAGGTCGTACGCCTCCAGCAGATTGCTACCGGCGGCAGCTCCGTGCCCCGCCGTGGCGGCCAACCCAGCATCCGTGGCACTGAAGCCAGCACCCAGGCCGTTATTAATGCGGTCTATGTGCAAGTTTTAGGCACTGCTGGCTATGCCGGAGAGCGCAATAAAGTTGAGGAAATCAAGCTCGAGAACGGCGATATCAGCCTGCGGGAGTTCATCCGCCAGGTAGCCCGTTCCAAGGCCTTCCGCCGCCGTTATTGGACCGGCCTTTACATCACCAAGGCCATCGAGGTGATGCATCGCCGGCTGCTAGGTCGCCCAACCTTCGGGAGATGGGAAATCGATGCCTACTTCGATACCGCAGCACGCACTGGCTTCTATGGGGTAGTCGATGGGATTCTCAACAGCAGCGAATACAACGAAACCTACGGCGAAGACACAGTCCCCTACGAGCGTTTTGTCACTGCTAATGATCGAAATGCGCGTAAGGTGCCCGGCCTAAACCGCCCCTTCGACGCCTCTGCCTATGCCAATGAATTTGCCCAGGACAAACGTCCAAATGTGCCCGTTGATCAGACCATACGCACTACCGGGGATATAACCAATCGAAATCTGTCGGCCCGTCGGCAGATGGTAGTGGGGAGCTGGACAGCCCAGACCGTAGGGGGCGAAACAATGAAGGCTGCTCAACCCCAAGACAACTTCATCGCGGGGCCGGGCAGCATCCGCCAAGCACCTGCGCCGAGTCGCCGCTGGAAGTAGCCCCCTAAGTCCAGCAACGCCTCAACCGCATGCCAACCCTGCGCCTGCGCACTGCTTCATCGACTTCGAGCCTCCCGGAGACACTTCGGGGGGTTTTTATGATCAAAATAACAATTGTCGCAAAAGTTGAGCCGCAAGCCGAAACAAGTGGAGCGATTAACGAAGCAAAATGATGAATAATTGCTGCGCCAAGTCGCTATTAACAATATCGCCCAAAGCCATTGCGCCGCAGCGGGTTTTCCGAGCACAAACGCCATGAAGAACTGTTACCGCCACGGGAGCAGCGAGGGGCTTTGCCGCAGAATGATTTGGCGATCGGCGCAAGTCGATCCTTTCCCTTACCCACCGGATATCGGTCTCCGTCAAGGCGGCCGCTTGTTTCGAGGCAGAACTGCATGAGCATCGTCTCCAACTCGATCATCAACGCGGACGCGGAAGCCCGCTATCTCAGCCCTGGCGAACTCGACCAGATCAAGTCCTTCGTGGGCGCTGGTCAACGTCGTATTCGCGTCGCCCAGGTTCTCGGAGAAAGCCGCGAGCGCATCGTCAAGACCGCTGGTGGCGCCCTGTTCCAGCGGCGTCCCGACGTGATTTCCCCCGGCGGCAACGCCTACGGCGAGGAGATGACCGCTTCGTGTCTCCGCGACATGGACTACTACCTGCGCTTGGTGACCTACGGGATCATCGCCGGCGATGTGACCCCCATTGAAGAGGTTGGCATCATCGGAGCCAAGGAGATGTATCGCTCCCTCGGCACTCCCCTCGATGCCATGGCTGAGTCCGTGCGGGAAATGAAGAACGCCGCCATGGGCCTACTCACCGGCTCTGACGCTGAAGAAGCCGGTTTCTACTTCGACTACGTCATTGGCGCCCTCTCCTGAGGCAGCGTTCTTTTACTACTCCCCGCCACCACAGCTGGATTCATGCAAGACGCGATCACAAACGTCATTAATCAGGCCGACGTTCAGGGCCTGTACCTAGACGACTCCGCCATGGGCCGCCTGGAGCAGTACTTCACCAGTGGTGAACTGCGCGTCCGCGCCGCTGCCACCATCAGCGCCAATGGTTCGGCCATCATCAGAGAGGCCGTAGCCAAGTCGCTGCTGTATTCGGATATCACCCGTCCGGGCGGCAACATGTACACCACCCGTCGCTATGCAGCCTGCATCCGCGATCTGGACTACTACCTGCGCTACGCCACCTACGCCATGCTGGCTGGCGACACCTCCATCCTCGATGAGCGGGTCTTGAATGGTCTCAAGGAGACCTACAACTCCCTGGGTGTACCCATTGGTGCAACCGTTCAATCCATCCAGGCCATGAAAGAAACCACCGCTGCCTTGGTGGGTCCTGATGCCGGCCGTGAAATGGCTGTCTATTTCGACTACATCTGCTCCGGCCTGGGCAACTGATCCCTGCCATCGGCACACCCGAGGATCATCTCCATGCGTCTGTTCAAGATCACGGCTTGCATTCCTTGCCCGGAAAAGAGCCGCTCCCAGCGTGAGCTTCAAAACACCTATTTCACCAAATGGGTGCCCTACGACAGCTGGTTCGCTGAGCAGCAGCGGATCATGAAGCAGGGCGGCAAGATCCTCAAAGTGGAACTAGCCACTGGGCGTCGCCAACAGAACGTCGGCAACTGATATTCAGTACCTTTCGTTTCTCCCCAAGCTCGGCAGATGCCGGGCTTTTTTATTGTTTGACTCTGGTTGCCAGGGGTCGACAACACCCCCCCGGGCACGGCTCAATGGGTTGACGATGGCCCTACCTCTGCCACTCCCCAATTTCAGCCTTGGCCCGCACCGCAACTCACAACCCCCACCGCGACGCTGTCGGCGGTCCTCCGAAGGCTGGAGCGCTGCTGCCGTTGCCCTGGTCCCAGTGGCCAGCAGAGGCCAGGTTGCTTCTGGGCATGGTGGCGCTCTGGAGCGTGATCGGACTATTAGTGCTCACCTCTGCCAGTTGGTGGGTAGCTGAACGGGAGATGGGTGACGGCGCCTTTTATCTCAAGCGCCAGTTGATTTGGATGGCTGCCAGCTGGGGGCTGCTCTGGCTCGGCCTGCGCACCAGCCTGCGGCGCTGGCTGCACCTGGCACCGCTGGGGTTGTGGGTTGGCATCGTTCTGGTCGCAGCCACCCTGGTGATGGGCAGCACTGTCAACGGCGCCAGTCGCTGGTTGGTGCTTGGACCGGTACAACTGCAGCCATCGGAATTAGTCAAGCCTTTTGTGGTGTTGCAGGGCGCTGCTCTTTTTGCCCACTGGAAGCGCATCGGCAACGACCAGAAACTGCTCTGGCTAGGGGCATTTGGCGCCCTGATCCTGCTGATCCTCAAGCAACCAAACCTCAGCACCGCGGCCCTATCCGGGCTGCTGCTCTGGCTGCTGGCCCTGGCTGGGGGCCTTTCTCTGCCCATGCTGCTCGGGGCAGCCGGAGCGGGGGGGCTGCTTGGCAGCGCCAGCATCATGATCAACGAATACCAGCGTTTGCGGGTGGTGTCCTTCCTGGATCCCTGGCGAGATGCCCAGGGGGACGGCTACCAACTGGTGCAGAGCTTGATGGCGATCGGCTCAGGAGGCTTCCTAGGCGAGGGGTTTGGCCTTTCCACCCAGAAGCTGCAATACCTGCCGATCCAGAGCACCGATTTTATTTTTGCAGTGTTTGCTGAGGAATTTGGCTTCGTGGGCTCGGTGGTGCTACTGCTGTTTTTGCTGCTGTTTGGCTTTGTTGGGCTGAGGGTTGCCCTCAGCTGCCGCAGCAACCAGCAGCGCCTGATCGCCATCGGCTGCACCACCTTGCTGGTGGGCCAATCCATCCTCAATATCGCCGTAGCCAGCGGTGCCATGCCCACCACCGGCCTGCCATTGCCACTGATCAGCTATGGCGGCAACTCCTTGATGGCCAGCCTGCTTGTTTGCGGCCTATTGATCCGGTGCTCGCTGGAGGCAGGCGGTCTTGCCCCTACCCCCAGGCGCCGGCGCACCGCAGCTGCCCGATAGGCTGATTCCATGATTAGTTTTGGGCCCCAACTGGCCGATTGGGCCCGCAGCAGCGAGGCGCTGCTGCAGCACTCCCTGGCCAGCCCCACCCCCACCACCGTTGGGGTTGTCTTTGCTGGCGGCCTGCTCACGAGCCTGGGGCCCTGCTCCCTATCGCTTTTGCCGGTCACCCTTGCCTATCTGGCTGGCTTTGGCGGCACGCCCGGCGTTAAGCCCAGCCAGGCTCCCTGGCAGCGCAGCCTCAGCTTTGCGGCCGGCATCGTGGCCTCCCTAGTGCTGCTGGGCCTGGTTAGCGGCCTACTGGGCCGGATCTATGGCCAAATCCCCGGGCTGATTCCCACGGTGGTGGCTGTGCTTGCCCTGCTGATGGGCCTAAACCTGCTGGGCCTGCTGAAGCTGCCCCTGCCCGCCGGACCCGATCCTGAAATCTGGCGTCGCCGGGTGCCGGCACCCCTGGCTCCCATAGCCGCAGGCCTAGCTTTTGGATTAGCCGCAACCCCATGCACCACCCCTGTGCTGGCTGTGCTGCTGGCCTGGATGGCCCAAAACGGCAAACCCCTGGTAGGCATGTTGCTGCTCACCAGCTTCGGAGCGGGTCAGGTGGTGCCCCTGCTGCTGGCCGGCACGGCGGCCGCCAGCCTGCCGGGCTTGCTGAGCCTGAGGCGGCTGGGCCAATGGGTTCCCCCGATCAGCGGCGTGGTGCTGGTGACAACCGGCGCCCTCACCCTTGTGGCCAACTGGCGATGAAAGCCTTGCTGCGAGTTGTGGGCTGGATCTCCGATCTGCGGGTGGCGATCGTGCTGCTTTTGGTGATTGCCATCACCAGTGGCGTCGGCACGGCCATCCCCCAGCGGGAACCCGCCGAGCTCTACCACCGGCTCTACGACCCCCAGCCCTGGCTTGGACTGCTGAACGCTGATGGGGTGCTGGCCCTGCAGCTCGACCATGTGTATTCCAGCGGCTGGTTCCTGGGGCTGCTGGCCTGGCTGGCCCTAGCCCTGCTGCTCTGCAGCTGGCGCCGCCAGTGGCCCGCCCTGCAGGCCGCCCTGCGCTGGATCGACTACAGCTCACCCCGCCAGCTCAGCAAGCTGAGCGTGGCTGAAACCCTCAGCACCGACACCCCCAAGGAGAGCCTCGATCAGCTGGCCGGACTGCTGCAACTCCAGGGCTGGCAAATTCAGCGCCATGACGATCGCCTAGCCGCTCGCAAGGGGCTGCTGGGCCGGGTCGGGCCCCTGCTGGTGCACGCCGGCATGGTGGTGCTGATGCTCGGAGCGGCCTGGGGAGCACTTGGTGGGCAACGGGCTGAGCAATACCTGGCCCCCGGCCGCAGCCTGGAGCTGATGGACAGCCGGGGCAGCAGCCAACTCACCCTTGCCCTCGACGGCTTTTCAATCCAGCGCGATCCCGCCGGGCGACCTGAGCAATTCACCTCCCAGCTGCGCATCCTCGAGGGCGATGGCAGCGGCGGCAGCCTGCTGAAGCAGGCCGAGATCAGCGTCAACCATCCGCTGCGCTTCCAGGGGGTCACCCTCTATCAAGCCGACTGGGCCCTGGCCACCATCAGCCTGCAACTCGGCAAAAGCCCCCTGCTGGAGCTGCCGCTGCAGAGCTTTCCTCAGCTAGGCGAACAGATTTGGGGCATCGTCCTGCCCACCCGTCCCGATGGCAGCGAGCCGGTGCTACTCAGCCTGGGCAGCGAACAAGGACCAATTGAGATCTACGGCGCCGACGGAATCTCCCTAGCTCGCCTAGCCCCAGGCGGCGCAGCTGTGGAGGTAAAGGGGCTGCCGATACGGGTCGAAAGCGTTCTACCCGCCAGTGGCATCCTGCTGAAGCGTGATCCTGGCGTGCCTTTGGTGTACGCAGGATTTGCGATCGCCCTGGCCGGCGGCGGGCTCAGCTTGCTTGCTACGCGTCAGCTTTGGGCCATTGCCGAGCAGCCAGCCGGCCAGGCGGGTCAGCTGCATGTTGCCGGACTCTGCAACCGCAATCTCACCGGCTTCGCTGCCGAGCTGCCCCAGATGCTCGCCCAGCTGCTCTAACAAGCCAGCCGCGTGCCGTGGCTGACGCGCACCACGGTGTGAACGTTGCCGCGGGGGTGAAAATCAGCCTCCAACTGCATCCACTGGGGATCGGTGGCGGCAACCAGATCATCCAAGATGCGATTGGTCACCTCTTCATGGGAAATGGAGCGGTCGCGGTAGCTGTTCACGTAGAGCTTGATCGCCTTGAGTTCCACCACCCGGGGGCCGGGCTGGTAGATCAAACGCAACACCGCAAAATCGGGGTAACCGGAAAACGGGCACTTACAGGTGAACTCCGGCAGCTCGATCGAAATCTCGTAGGCACGGCCAGGCCTGGGATTGTCAAAACAGATCAGCTCCGCTTCAGCGATGGCGCGCTCGCCATACATGGGCGTCTGGGTGAGGGAGGACGCGCTGGCAGAAACTGGGCTGGAAGACATCGGAGCAAGGAAAGGGAAAGGGCCAGTGCCACTAGGCGATCTTAAGGAAAGTGGCCGCAGCCAACGGCTGCCCGAGCCGGTAGCAATCGCTACGACGACCCCCGCAAAGCTCGGGCCTAATGGCTTTATTCCCTACCATCGGCAGGGATTTCCTGAGAGACTTCCTACCCAGCCCGAGCTGTTCCTATGAAAAAAATTGAGGCCATCATTCGTCCCTTCAAGCTCGAGGACGTCAAGGTCGCCCTGGTCAATGCGGGGATCGTGGGCATGACCGTGAGCGAAGTGCGGGGTTTTGGCCGTCAAAAGGGCCAGGTGGAGCGCTATCGCGGCTCTGAATTCACCGTCGAATTCCTCCAGAAACTCAAACTTGAGATCGTTGTCGATGACGACAAGGTCGACACCGTGGTGAGCGCCGTTCAAGACGCGGCCCGCACCGGCGAAATCGGCGACGGCAAGATCTTCGTGAGCACAATTGATTCGGTGATTCGAATCCGCACCGGTGATCGGGACAGCGGCGCCATCTGAGCGCCAACGCTCCTTTTGCTTTTTATGCCCTGGGAGTCAGCGTGCTGGCGACCAGGGTTTTTATTTGCTCTGGGCTGATTGCCCTAGGGCGGAATTTCGGGTCGCTTTGGGCTGGTTCAACAAGCTGTTCAACAGGCTCGAAAACATCCACTGCAACATCTCCGGCAACATCACCCAGTCCGTCCTGCCCATCGCGATCAGAGCGCCGCAGCCAGAGCAGATACTCATGGTTGCCGGCAGGCCCGGTGATCGGTGAGGCCACCAGGCCGCAGGCCTCAAGCCCCAACGCCCCGGCCGCCGCCATCACCCCCGCAATCGCATCGCAGTGGGCAACCGGATCACGCACCACCCCGCCCTTGCCCACCCGGCCCTTGCCCACCTCAAATTGAGGTTTAACCAGCAACAGCAGATCCAGCGGCGCCTCGGGCAGGAGCAACCCCAGCAGGGCCGGCAGCACCTGGGCGAGGGAAATGAACGACACATCGGCCACAGCCAGGGTTGGCCAGGGGTCCTCGGGCCCGTAGAGCTCGGCCGGGGTGAGGTGACGCAGGTTGGTGCGCTCCTTGAGCACTACCCGCGGATCAGTGCGCAGGCTCCAGGCCGTCTGGCCATAGCCCACATCAATCCCGTAAATCCGGCAGGCCCCGTGCTGAAGCAGACAATCGCTGAAGCCGCCAGTGGAGATGCCGCCGTCAAGGCAAACGCGACCCTGCACGGCTACTGGGAAGGCCTCTAGTGCCCTCACTAGCTTTTCGCCACCCCTTGATACGTAGCGAGGAAGCTGCTGCACCAGCAACTCCGCCTCCGGAAGCACCTCGGTGCCTGGTTTATCGAGCACCTTGTCGCCTTGGCGCACCCGGCCGGCCCTAATCAACAGCTGGGCCTGCTGACGGCTAGCCGCCAGTCCGCGGGCCACGAGCTCCAAATCCAGTCGTTGCTTGCGAGCCATGGCGCTCCACCTTTTGTGATCAAACCACAACGCAACCGGAACAGATTCCAAGCATCTCCGCCTCCGCACCAAAACCCGGCAGAGGATGGCGCCGAGAAGTTGATCCGGCACCGATGGCCACCTCAATCCGGAGCGCGAATGCTGCAGCCAATGTGCTGGAACTGCTCTATCCCGGCAGCTTCGTCAAACTGCGCAATCAACCCTCCGACCTGCCCCCCTTCCAGCTGATCCAGTGCCGCGGGGGGCGATGCTGGGTGCGGCAGCAGGCCTGGGGCAGCCTGGTGCAGTGGGAGGTGGAGCACCAGCGCCTGACGGCAGCTGCCTAAAGAGCGCTGAGTAAGGGGCGGCAGGGGCGCACCCATACATTGGTCTGGCAGTGAGCCAGGCGCGGCCTTGATCGAGCGTTATACCTTGCCCGAGATGGGCAACCTCTGGAGTGAAGAGGCCAAGTTTCAGAGCTGGCTCGACGTGGAGATCGCTGCCACCGAGGCCAACTGTGAGTTGGGGCGAGTGCCTGCTGAGGCGGTCGCAACGATTAAGGCGGAGGCCAGATTTTCGGTAGAGCGCATCCTCGAGATCGAGGCCGAAGTGCGCCACGACGTGATCGCCTTCCTCACCAATGTGAACGAGCACGTGGGCGATGCGGGCCGCTACATCCACGTGGGCATGACCAGCTCAGATGTGCTCGATACAGGCCTGGCCCTGCAGATGAAAGCATCGGTGGCCCTGTTGCGCGCCGAGCTCGACGCACTCGCCGATGCCCTCAGGGCGCTAGCCCGCGAGCACAAGGGCACGGTGATGATCGGCCGCAGCCATGCCATCCATGGCGAACCGATCAGCTTCGGCTTCAAGGTGGCCGGCTGGCTGGCGGAAGTGGAACGCAACCGCGAGCGCCTCGAGCGGCTCGAGCGGGTGGTGAGCGTGGGCCAGATCAGCGGCGCCATGGGCACCTACGCCAACACCGACCCCCAGGTGGAGGCGATCGCCTGCGCCAAGCTCGGCCTGGTGCCAGATACGGCCAGCACCCAGGTGATCGCCCGCGATCGCCACGCCGAATACGTGCAGACCCTGGCCCTGGTGGGCGCGGCGCTGGAGCGCTTCTCCACCGAGATCCGCAACCTGCAGCGCACCGACGTGCTCGAGGTGGAAGAGAACTTCGCCAAGGGGCAGAAGGGCAGCTCGGCCATGCCCCACAAGCGCAACCCGATCCGCAGCGAGCGGATCAGCGGCCTGGCGCGGGTGCTGCGCAGCTATGTGGTGGCGGCCCTTGAAAACTGCGCCCTCTGGCACGAGCGCGACATCAGTCACAGCTCTGTAGAGCGGATGATGCTGCCCGACTGCTCCACCACCCTGCACTTCATGCTGCGGGAGATGACCGAGGTAGTGAAGGGCTTAGGGGTCTACCCAGAAAACATGGCCCGCAACATGAATGTGTACGGAGGCGTGGTGTTCAGCCAGCGGGTGCTGCTGGCCCTGGTGGAAGCCGGCATCAACCGCGAAGACGCTTACCGGATTGTGCAGCGCAACGCCCACAGCGCCTGGAACAAAGATGGCGGCAACTTCCGCGCCAACCTTGAAGCCGATGGGGAGGTGACCAGCAAGCTCAGCGCTGAGCAGCTGGCTGAGTGTTTCAGCACCGATCTGCATCAGGCCAACCTGGGCGTGATCTGGCAGCGACTGGGGATTTGAGCCGGGGGTTTGAGCTGGCAGGCAATTCAGGCCCAGTGCAGCCGCATCGGCACTGACCCCTCCAGGCTCAGCTTGACCGGGCAGCTTTCACCGGCCTGACGCAGAACGGACCGCTGCTGCTCGCTGAGACCCGCCGGCAAGCTGATCCACACCTCCAGTAGGGCAATGCGCCGCGGCGCCTCAGGGGTCATGGTTTTTTCAATCCGGGAGGTTGCACCCTGCAGCGGCCAGCCGTGGCGCTCGGCGACGATCCCCAGGATCGTCAGGATGCAGGTGCTCAGGGCCGTGGCCACCAGATCGGTGGGCGAGAAACGCTCCCCCTTGCCCTGGTTGTCGGTGGGGGCATCGGTCTCGAGCACAGAGGCAGAGGGGCCATGGCTGGAGTGGCAGCGCAGGGCTCCCTCGTAGCGGCTATCAATCGTGGGCATCGCGTGGCGTAAGCACCACCCCACTCAAGCGCCTGGGCGGTGGTAGGGCCCACCCTGAAGAATGGTGTTGGCGCGATAGAGCTGCTCGAGCAACAACAGCCGCGCCAACTCATGGGGGAAGGTCATCGGCGAAAGGCTGAGGCGCCAGGCAGCCTGGGCCTTGAGCGCCGGCTCCAGGCCATCCGCACCGCCGATCACGAAGGCAATCCGATCAGAACCAGATCCACGCAGCTGCTCGGCAAAGGCCAGCGAATCCAAGGTGCATCCCTCTTCGCTGAGCACCACCAGCCGCTCCTCAGGCCGCAGGGCTGCGCCGATCGCCTCCGCCTCCTTGGCCATCGTGGAGTCTTTGAGCTCCGCGATCTCCAGCCCGGGCAACCGCCTGCGATAGAGGGCAATCCCCTCTTGCACCCAACCCTTGCGCACTTTGCCAATGGCCAGGATGCGGATGCGGGCTGGGTTGATCACTGCCTAGGGGCCTTTAACCAAAATGTTGTAGAGGGAAGCCGCATTCAGCAAGGGACCAAGGGGCTCCACAGTTTGGGCAAGACGCTGATTGAAACTCGTCCAGCCATTACGAGCTACAACAATTACATCACCGTTCTGCAGAGCAGGGTTGTTGATTGATCCAAGTGTCGCTCCTGGTTCAAAACGCAACCGAGTAGAAGCAACTGTGCCGTCGCTCTGCATCCTCAACAGGCGAATGAAATTGGCATCGGCTCTCAGCTGATTGAGGTCTCCGGCTGCCATTACCGCCTCAGTAAGCGAGCTATTGGAACGAACTTGCTTGAGACCAGGTGCATTAACCTCTCCCACGACCGTAACGGCAATAGCATCAGCGGAAAGGTTCGACTTACCAGCCCTGATCAAAATCTCATTAGTAGTAACACCTTCAAGCTTGGAAACTTGAACTGTGTCCCCATCCATCAGCAGGGGATTGACCGTCTGGGACTGGCCCAAAAGAGTAGCTAGAAAATCAAAACGAAAGCTGGTCTTGGGCAATTCAGGCCTGCCTCCCTGACGGATCAGCTCAACATCAGAGAGATTGGCATTGGCAGTAATGCCCCCTGCCTTCTGAACCGCTTCGACCAAGGTGGGCCAACCGGCACTGGAAACGGTGGTCTGCGGGGCGCCGACAGCTTGGAGACTCGAACTATTAGCCTGTGGGGTGAGGCTATAGAAGCCGGGCTTCTGAACCTCCCCCACCACGGTGATCCGCACCGGACGGGGAGCAATTAAATCGAGATAGACTAGAGGTCTGCGCAGGTAACGGGAATACAAGCTTGTAATTCGTTTCTGAGCTTCATCCAGGCTGAGGCCCGAGACGGGCACTGAGTTCAACCGTGGCAAGTTGATAGTGCCGTCGCTGAGTATCTCCACTTCTGCGGCGTAGCCTTCAACCTTGAATACGGACATACGCAACCGGTCCCCTGGACCAAGCCGATAGCGGAAGCTCCTGCCCGGATCCGCTGGCCACACAGCAGAGGCGCTCGGCAGAGCTCCTGGTGCCCCTGGCATGGGGTAAGACTGCAGCTGGGGCTGAGCCAGAGCAGCAAGGCAGCTGAATGGGGCACCCAGTGCTGTGGCCACCATCAGCCTGGCCAGGGGCCTGCGGGTAGCAGACGGTTGGGAATGGAAATCTGCAGGCAAGGGTCCTGGAAGGCGATGGGGTTTGGAAATCGGCGTAGCAGCTAAACCAATGCGGTCTCTAGTCGGGGCTAATCTTCACCTACTTTGAGCCCAAGCGTGAAGGGGAAGGAAGGGACCATCTTGAATCAGCCAGCCCCAGTAGCCCTTCCTCTTCAGCAGGTAGAGGCTGAGCTCGCCCCTTACTTTTTGTTCAGCTCCCAGGGCCTCGACCTTTATTTGCTGCCTGGTGAACATTTTGCACCCTATGCAGACCCAGTCGGCATCCTGCGGGAGCTGACCTACCGCCAGCAACTTTCAGGATCGGGGCAGACCCATGACCTAGACAGCAGGGATTGCTTCTACGACCATTTCCTACTGGTGGAGGGCTGTAGCGGCGAGTTGGCAGGCTCTGCCCGGCTCCAATTCGTGCCTCGACATGACTTCGGCCAAAGCGGCCAAGCAGGCGCCGAGACGCCAACTCCAGCAGGCCATCAGTCCTACCTCGAGCACGTTTATCCAGGCATCAAAACGATGCTGGCCCAGCGAGGCAATCACCTGGAAATTGGTCGAGTAGCTCTTGCGCCCCGCTTCCAGCGCCAGCCTCACACCTTGATGTGCCTGTTTAGGGGCGGACTTCAGGTGGCAGTTTCCTCTGGCTACCAATCCATCCATGGACTGGTCTCCTACAACCATTTTGCCTACAGCGACGCAGTCAACCAAAGCTTTCTAGGCAGCCTGATGCGGGCACCATTTCTGGAAACGGAGCTGCCCTGTCCCCAGCCCCGCCATTCGCTTAGCTGGCTTGAACCAATTGAAGCCCAGGGATCCATCGAGACCATTCAGGGCCTTGAACAGCAGATCAGGGAGCAGCTGGAGCCAAGCTTTCGGTTGCCCGTGCTGCTCCGGCAGTACATCAACTTGATGGAAGCCAGGGTTCGAAACCTCTCCCTGGCCCGTGACTTCAATCAAATCACCGAAATCCTGATGGCTGCCGACCTCAGCCGCATCCCCCGCCGTCGTCTACAGCACTTCATCGACTTCGTCCACCAACCTGTCTACCGGCGTTTCAGCTGGTACCGAGGCAGCTGAACCAGCCCTCTGGGCTGGTACGTTTCCATGCAGTCGCTTTGGGGTCCTCGATGCGCGCGAACCCTGAAAACGACCAGGCTGAATCCCTGCCCTTGAGCCCCACGAATCCTTCCCGCCGACCCAGCTCTGAGGCCCATCTGCCTACAAACTCCGGGCAAGCAATTGCTTCAGTCTCGCTGCAAAACCCCGACGATCTTCAGGATCGGCTGACTCAGATCCTGATTCAGATCTCAGGAGCTGACCCTGCCCAGATCACCCCTGAGGCCCGCCTGATCGAGGACATAGGCATTGACTCCTTGGGCTTCTACGAAATTCTGATCGAAGCCGATGAGTCCCTCGGCATCAAAATCCGGGAGGAAGACCTGCTCAAATTCCGAACGGTGGGCGATATTCAGAACCACCTGAGGTCCATGGAGCAACCCGATGCGCAAGCCACCTGAACGGCTGGCGGTTACCGGCTGGGGCTCGATAAACCCATTAGGGCACGACCCCGAAAGCACCTGGCAAGCAATACTCTCGGGCCGCTCCGGAGTTCGCTCACTCGCTGATGAATGGGCAAAAGACCTGCCTATCCGGTTGGCAGGTCGCGTACAGCAAGACATACGCGAGACCCTAGAGCCCCTGCTGCAACGGCGCCTGGATCGCTGTTCCAAACTGGCCCTGCTGGCAGCCCGCCAAGCATGGGCGCAAGCTTCACCCCACCTCTCAGGTGTAGATCCTGCCCGAATTGCAGTTGTGATTGGCACGGGGATAGGTGGCCTGGCCACGCTTGAGCGCCAGCACACCATCTTGCTGAATGCGGGCCCGACACGGGTTAACCCCCTGACTGTGCCAATGCTGATACCCAATGCAGCGGCAAGTCATATTGCGATCGACCTTGGACTTCACGGAGGAGCCCATACGCCAGTTTCAGCTTGCGCGTCTGGCGCCGAAGCCCTGCTGCTGGCCCAGCTACTGATCAATGACAATCGGGCTGACGTGGTGTTGGCAGGTGGCACAGAAGCCCCTGTGAATCGACTGGGATTGGTGGGGTTCGCCGCAATGCGGGCGCTCTCTAGTCGTAATGAGGAACCTGAGCAGGCTTCCAGGCCCTATGGCCAAGACAGGGACGGTTTCGTGCTGTCAGAGGGCGCAGGCGTATTGGTATTGCAAAGGGAGCGGGACCTGGCCAGCGGAGCACCTGCTCCCTTGGGAATAATCCAGGCCTGCGGTTGCAGCAGCGATGGTCACCACATCGTTGCCCCTGAACCAGAAGGCCTGCAAGCAAGCCAAGCAATTGCCGATGCCCTGCAGCGGGCGGATCTGACAGTGGCGGACCTCAGCTTCGTCCAGGCTCACGCCACGGGCACACCAATGGGAGACCTGGCAGAGTCGCGAGCCCTGCGCCGCGGTCTAGGCAATGCCCTAGACCATATGCCTGTAACAGCGCCTAAGGGCCAGTTGGGACATCTACTCGGGGCAGCCGGAGCAGTGGAAACCATCCTTGCCCTACAAGCTTTGCGTCAAGGAATAGTGCCGCGCAGCCTGAACTCAAACCCTCTCGATCCAGCCGTAAATCTTGCAGTGGTTCAACAGGAGTCGCTAGCACTGCCAAGCCGTAACAGCGAGCGCTATGCCCTCAAGAATGCCTTCGGCTTCGGCGGCCACAACATCAGCCTGATCCTGGCGGCCTGATCACCCCTTATCAGTTCTACTGGGAACGTTAGTGGTGCGGGCGTAATAAGCCTGCACCGCTGCCTTAAAGCTGCCGACGTCACAGTTTGATTCAGGCAGCAGCAGATCCCGGGCACGCCCTCGCCGGCAATAAATGGTGCCAATCGGAGCTGTAAGTCTTGACAGCAGCAATCTAAGGGGGCGATAGCGCAAGTCTTCAGGACTCGGCAATCCTTCCTGCACAAAGGTCCATGGCACAACAAGGGCACTATGACGACGGGCTAGCAGTAAGGGGCTCGCCGAAACTCTCTGATGTATTGGCGTAACCAATGAACCATTGGGCGCCAGGATCACCTGTCCCCGTTCCGCCAGCGTGCGGGAGGCAGCATATAAAGCAGCAGTGCGCGATCGCCCATCTTTATGATTCATCAGCGCATGGCCCGCATTAGCAGCCGACTGGGCAAACCAAGGCATGAAGTGGCTCATGTGCAGGTTGGCAGTTGTGATACTTGGCAACCTGATCACCCCTTGCACCACCAGCACATCTATCGGGCTTGTGTGATTCCAGATATGAACCAAGGGCACACCAACTGGCTCGCTGGGCTGGCTGTCATCAAGGACCACCTGTACACCAAGAGCCCTTAGTCCCGCCCCAGCTGTACAAGCAAGCAACCAGGAAGCAGCACGCTTAAAGCCCAAAGCAAGTGCCAGTAACTGCAAGCCATAAATCGCAAAAAACCCTGCAGCCCAGCCCAAACGGCCTAGCAGACGAGGCAGCAGGATCACGCCGGATCTGCGACTGGGCACGGGGGCATCTGGCAGCTGGGGAGAAGGCGCTAACCGGCGAGCATCTGGACCTATGGGGAAAGTAGTCCGAAAGGGGAAATCGCCATCAAAATTGCCATTAACCTGAGTGCTAGTGACGAGGTGGGAGTAAAAGCGATAAAAGAGTGGCCGATCACTAGTCTGGGGCTGCTGCCAGAATTGATCCAGAGGCTTTTGATCAGTAAGGCCAGGTAAATTATAAAAAGTTTGCCCCATAACCTTTGTAGGCACAGCATGAAACAAGGCCTGCAAACCAACCGTACTGTTGACCGTTACAACGCCCCTGCAGGCACGCAGAAAACGACTCAAGGCTCCATCGTGAAAATAATGCACACGTCCGGAGACTCCATAACGAGTGGCTAAAAGCTGAATGAGCCTACCGTAATGATTATATCCACGATCACGTGGATGATGCTTAAAGGCAAGGTGATCAGAGGCATGGGCGTTCGCAGCAAACGAACTGATTACATCCTCAATAAAATCATGCATGCCCCGATAGGGCGAGCCCATCTGGATCTGCGAATCACTAGAGACCTGAAGCACAACCAAGAAGAAGGAGAGATGTTCAAGCAGCCTCCTCTTGATCGAACGCTCACTAAATCTATAAAGCCAGAAACGCCAATTACCGCGCAGCTGGCACCAGACAAACTGAGGCGAAGGCTGCAACTTGTGCTCACCCTCAATAATCGGATAACGAGTGAAAGCATGCTGAAGGAAAGTTGGAGCCTTCCAAATCTTGCGCCACCTCCAACCTGGCTCCAGACAACCACCAGGCAAAACATTCACAGGCGGCAGGGCCCTATAAAATTCAAATGGTTGATTTAGATTAGAGCGGGAGTTCACCCTATCCCGCTCCAAGCTTACATAATTAGGCCTTATATAGCCGAGTTCAAACACCCAAGCCTCTATGCCAATGCGCTGAGCCTCCTCAATTGCGACGCGATGGGGAATTATAAAATCTCCATACATAAAGATGTGGCGAATCCCTCTCTCCACCAGCAGCTGGCGCAAAAAGGGGCGCCACTCCTCCATTGAGCTATTAAATGGCACGCGCACATCTCGCGCAAAACCAAATTCGTGCAGGGGAAACGCCACCTTGACGACTGGGATACCACAGCCGCGGAGGTAGTTGCAGAAGCGTGCAAAGAACAGACCAATCGGGCCGATCAACAGCAACACAGGGCCATTGATCTGTACTTGAACCAAGGTCGCAGGCCTGGAAGAGTTCAAACGAGTATCCCTTGAGCTAGATTTGGAGTTAATTTTGCCATGTTTAGAATAATAAAAGTGTCCATATTTAAGCAGTGGAAGATGCGCGCCATTCCACCAGCTCATCGATGGCCTGCTCCGGGGTGATCTGCCAGCCGCTGCGACGACTGACGTAGCGCGGGTAAGCTATTAATGCCCCATACACAAGGGCATCTAGACTAATCTTTCTCCCTCGACGAGAGCAACTGTTTGCGTCCTTGGTAAGCCCCCAGCCGGCGTAGAAGGGAAGCCCCCAAACATGGACCTCTATGCCTCGCAGCAGAGCTTCGAATCCGGCCAAAGAGGTGAGCACGTGAACCGCATCTACTTGAGCAAATAATTGCTGCACAGAAGCTTCTCTTAGCACCAAATCAGCAACCAACAAGGCTTGACTTTCAGCAACCGAAGATCGACGCAACCCCGCGACTACGTCGGGATGGGGCTTATAAATAATATATGCATCTGGCTCCGCATTGCGCACGGCTTGAATCAGCTCTAAGTTGGTTCTTATTCCTGGCGCCCCAAAACGAATTGAAGCATCACTTTCTACCTGTCCTGGCACCAGCACTACCCGCCGCAAGCCTGATGGCCTATGCCAAGCTGGAGCCGAAAGATTATATTTAGTAATTGCCTCTTGAACTAGACGCTGGCGCAGGGCAGCGGCCCGTTCGAGCTGCTCAATACTGGGATCAGCAGTCGCAAGCCAGCTTTCCAACGCTGAAGGACGGGTGGAGTCGTAATAGACACCCTGGTGATCTACTACCCAAGACAAAGGGCTGGGGGGACGAGCAGCCCTGATCCCAACATTATTAAGTAGCTGAACTATTCGCAAATGAATCTTATTGCCAAATCCAACTGAGCGCAAAAAGCCATCTTCAACCTGAATTACTTGACCAGGATGGGCCAACAAAAGCTGCTCAGAAGCCCGGCCCCAGTGCACAATCCGCCTATGGCGTTGCCGCTCGCGTGAGCGCAAAAAAGACAACTCGCAACCAGGCATAAAGCGCCGCAAGAAGGGTCTTTTCCAGCGTGTAAAGCCAAGCGCCACAGCTCGGGCGGGATCGGCAGCCAATCTCTGACGTTGCAAGCCAATCGAACACACTAATTCTTCAACTTCGCAGGGCTTAAGAGTATGAGGATTGATATAAACTGCATACTCGACCAAAGCTGCATGCACAAGATCGGCCAGCTGTCGCTGGCCTGCGGAAACCCGTCGAGGCGGCGAAGGCAGTTCATCATGGGTTAGTCCCCAGCCAGCGAAGAAAGGAAGTCCGAAGCAGTAGACCTCCTTCCCCCACATCAAGGCTTCAAAACCCAGCTGGGAAGTCACCACATACACAGCCTCGGCTTGCTCAAGCAGAGCCGCGGGATGACCACCACTAGAATCTAAAATTATGCGGGAATCGGCTAGTTGTTCGGCCGTAAAATGTCCCTTCTTTCTGCCAGCGACCACATCGGGGTGGGTTTTGACCACGACTTTGAGACCAGGATGATTTCGAAGCGCCGCGGCCAACATGGCGGCAAACTGATCTTGAGAACCTGAACCCAGTCGTATCGAAATATCGGCAACGGTTTGGTCAACCACAAGTACGTAGGGCTGAACAGGTGCCGGTACATCGGCTGATTGGTTGTACTTGCTGACTCGGTGCTCGCGCCAGAGGCGCTGCAGCTTGATCGCACGCGCCAGCTCGTCAGGGCTGTGATTACGGGCAATCAGCTGCTCAAGACGGCTGGGTTCTGAGACGTCGTAGTAGATCCCTAAATCATCTAGGACCAGACCAAGAGGCGGGCAGTCTGCTCCCAAACCCAGGGAACGAACAAAGGCATCTTCACATCGCCAAATGGGTAGATCACGGGCGACAGCAAGCCGCTCAGCAGCTCGAGCGCTGGGCTTGCGTCCCCAGGCCAGCAGGGCATCCAACTGCTCACGACCGCAGCGACCCGAACCGCGCACCAAGCTGAACGGAGACAGCAGGGCCTTCAAGGTTGCGTGACGGAACATTCCTGCATCCGGCAGGCCCAGTCGAACTGCGGAGGATGGATAGACCAAAGGCGGGTGGCGCTACGGATTCCCTTTAACCAAGGTACCGACAGGTGAAGACTGCTAGCTTCGATTTATGTACTGAAAGCAGTAGGCCGGTCATCCGACGCATGCAGATCCAAGGCCCCCTAGACAGTCTGTGTGCCGCTATCTCGGCCGAAACGGGCATGCCTTCTGGCCGGATCAAAAAAGTTGTGCTCGCGCTCCAGCGACACCAAAGCAGCACCTGCGTCGAGTCGGCTCCCGAGCCCCAAGGGCCTGAAGATCCGCTGCGCTTCTACCCCCTTGGTGCCAACGGCAGGCTGCGCCCCCCCAGCGGTAGCGCTGGATGAGTCCTCCTGCCTTGGTGAACCGGATAAACCCAGATCTGGCTCCGCTTGTTTTGATTCCTGCGCGCGGGGGTTCCAAAGGGGTTCCCGGCAAAAATCTTCGCCCCGTTGGAGGGATTCCCTTGCTTGCACGCTGCATAAGGGCCGCTAGGGCAGCTTCGAGCGTCGGAGCCATCTGGGTGAGCAGCGACGATGCCGGCATCGGCCACCTTGGTGAAGAGGAGGGTGCTAGTTGGCTGCAGAGACCAAGTGAGCTCTCGGGCGACCAAGCATCATCAGAATTGGCCCTGCTCCACGCCCTCAACGAACTAGCAGAGCGCGGCCCTCTGCCTGGCCTGTTTGTTTTTCTGCAGTGCACCTCGCCCTTCACCACTGGGCCCCAGATTGATGCTGTGGTGAACGCCCTTCAACTCAGCCAGGCCAACATGGCTTTCAGCGTGATGCCATGGCACGGCTTCTTGTGGTGCCTCGATGGCAATGGCCACGGGGTAGGAATTAATCACAACTCCAACGAACCCCGCCGCCGGCGCCAGGACTTGGAGCCCGCGTATCTAGAGACCGGTGCCATTTACGCAATTCGAACCAAAGCGTTTCTGGAACACGGAACCCGGTTCATCCAGCCCACCCTGCCCGTACCCCTGGAAGGGTTAGCCCCTGAGATAGACAGCATGCAAGACCTTGAGCTCTGCGATCGATTAGCGCCCCTGTTGAATGGGGCCAATCAAGCTTCATCGGAACACACTTCATCGGAATGCAATTGATGGGCAGCCTGCAGGGGCGCCAGGTGGCAGCCCTGGCCTGCTTCGACTCCTTCGGCAAAACCGCCATGAACCTGCTGCGCGTGGCGCGGAAGGAAGGAGCATCGACGAGCCTGCATCTGCTTGAACTGCCTGGACGCAAACTCTCACGCCGCCAGGTGCTGGAGATCCGCCGCATAGATCCCCGCACCGCCATCAAGCAGCACGAGTGGGGCCAACTGCGAGAGCTGCGCACCGATCTTGTGCAAGTCGATGCCCTTGTGCTCGGTTTGGATGGACGCCGCACCCGAGAGACCCAGCTGCTGCTGCAATCGGCCTGGATGGATCAGCTCCGCCGGCCCGTACTGATTAGCGCCTATCCGGGCATTCTGTTCCGCCATCAACTGGAGGGAATGATGGATCGCTCCGGCGTAGACCTGTTGTGCCTAAACGGAGAAACCGACGCCCAGCTTTATTGTCAGGCCTGCAGTGCCCTAGGGCTGGACAGCAGCAATGCTGTTGTGACTGGACTGCCGATCCTCTGGTCGATCGAACCAAGACTCCAAGTACCGGATGCCGCCTCGATCGTGTTTTTCGAGCAGCCCTCAGTGCCTGACAACCCGATTCAACGCAAATACATTTGTAGGCGCCTTGCCGATCTGGCCCAGGCCTGGCCGGCACATCCGGTGATCTTTAAGCCACGCACCTCGAAAATCGAAGCCACGCTGCATCGCCAGCATGGTGAGATGGCCAGCCGGGTTGAGAAGCTCAGCCGCCGCATACCCAACCTGCAGATCAGCTACAAGCCCAGCCTGACTCTGCTGAAAAAGTGCGGCTGCGCCATCACTGTGTCCTCCACCGCTGCCATGGAAGCAATGGCTTTGGGTGTGAGCACCCGCATTGTCTCGGACCTGGGAGTCAATGAAACCTTGGGCAATCATTACTTTCTTGAATCGGCAGCCATCGCCGATTTCGACTCAATCATTCGAGACCCCTTCAGCCTCCGCCTCGATCAGGCCTGGCCGGAGCGCCATGGTCACATTCCTGGAGGTGACCAGGTTTTTATTGCTGCCCTGGCCAGCCGACTGACAAATCCGCCCCAGTCTTCCGAGTCGGCAGATAGGGAAGGTCCCCCGGGCTGGGGTAGTAATTCCTGGCAGACCTACGCCCTGGCAAAAGGGGGGAAGAAAATGCTGAGTTCTGCCGGCGCCCGCTCCCGACTAGTGGCGAGTCATCGCGGAAGGAATCTGCTGCGACGGGCACGCCAGAGGGTGGTAGGTCTCTGGGGACTGGAGCGGCTGTTTAAGGGCCGATGAAACTGGCACTGGTTTGCGACGGAGAGCCCGGACTGGGAGCCTGCCAGCGGCTTGCGGTGGAACTGAGATTGTTGGGAGCGGAGGTGACTCTGATCAGTCCCGATGCCAGCGCTCAGCACTGGTTACCTCTGCAGCCTTTAGTTGCCGCCTGCAGCGACCTTCTCAATGGTTTTGACGCTGTTGGCGTGTTTCTAGAGGGGGCCCAGCTGACCCAATTCCGGCAGGTGCATTTGGAGTCGGCTCGGTTGAGGGGGGAGCGGCCTTGCCCCTTATTTACGGGCCCAATTCGCCCCTTGTATGGGGACACCTTGATGGCAGACCTGCTGCCCCGCCTGGGCTACGACCTGATTTGCCTGCAGGGTGAGGCTCAGATGCAGGAACTGGCCTGGCTGGTGCGCGGCAGCGAAAGCGCATCCCAGGCCAGCGAGGCCATTGGCCTTTGGTGCCTGCCAACCGAGCCGCTGGGCCACGCCAACAGCCAAGCACCACTGCTGCTGGTGCTTGATCAGCAAGACATCCCCCCTTCCCCTTTTGCCAACGGTGTCTTGTTTCAACGCTTGCGCACGATCGCCCTGGACTGCCCCTCCTGGCAGATCCGCATACAGCCCGATGCCCCCTTGGCGACTGAGGGGGCGCAGCAGCCCTCAACTTCCCTGGCCTGGCACTTCCAGCAGGATCTGCACCCACCCAGCAACCTTCAACTCGGCCAGGTTGATGACCTGGCCATTGCCCTGGTCCAGGCCAGCGCCTGCCTTGGCATCGCCTCTCCCTGGCTGCTTACGGCCATGGTGTGGGGTAAGCCAACCGTGGTGCTGGGTGACTACGGCATCCGCACCGACTTCAACGGACCGCTGTTCTTCGGCTCTGGTGCCATGCATCAACTTGCCGACTGTGTGCCCTTGGATCGACTCGCCAAGCTGAAGCGGCCCAATCGCCAATGGTTGGCAGATCGGGGCTGGGCCATCGCCAATGGCCCCCAACGGCTACTGCGGCGGCTGAAGCAGCTGGTGGAGCCGCGGCCATGACCCTCCAGATCCTGCTGATTGCTGACAGCGACAGCCAGCTGCTGGCTTGCCAGGCCTTGGCTCGCTTCAGCAACGCAAACGGGGCAACAATCACAGTGAACGCCATTCCGCGCGATGGGACCCCGGAAGGCGTGCTCCAAGCCCTGGAACTGATCGGAACGGTGTGGACGCTGAATGCCCAGGCTCTGCTGGCAGATCGACGACTCGACCAATTCGACGCGATCGGGGTGTATCTCACTGGCAGCAAGTTGGCCGAATTCCGCAGCTGCTACCACCGCAACTGCCTAAACAACAAGCGACCAGCTCGTCCCCTGTTCTGTGGCTTCAACGGGGTGGTGCTGGAGCGCTTCGAGGAAGCAATTGCCTGGAGGTTGGGTTACGACCTGATCTGCCTTAACGGCCCGCGTGACCAGGCCCGCCTGGATCTGCTGCTGCGCCACACCCCCTTTCAACAGCAGCGCAGCGTGCTCACGGGCCTAGGCCGCAACCTTCCTGTGCAGGAGCGCGGGGAGCGACCAAAAAGGCTGGTGTTCGCCGAACAGGTTGTGATGCCGGCGGCCGCCTCTGAGCGGAGACACCTAATCCGTATTTTGACGCGGCTGGCCCGCCGCTCACCCGAATGGGAGGTGGTGATCAAACCGCGGGTGGCCCCCCATGAAACGACGTTTCACACGGTCGATAGCCATATCAGCCACACCCTGGTGGAAACCGTGGGCAGCCCTCCAACCAACCTGCGGCTCAGCTACGAACCCCTAGCAGAACTGCTGTTGAACAGCCGGCTGCTGGCCACCGTGTCGTCAACCGCCCTGTTCGACGCCCTCGACCTGGGCTGCAGACCGGTGGTGATGGACGATTTTGGCTTACGTCACGACCTCGGCACGCCGTTTTTTGCCAGCTCAGGCCTACTGCGATCCCTGGCAACGGCAGAGGATCTCGACAGCCTGGATGGGGGCCCCGATCCGGATCCCGACTGGTTGCATTGGGTGGGATATCACACCGATTTCACCCCAGCCAACCTGCTGCAGGCCTTGAAGCAACTGGGGCACAACTCGCAGGACAGCCTTCTAAACCTGAACCATCCTGGTTATGTAGTTAATGCCGCTGACCTCTCCACAAACCAGCTAAGGCGTAGAGCCGAGGCCGCCATACGCTGCCGCGACTATGGGGAAGCCCGGCGGCTGCTCGAAGTTGCGCTGCTACAGCGGCCGGACAACCGCAATATCAGTCGCCGCCTGGCAGCACTGCAACAGAGCAACCGCTGGCTGCGCCGTCTGGCCCTCCTGGTTACCCCCCGGTTCCGGCTCTAGAGTCCGCAACTGGAAACAGCGGGCGAAATAGACGTGCAATCGGTTCAGATCGAGCGGAATTTCACCCAGTTCGTCGTCTTCGCCGAAGACGCGATCCTGACGGCACTGAACAAGATCACGGCCAACAAATGCCGGCTGATCTTTGTGGTGTCAGAAGCAGGCATTCTCCAAGGGGTGCTCAGCGATGGCGACTTCCGCCGCTGGATCGCGGCAAGCGACGTGATTGACCTGAACAGGCCGGTCACCGATGCCATGAATCCAGATTGCATGGCAGCAGCCGAAGCCAGCGCAGCAGCCGACTTGGCGGCCCTTTTCTCCCAGAAGATCCAGGTCATCCCCCTGCTCGATGACCACGGCAGGGTGGTGGCAGTGGCCCGAGGCGGTCAGCGGCAGCTTCTGCTAGCAGGCCGACCGATCGGCGAGGGCGCCCCTTCATTTCTGATCGCGGAAATCGGCAACAACCACAACGGCAGCCTGGAGATCGCCCTACAGCTGATTGACGCAGCAGCCACTGCCGGTGCGGACTGCGCCAAGTTCCAGATGCGTGACATGAACCAGCTCTATGTCAACGCGGGCGACAGCAACGACATGGCCTCAGACCTGGGAACCCAGTACACCCTGGATCTACTGGAGCGTTTCCAGCTCAGCGACGATGACCTGTTCCGCTGCTTCGATCACACCCTGAGCCAGGGGTTGATCCCGCTCTGCACCCCTTGGGACACCACGAGCCTGGAGAAGCTCGATAGCTGGGGCATGCCGGGATACAAGGTGGCCTCGGCCGACTTCACCAACCACGATCTGCTCACTGCCATCGCCGCCACTGGCAAGCCGTTGATTGCCTCCACCGGCATGGCCACCGAGCTCGAAATCAGTGCCGGCATTCGTCACCTGCGTCAGCAGGGAGCTGCCTTCGCGCTGCTGCACTGCAACTCGACCTACCCCACCCCTTTCAAGGATGTCAACCTGCGCTATCTGCGGCGGCTAGCGGAGCTGGCTGAGGCGCCGGTGGGGTACTCGGGCCACGAGCGGGGTTTTGCCGTACCAATCGCAGCCGTATCTCTCGGGGCGGCAGTGATCGAAAAGCACATCACCCTCGACCAAGGGATGGAGGGCAACGACCACAAAGTGAGTCTGCTTCCCGAGGAGTTCACGGCCATGGTGGCTGGGATTCGGGCGGTGGAGGAGTCGATGGGCTCGGAATCCCCCCGCAGCATCAGCCAGGGCGAGCTGATGAATCGGGAGGTACTGGCTAAGAGCCTGGTGGCTGCCTGTCCGATCGCAGCTGGTACTCCGATCAGCCGCGAGATGGTGCGGATTCAGAGTCCGGGACAGGGACTGCAGCCCTATCGGCTCAACGACCTAATAGGCCAGAGCATCAGCAGTGATAAAGCCGAGGGCGAATGCTTCTTTGAATCCGACCTGAAACGCGCGGCAGCCACCCCGAGGCCCTACAGCTTCGCTAATCCCTTTGGCGTGCCAGTGAGGTATCACGATCTCGAGGCATTCCAAGGCGCCAGCAACCTTGACCTCGTGGAAATACATCTCAGCTACAAAGATGTGGAGGTAGATATCGACGCAGTGCTCCCAGAACGGGTGCCAATGGGGTTGGTGATACACGCACCTGAGCTATTCACCGGTGACCACACCCTCGACCTTTGCAGCCAAGACGAAGACTATCGACGCCATTCAGTGACGGAACTGCAGCGGGTGCTCGACCTCTCCGCCCGGCTGCGTAAACGCTTTGAGTGCCCAGGCGAAGTGTTGCTGGTGACAAATGTGGGGGGCTTCTCTGCGAACCACCATCTCAGCAGCCAGGAAAGACTGCCGCTCCTAGACAAACTAGCGACCAGCCTGCGCGAATTGCACTGCAACGGAGTGGAGATAATTCCACAAACCATGCCACCGTTTCCCTGGCACTTCGGCGGCCAGAGATATCACAACCTATTTGTAGATGCGGATTGCATCGAAAACTTCTGCCACAATCATGGTCTAAGGGTATGCCTGGATGTTTCCCATTCCAAGCTTGCCTGCAACCATCTACACCAGCCCTTCTCCAGTTTCCTGGAGCGAATTCTGCCTCTCACAGCCCACTTGCACCTAGCCGACTCCAGCGGAGTAGATGGAGAGGGCCTGCAAATTGATGAGGGGGATATCGACTGGGCAAATGTTTTTAATTTGCTGCGCCAGATGGCTCCGACAGCCTCCTTCATTCCGGAAATCTGGCAGGGACACAAAAACAATGGGGAAGGGGCTTGGCTGGCCCTAGAGAGACTGGAACAGCATCAACTAGCCGTAGGTCCCAATTTGGTAGCAGCATGACGGCCGCCAACCCTGCGATGCCGGCAGCAATGGATGAGCACTTCATCCTTTTCCAACAATTGCCGCTGATTTATGGGCGGGTGCCCAAGGTGGCCAATTCGTCAGTGAAGGCCGCGCTTACCCGACTGCTTGATCAACCGCCGGAGGAGGGCTACCGCACCACCGCCGATGCCCTATGGCGCAAGGGAACCCATGGCGAAACCACGATGGTCGACGCGGTGGAGGCTATGCAACGACGTAGCAGCCACTTCTGCTTCAGCTTCGTGCGCAACCCCTTCGATCGTTTGGTGTCGGCCTATAACAACAAGCTGATCGAAAACGACACGTTGTCGACGGCGATGCAACGAATGGGGCTGGAGCGTCATATGCCGTTTCGACGCTTTCTGGAGGTGGTGGTCGCCACAGCAGATGCTGATTTAGACGTACACCTACTCCCTCAAAGCAGCATTCTTTGCATAGACGGCGTGCCGGTGCCTGGATTCATCGGCCAAATGGAAGCAATGGCAGACCACTGGCAGCTGCTACGCCGTCGCATGCGTCAAGCTGGTTTGCCAGCGCTTGGCAAGCTACCCAGTAAAAACGTGCGCAGAGCTGGCGAGACTGACCTTACCGCCCACTTCAGCGACGAAAACCTGATCAGCCTCGCTAGGGAGCGCTACCGAGAGGACGTGGAGCTGTTCTACGGCGATCACGACTTGTATAAACTTGCCAGAGGCCAGCTCAGCGTGACACCAACCCCCTTGGAACGCATCACAGCGATGCTGCCCGCCTGATCAGGCTAGGTGATTGACGTAAAATAATCCACCAGCAAACCCCACCCACAAAGGAGAACGTCTTGGGCCTCAACCGTCAATTGCGAAAAGTAATTGAGGCCGGATTGCGGGGCGAACACGAGGCAGAAGTGCAAGCACTGGGCCGCAGATTGCCAAATTTCATCATTATTGGAGCGGCAAAATCTGCCACAACAACACTCACTTCAATACTGCCTCGCCACCCCGACTTCTTCATCAGCAAACCGAAAGAGCCAAAATTCTTTGGTCGGCGCTACGACATGGGCTGGAAATGGTATGGCCGTCTTTTTAAAGCTGGCAAGGCCTGCAAATTGCGTGGCGAAGGTAGCACCATGTACGCCAGCGCTCTCAAGAGCTCTACCAACGCTCCAGCATTGATGCACCGCTATCTACCCAATCTGAAATTGGTGTATGTGGTGCGCCATCCACTGGATAGGATCGTATCCCAGTGGCGCCATCGCAAAGGGCGCCAACCTGGCACCCGTGATTTCAGTGGTTTGATGAATTCTGGCCACCTGCGTCGCCTAGTGGTGGGCTGTTCTCTATATCACGAACGCCTGCAAGCCTTTCGCAAATTTTATCCTGACGACCAGATCCACTGTCTTACTTTCGAAGATCTGATCGCAGCACCTCGCCCCACACTTACAGCTCTATTGAATTTCCTGGGAGCTTCAACAGACCCAGAGTATTTAGATCTGCTGCTTGATGATGGCCAGCTACCACGGGTAAACGAAGCCGGTGACAAGGGCAGAGCCATGGTGGCGGCTCCCGCCTGGACGGACAAGCTGCGCAGCCAGGTGCTGGAGGTGGTGCGGCCCGATGCCGAACAGATGCTGGCCTACATGGGCAAACCGCTAGATACATGGAAGCTATGACTCTTGAGCTGTGCAGTGGCAAATGGAGATCGACCTTCTTGCCGGTTAGTAAGATCAAAGGATTGGAATCCGGATATTTACATTGACATCAGCTACAGCCAGGTTCCTGAAGCACTCATGCCCCCTGAGTGCCATCCCCGCAGACCATCACTGCCTTTGGGGAGAACTAGCCGTAACACCACCACGGCCGCTGCTTTTGGAGGCCGACGCCAGATTGCTGCCCACAAAGCGCACAGGCATATCAGACAACTGGTGGACCAGCCGTAGCCAGGGTGGGATTGATAACAAGGGACAACCGATCGAGGCGCTTAGCGACTTCCGAGGGCATAGACCGATATATGCCTTAGCGGCTGGGGCCGGTGATGGGATGGAAAATCGGGGCAAGCGTCGCCCTCTGGTGCTCTACGGAGGCACATTATTTGAACATTTCGGCCACCTGATCGTGGATCTGAGCCGGCTTTACCAATTGCTACCGCTATTTCGCCGCAGCCGCGAACCAATTTGGTTTCACTACCCAGCCCTAAGCGAGAACGGCACCATTAACAATCCTCTAGTGCTCTCCTGGCTGGAATGCTTAGGCATCCGGAAAAGGGCCCGAGTGCTGCGCCGTACCCTCCTTGCAGAGCAGCTGGTGTCTTCCCCTGTTCTCTACCGAGACCGCTGCTTCGTTACATCAGATTTTCCAAGAGCTGCTCAGCGGGCCTTGGCACCGAAATTGCGGAGACGGTTACTAGCCCTAGAACCGGAGGGTGCTCCGATTGCCTACTTATCACGCCACAGGCTGAGCGGGGGCACCACTCGCTTTGAGGGAGAACAGGAGGTGGTGGAAGCTCTTGGCAAGCTCGGCAATGTGGACGTCATCTGCCCAGAAGAGCTCTCGATCGAATCGAAGTTGGGACTTTACCGCCGCTACCGGTTGGTGACTGGCTTCGTGCAGGCAGCGATGTTGCTGAAATACTTCTTACCGGTTCCTAGTACTGGAAGTTTGGCTGAGCAATTGTTGCTTGTCGCCGGTCGGCACAGCCTTAACAGCAACTGGGTAAATTTAGAAAATGCCTATGGCTTCGGAGACCAGATGCTCGATTGCAGCATTGACTCTCAGACGTCCATAGGATCGGAAACCACTGAAATTGCATCAGATTACAGTGCTGAATTCCAGCGTCATCACAGATTCAACGTTGGTTTAGTGATCGACCAGTTACGGACATTGGCAAGTCACTAAAGATGGAAATGATCCACTCGTTCAAATCTCTCGCCGGAATTTCCAGCGACCATCCCTGTCTATGGGGAGACTTTGAAGTTCGCGACAGTCAACCACTCCAAACTTGGCATAACGCAACCTTGCTACCTCCACGCCGCCGCAAGGGTCAGACTCTTTGGTGGAGACGATACGGATTCGGTGCATTCGATGCCTCAGGCCAGCATATTCGAACGCTGAGTGACATGCGGGGAAAACGCCACTGCTGCCATCCAGCCTCAAGGCTGGAAGACAACCCTTACAAGGAGAATCGACTGGAGGAGCATGAAGTGGTGCTCTATGGAGGCACCTTATACGACCACATCGGTCACCTAATCTTGGACGGCGGGCGCGCATTCCAACTGCTTCATCACTACAGAGACAGCGAGCTGCCGATCTGGTTCCATGACGCCAGTCCCAATCGCAATGGCCCTGCCATTTTGAAGCTGGCATTAGTGCAAGATTGGTTCAAACAATTGGGGCTCAGAAAGCGTGCCAGGTTGATTCGTAGGCCAATGCTGGCCCGGCAGCTGGTTTCTGGCCCAGCCCTCTGCTGTGATCGGAGCTTTGCTAGCCGAGATCTACGGACCGCCTGTGTTGCTGCCCTGAAGCCGAGGTTACGCGGTCGGCTTGAGACCATCAGCAAACCAGAGCGCCGTTTAGCTTACCTTTCACGCCACAAACTCAGCCAGGGCAGCACCCACTTCGCCCAAGAAGCCGAACTAGTCGCCCAGCTAAGCCAACTTCCCAACGTGGATATAATTTGCCCAGAGGAGCTGAATTTCGAACAGAAGCTAAACCTTTATCGACGCTACGAGATAATTACAGGCTTTCCACAAGCCTGCATGACCCTAAGAATGTTCGTACCTGGTGAGAAACTGGCCCAGCAGGTAATGTTTATTGCGGGTGCCCGCAGCCTAAGCAGCACATGGGTAAACATAGATCGCGCCACAGATGGGGGAGTTGGCTATTTCGATTGTGGTCTAAATGAATCCCGGACAGTGGCCGATGACCCCTCCGCTGCATTCCAACGCTCAAACCAATTCAACGCCGAAACCGTGCTACGTGCAGTCCAAACACTGAGTCGCTGAATCGAACCGCAACAGATGCCCATTCATCTACACATCGGCACCCATAAAACCGGTACCACCTCCATTCAGCGACAGCTGAAACGCAACCGTGAATCCCTTAAAAAGCTTGGGATTTGGTACCCCAGCGAAGGAGAACTGCTCCCAGGCCGGGGCCATGGTATTACGCACCGCAATATTGCCCGATCGCTGGACAACAGAGGAGGCCCAAAACCATACTCAACAGATGAATTGCTTACAATTGCCAGATCCATCGCTGTCAAATCTCAACAATATGAGCATACAATCATCAGCTCAGAAGCGTTCTGGCGTATCGGCTTTGCCGCAGCTCCAGAACTCTACTCAGAAGATGAACTTTGGCTCCGAAAACAATCCAACATTGCACAAATACGCCGCCTTTTCCAAGACGTTGATGTACGTGTGACTGCCGTACTCCGAGAACGGGGCGCCTATATCCAAAGCGGCTACAGCGAATTCATCCTTGCGACCATTTACAAGCATGAAATCAAGACCTTTATTCGCTCATATGGCCATGGATGGGACTACGGGAGGCAGCTTCTGGCATGGAGCAGCCAGTTTCCCGTTCAAGCCCACTCATACGAAGACCTAAGCAAATCGGGTCAGCTTCCCCTTGATTTCTTACGGCGTTTGTGTGAACGCAATTTACCAGACGAGACCCTAGCACCCGACAAAAAATCTCACGCCAATATCTCCGATCCTATTGCCTGCGTTGCATTCAAATTGTTTCTAAATCAGCTACCACTTGATTACCACAAGCGCAATAAGCTTTACCGCAAATACTCTAAGGTATTTAAAGCGACTTGCACTGAGCCCTCCTGGCAAAGCCTTGCCGCAGCCAACAGTTGGCTAACTGGTGCCGAGCTAACTGCACTTAGGCAATCCTTTGTTACTTCTGATCAGCAGATCCGTTTTCTCTACTGCCCCAAGTTCATATCCATCCATACCGACGAGATGGCACAAATTCAGCCAGGTAATCGAACGCTTCTTCCATTATCAACTGCTGATCATCAACAGGTGCTCAGCATGATGCTTTCCAAGAAGCCCCTTAAACCAGCCTGGTTCAGCCCAGCAGAACTAAAAGAGTGATGACCAGCATCGACCTGATCACACCTTGCCGCAACCGTGCCGAGCACGTCTTGCACAGTCTTCCTTCCTGGCTGGCCTGCTCCCAGCTGGGGAAAATCCTGATCGTGGATTTCAATTCCACCCCAAAACTTGCTCCACAGCTAGCGAACTTCGATCTGGAGAGAGTGCATGTAATCCGATTAGAAAATGAGCCCCTTTGGCGCCAAGGTCGCGCACAGAACGTGGCCCTGCGCTACTCCAAAGCTGAAATCATTCTCAAATTAGATGCCGACATCGAACTGCTCACGATTGCGCCTTATTTAGGAGCCATGGATCGTGATCCAGCACTCTTTTACCGAGGCTTCAGCAAATTAGGAAGCTCCTCTGGCAGCTGTCTATTCAGGCGCAAGGATGGTCGCCGCTGCGGCGGCTGGCACGACCACATGTCGGGCTGGGGCGGCGATGACGTCGACTTCTATCAGCGGCTGCGGAGGCGGGGTCTTAAGGCAGCGGTGTTCGAACCGGAAAGCTTTCGGGAAACAACCCAACCAATGGAGGTCAAGAACAGTGAAGCCGCCCGCATCGATAGCCAAATACTGCAGAACCAGCCCCAGCTGGCCTGTCAGCCCCGCTTTAGCGGGGTGCGCAACACGCTGCTGAGCGTGGTGCAGAAACAGACCCGAAGCCGGGCCCTGCGCTATGCATTTCATCAGGATTCAGGCTTACCCCATAGGGTTATGACAAACATGAAGAACCGCTCTAATCAAGAATTGGAGATAAGTCGCTTTAGTATCGAGCTGGCAAATATTCTCGCCATTCACCATTTCCAACCAGACCTGGATCCTCGAGATCTCCTCAACAGCCCGTCCTTCACCAGTGTTCTCCGGCGCCACCAGCTGCCCCGCAGCCGCAGCCACAAGGAACGCCAGATGCTGCTGGAGTCTCTACCGAAACGGATGGGGCAGCTGCGCCAGCTGGCCGAGGAACTTGGAGTTGCCACCCTCCCGCTTTAACTGCCATGGTCGGCTCGATCTGGATTCTCGATGACGATGTGGAGTTGGGCGCCCTGCTGCTAGAGCAATTCAGCCAACGGGGCTGGCAGGCTCGCCATCTCAGCCATCCCCGCGAGCTGGAGCAGGCGCTTAGCGAGACGCAGCCGGACTTACTGGTGCTCGATGAGCTGTTGCCGGAGCAACGCGGCACCGATGTACTAATGCGGCTGCGTCGGGGCCATCCCCACCTCCCCGTGCTGATGCTCTCGGCGCTGGGCGCCCCGCGGGATCGGGTGGCGGGGCTTGAGGCCGGTGCCAACGACTACTTGGGCAAACCATTCCTGTTTCGGGAGCTGCAACTGCGGGTGGAACAGCTGCTCAAACCTGCCCTTGCCAGCGTGTCTGCCCCTCAGTCCTGGCAACTCGGCGAGCTGCAACTTGATCCCCAGCGGCTCTGGCTGGGGATGCGCACCGGCGCAGGACAGGAACTGTCCCGCGGCGACATTGCGTTGCTACAGCTGCTCTGCAGCCGCGCCGGCGAGGTGGTGAGCCGCCAGGATCTGGTCCAGGCCAGCGGCAGCTTGGTCGATGTGGAGCAGAGCCGCAGCATCGATGTGCGGTTGTCGCGGCTGCGGCGCCTGCTCGAAGAGCTGCAACCAAATTGCACCATGATCGAGACAGTTCGCGGCAGGGGCTACCGCTTAGTGGTGCCGGTGCAGCCTCTGTCGCAGAGCGCGCCGCCCCTTGAGGGCTGATCCATGACTTTGCCCAGAGCACGACTGGCCGGCTACGACTGGGGTGTGCTCATGGTCAGCCTGGTGCTCGGAGGCGTGGCCGGCTACCTGGGCCTGCTGCTGGGGATGCGCCTGCTGCTGGAGCCGCGCATTGTCAGCGAAACAGCCCTGCGGCTGAGCAAATACACGGTGCTGGTGGAAGAGGTGCTGAAGCAAACCGACCGAGTCGCCCTGCCATCGGGAGTACTGGTGCGGCCTGAAAACCTGCTGGTACAGCCTAAGCCGAGCGCACCAGGGCGTTTTGAGCGCCTGGTGCAGTTGGCGATGGTGCGGGAGTTTGGGGTAAACCGGCGGCTGCAACGCGACCAGCCTCCCCTGCAAGACCCTTGGGGAGGGCACTGGGTGCAACTGAACCTGGGCAAGGACCGGGCCGGCCAGTCCCTGTGGCTGTATCAGTCAGAGCGGCTCAGCAACAGCATCTGGTATCTCCCCCTGCTGAGGATCCTGGCCATCGCGATGGGCGGGCTAGGGGGCCTGGTGCTCTTCCTCCGACTAAAGGTGGAACGCCCCCTGAGCCGGATGCTGAATTTGCTCGGGGAGCAAGGAGTCGCCGTGCCCCTGCGACTGCTGCCCGAGGAGGGAATCGCGCCGATCCGCCTACTCAGCCTCCGCATCAACCGGCTGCTCGAGCGGATCAACAACACCGCGACCGCGCGACGCCAGCTGCTGCACGGCCTCACCCACGACCTGGGCGGCCCCCATGCCCGGCTGATGCTGCGCACCGAAATCCTCTGCGAGCGGCTCGATGGCGGCAACGGGGAAGTAGCCAAAGCGATGGCTATGGATCTCGAACGACTGCGAAGCCTCACTGACCAACTGGCCCTTTTGGGAGAGCAAGAGCTGCCGGCTGAGCGGCGTCAGGCCTGCGCCCTAGACGACCTCTGCGGCCGCATCGTGGCCAGCCACCCATGTCAGCTGATCCGCCTAGGGATGCCGCGGCTGCTGGTGAAGCTCGACCCCGACGGACTGGAGCGGGCACTCAACAACCTGATCGACAACGCGCTTGAGTACGGCGCCCCGCCGGTGCAACTGAGTGCAGTGCGCCAGGGCAACCAGGTGCTTTTGCGGGTGGACGACCACGGAGCGGGAATTGCCACCGACACCTTGCTGACCATGCCCGGCCCCAGCCGCAGCAACGACCGCCAACGCCAACGCCATCGTGGGCTGGGGCTAGCAATCGTGGAACGCTTCTGCCTCGATCACCAGGGAAGACTGGCCCTACTTGAGGCTCCAAGCGGAGGCTTGCGAGCGGAACTGCGCCTACCCGTGCTGCTCAGCGCCCAAGACCAAAGCTAGGTGCAGGCAATTCTGCAAAGCAAACGGTAAATTGGTTTACCTTTGCCATCCTGGGGCCACCTCACCCTTCCGATGCAGTACGAACCCCTGGCCATCGCAGGCGCTTTCAAGGTCACGAGCCCGCCCATCGGCGACGAGCGTGGCTGGTTTGCAAGAGCCTTCTGCCAGAAAGAGTTGCGTGAGCATGGGGTGGATTTCCAGGTGCGACAGATCAATCGCTCCTACAACCAGCGAGCTGGCACCCTGCGCGGCTTTCACTTTCAGTTTCCGCCCTATGCAGAACACAAGTTTCTGCGGTGCGTAGGTGGAGAGTTGGTAGATGTGCTGGTGGACCTGCGCCCGGAATCACCCACTTTTCTGCAGACCGAAATGGTTGAACTGCGCGCGGAAGACCACCAAGCAGTGCTGATTCCGGAGCGCTGCTGCCATGCACTCCAGACCCTCACCGATGCCACAGAGATTCTTTATCAGGTGAGCGAGTTTTATACCCCAGAAGCAGAATTCGGCCTGCGCTGGAATGATCCCGAGCTGGCCATCAGCTGGCCTCTGGAGGTCAGTGAAATCTCGCCCAAAGATGCCTCCTGGCCGCTGCTGAACGAAAGCTTGGCCAGCATCCGCGAGCAAATGACCTTGTCAGAGGGTCTGAAAATTTGATCCTGCTCGACACGGCCCTGCGGCAGCGCGAACAGGAGGGCCGGCCCCTGCGCATCGGCGTGATCGGGGCCGGGGCGATGGCCCGGGGCCTGGTGGCCCTGATCACCAACCAGATCCCCGGCATGGAGGTGGTGGCGATCGCCAACCGCACCCTGCAGCGGGCGGCGGATGCCTACGCCTTCGCCGGCCGCGACGGAGCCGTGGCCGCCTCCGACCTGGCTGCGCTGGAACGCAGCCTTAGCGCCGGCGAACCAGCTATCACCAGCGACCCGGCGCTGCTGGTGCGCTCGGGGGCGATCGATGCCCTGATCGACATCACCGGTTCGGTGAACCACGGCGCCGCCATTGTGCTGGCGGCGATCGAGCACGGCAAACCGCTAGTGCTGATGAACGCGGAGGTGGATGCCACGATCGGGCCGATCCTGCACGAGAAGGCGCGGGCAGCGGGGGTGTTGCTCAGCTGCTGCGACGGCGACCAGCCCGGCGTACAGCTCAACCTCTGGCGCAAGGTGAAGGGCATGGGCCTGATCCCGCGAGTGCTGGGCAACATCAAGGGCCTGCAGGACGAATACCGCACCCCGACCACCCAGCAGCGGTTCGCCGAACAGTGGAACCAGGACGTGACGATGGTGACCTCGTTTGCCGACGGCTCGAAGGTGAACTTTGAGCAGTGCATCGTGGCTAACGCCACCGGCTTCACGGTGCTGCGCCGCGGCACCTCCCGGATGGAATATCGCGGTCCGGTCGAAGACCTCACCACCCACTACGACTTGGACCAGCTGCGGACGCTCGGTGGAGTAGTGGATTTCGTGGTGGGCGCTCAGCCGGCGCCGGGGGTGTTCTGCCTGGCGGAGCTGGCCGACCCGCGCCACGCGCCGATGCTGGCGGCCAAGGGCCTAGGCGATGGGCCGCTCTACTGCTTCTACGAGCCTTATCACCTCTGCCACCTGGATGCACCGATGAGCCTGGCGCGGGCGGTGCTGTTTGGCGATGCGGTGGGCCAACCGATCGGTGGGCCCGTGGTGGAGGTGGTGGCCATCGCCAAGCGCGACCTGGAGGCGGGTGAAACCCTCGACTCCTTCGGCCGCTACATGACCTACGGCCAATCCGAGCAAGCCAGTGTGGTGCGTACCGAAGGTCTGCTGCCAGAGGGTCTGGTGGAGGGCTGCCGCCTGAAGCGCGCCATCGCTAAGGATCAGCCGGTGCACTGGGCCGATGTGGAGGCCCCGAGCGACCAACTGGCCCACCAGCTCTACGCCGAGCAGCAGGGGAGGTGGGGTAGCGTTTAGCCATACGGCTGGCCCTGGATGATTCTTGTCGACACCGCCTTGCGCCAGCGCGAAAGCGAAGGGCGCCCGGTACGGGTTGGCATGTATGGGGCCGGGGCGATGGCCCGGGGCTTTGTAGCCCAGGTGTCGGCACTGGTGCCGGGGATGGAGGTGGTGGCGATCGCCAACCGCACTCTGCAAAAAGCAGCTGACGCCTATGGCTTCGCTGGCCGCGACGGCGCTGTGGCGGTTAGCAACCTGGCGGAACTGGATCGGGCAATAGCGGCTGGCACACCGGCGATCACCGACGACCCCAGCCTGCTGGCGCGCTCAGCTGGCATCGACTGTCTGATCGATATGACCGGAGCCGTGAACTTCGGCGCCGCCCGGGCCCTAGAGGCGATCGGCGAGGGCAAGCCCTTGGTGCTGATGAATGCGGAGGTGGATGCCACGGTGGGGCCGATCCTGCATGAGAAAGCACGTCGTGCGGGGGTGCTGCTCACCTGCTGCGACGGCGACCAGCCCGGCGTGGAGCTCAACCTCTGGCGCTACGTGCAGGGGCTGGGGCTAACGCCGCGGGTGCTGGGCAACATCAAGGGCCTGCAGGACGAATACCGCACCCCCACCACCCAGCAGGGCTTTGCCGAGCAGTGGAACCAGGACGTGACGATGGTGACCTCATTTGCCGATGGCTCGAAGGTGAACTTCGAGCAGTGCATCGTGGCCAATGCCACCGGCTTCACCGTGGCCCAGCGGGGCATGAGCCGGCGCGTGCACCAGGGTCACATCGACGAGCTCACCGCCGCCTACGACCTCGAACAACTGCGGGAGCTCGGCGGTGTGGTGGATTTCGTGATCGGCGCGCAACCGTCACCTGGCGTTTTCTGCCTGGCGGAGATGGAGGACGAGCGCCATGCCTCCTACCTGGCGCTCTACAAGCTGGGAACGGGGCCCCTGTACAGCTTCTACCAGCCTTATCACCTCTGCTATCTGGAGGCACCGATGAGCGTGGCAAGAGCGGTGCTATTCGGCGATGCGGTGGGCCAACCGCTGGGGGCGCCGGTGGTGGAGGTGGTGGCGATCGCCAAGCGCGACCTGCAGGTGGGCGATAGCCTCGATTCGTTTGGCCGCTACATGACCTACGGCCAGGCGGAGAAGGCGAGCGTGGTGCGGGCCGAGGGGCTGCTGCCGGAAGGGCTGGCTGAGGGCTGCCGGCTGAAGCGCGCCATCGCCAAGGATCAACCGATCCACTGGAGCGACGTGGAGGCCCCGAGCGAGCAGCTGGCGCACCAGCTCTACGCCGAACAGCTCAAGATGCCCCTGGCGCCGTAGCCCCTGGCGAATTAAAAGTGGCTGCGTAAGCCTCCAGATCGGCGCGGCAGCAGGCGAGCGGGGAGGCACCTGCCGCCACCTGCCGGTACCAGGCTGCGGTGCGGGCCACGGTGGTGGCGAAGTCCCAGCGGGGCTGCCAGCCGAGGCGCTGGCTGGCCTTATCGATCACCAGGTGCAGCAGGCCGGCCTCATGGGGGGCACCGGGATCGCTGAGGTCGCGCCACTGGCCGCTCCAGTGCTGATGCAGGGCCTCCACCAGCTCGCCCACGGGCCGGTTGGCCTCCAGCTGGGGGCCGAAGTTCCAAGCCTCGGCGTGGGCGGCGGGGTCGGCCGCCAGAGCTTCGGCGAGGCTGAGATAACCGCAAAGCGGCTCGAGCACATGCTGCCAGGGCCTGGTGGCCCTGGGGTTGCGCAACACCAGGGGCTCGGCGGCGGCGCAGGCGCGCATGGCATCGGGCACGATCCGATCGGCGGCCCAGTCGCCGCCGCCGATCACATTGCCGGCACGGGCAGTGGCGATGGCGAGATGGGGCGTCTGGTGAGGTGCGCTGCCGCAGAAACTGGCGCGCCAGGAGGCAATAGCCAGTTCGGCAGCAGCCTTGCTGGCGCTGTAGGGGTCGTGGCCGCCGAGGCGATCGGTTTCGCGATAGCCGTAGCACCACTCACGGTTTTCATAGACCTTGTCGGTGGTGACCATCACCACCGAGCAGGGATGATCCAGGCCGCGCAGGGCCTCGAGCACATTCAACGACCCCATCACATTGGTGGCCCAGGTGCCGAGGGGATCGAGGTAGCTGCGGCGCACCAAGGGCTGGGCCGCAAGATGCAGCACCACATCGGGGTCGGCTGCCGCGACCAGCGCAGCCAGGGCAGAGGCGTTACGAATGTCGGCGCGGCTGTCTTGCAGCTCGCCGGGCAGAGCGGCTGCGACTAGATCCAGGGCGCCAAAGAGACTGGGGCTGGTGTCGGGGTCAAGGGCCACGCCGGTGACGCGGGCACCAAGCTTGAGCAGCCAGAGCGCCAGCCAGCTGCCCTTGAAGCCGGTGTGGCCGGTGAGCAGCACGCGCCGTCCGGCCCAAAAGGAAGGGTCAGGGCTGCAACCAGGGCGGGCCATCAGCTCCAGAGCTTCCAGGGGGCCTGGCCACTATCCCAAAGGTCCTCGAGACGGTTGCGCTCACGCAGGGTGTCCATCGACTGCCAGAAGCCGTGGTGGCGGTAAGCCCCCAACTGGCCGCGACGGGCCAGCTCGGAAAGCACATCGGCTTCAAACAGACAGGCGTCGGAGTGGATTAAATCGCAGACGCTGGGCTCAAGCACTAGGAAGCCGCCGTTGATCCAGGCCTGCTCGCCATCGGCTTTTTCCTGAAAGTTGGCGACGCGATTGTCTTCGAGATGTAAGGCGCCATAACGACCGGGGGGCTGCACAGCGGTGAGGGTGGCCTGCAAACCCTGCTGGCGGTGCTGGGCGATCAGGGCGCCCATGTCGACATCTGCCACCCCATCGCCGTAGGTGAAACAGAAGGGCTCATCGTCGAGATAGGAGCGCACGCGACCCAAGCGACCGCCGGTTTCGGTCTTGTCGCCGGTGTCAATCAGGGTGACCTTCCAAGGCTCAGTGGTGCGCTGATGCACCTCCATATGATTGCCTACATCCATGTGAAAAGTCACATCACTGGTGTGCAGGAAATAGTTGGCAAAATATTCCTTGATCATGTAGCCCTTGTAGCCACAGCACACGATGAAATCGTTGATACCGAAGGAGCTATAGATCTTGAGAATGTGCCAGAGAATTGGCAGACCACCTACCTCAACCAGAGGCTTGGGGCGTACCACGGTTTCTTCGGCGAGTCGGGTTCCCCTACCTCCAGCAAGAATGACTGCTTTCAAGCGTTTCTAGCCCACAAATATGGGACTGAAAGTAGCAGAGTTAGCCCATGTCTCTTAGGAGCAGGTGCTGTCGAACTAAGGCGGTGACACGGGAATCACAAGCCGCAGCCACGCTCTGCCAATCGTCAATGTCTTGGCGGATGGGATTGAGCCGCAACAGCTCAGTTTTGAGAAAGGGGAATTGCAGCTCCTCAAGCAGCTGACGCCAACGCGTGTGGGTGACGTTGCCATGCTGACCGGCCAAATAGAGGGCCTCCAGCTGGAAACCGGCATCGGCCAGCACCCCGCTCCAGCCCACCTCGCAGGAGCGCACCAAATCAATCTTGGTGTGCCAAATACCGATCTGTTCCCAGAACGCCCAAAACAGTGGGCTGCGCAACACCCGGGGCCGGTAGGCCATGAAGTAGCTCTGCAGATGGGAGCGGATCGCCGTGCTCTCGGTGAGGCCCACCACATCAGCCCGGCTGACGGCTAGCCGTTCAAATATCCCGTCAACGCTGTGGAGGGGCCCGTAGCAGCTGTCGTTGGTAAGGATCAGCAGGGGCACATGATCCAGCCAGCGCCGGCAGAAGGAAAGCCCAGCGGCCCAGCTACCGAAGTCGTAGCCCTCGTTCTCACGCACTAGCACCACCTCACAGAGCTGCCGCAGTTGCCCCATGGCGGCCCGCTGCTCCAGCAGGGCCGGCGCCGCCGAGACGAATACCAGATCGGCATGGGACCGGTAAGCCCGCAGCTGCTCCAGCACATCCGGCCGCACCAGGCCCTGGCCATCCCAGTGCACGTAGATCATCAGTGGCCGCATACCAGGCCGGGTCCATTGCGGCCGCACCCAGCTGTAGAGAATCCGCTCCCGAGAGGGCGCCAGAGGTTTGGCAGGCAGGGCCATCGGCTCGAAGCGATGGGAGGCGGGCCCGAGAAAGCGGTGGTAAAGGGGATCCCCCTGCTGGAAGCGGCGCGGGTAGCGCTGGCGTAGGGCACCCGATTCCCGGGCCAGGCGGTTGCGTTTCTCGCCGGCGATGTCATCGCCGCGGCTCTTCGACTCGGCGTGAATGATGCGCGGCTCCGGGGTGACGATCACAGCCCGTCCCTCAGCGCTGAGCCGCCAGCAGAGATCCACGTCGTTGTAGGCCACCACGAAGGATTCATCGAAGCCGCCGAGGCGATCAAAGTCGGCCGCTCGCATCAGCAGGCAGGCGGCCGTGGCCGCCGACCACTGCTCCTGGAGCTCCAGGGCCGCGAAGGGATCGGTCTCGACCCCGGGCCGCAACCCCTTGCCGGGAGAAAGGATGTCGTGGGGCTGGCGGGGCGCCGCGGCCAGGCCATGGTGCTGGATGGTGCCGTCTTCAAACAGGAGCCGGGCACTCACCGCTCCGGTGAGTGCCATGGCGAAGGGATCGAGCAGGGCCTCAATCGGCGCCAGCGACTCAAAGCGGATGTCGTTGTTGAGAAACAGCAGGAAGTTGCCGCTGCAGTGCTGGCGGGCCCGGTTGTTGAGGGCGGCGAAGTTGAAGGGGCTGTCGTCGCGCAGCCCCAGCAGGGCAATGCCGCGCGCCGCCGCCAGCGGAGCGAGCTCGGCGGCCAGGGCGATGGCCGCGGCCTCGCTGCTGCCGTTATCAACCAGCACCAGCTCCAGGGGCGTGGGGCCGGCCTGCTCCAGCAGGCTCTGCACGCAGATGCGGGTGAGTGCGGCCTGGTCGCGGAAGGGAATGATCACCGAGACGCGCGCCTCGGCGGCTGGTGTGTAGCGCAGCTGGAAGCTGGCCTGGCGGAGGCCTGGCTCAAGCCGCCCCCCAGGGGCCAGCCAGGCGGGGCCGTGGCGAAGGGTGATCGCCGCCAGCTCCAGCAGCTGGTCGCCGCTGAACAGCTGACGCTGGTTGGGGGTGCTGATCGCCAGCAGGGTGGGATTAATGAGCGGCTGGCGGCGCAGCAGGGCCTGGGGCAGGGCCTCGATGGTGCCGCCCCGCTCCAGCCACAGCAGGCCGAGATCCTTGAGCAAGGTATGGAGGGAGCCATAGCTGGGCTGGAGTTCGAGCCCGGCTAGGCCCGTGGCCGGGAGCGCCACCAGGCCTGGCAGCTGGCCGCGACTGAGCAGGCGAAAGGGGGTGGCGGGGCCGGCGAACTGGCGCTGGCCAATGCGCTCGGGCTGCTCACACCAGAGCAGCTCCTCGTCGCTGCAGAGAAGCTGCTCTGGCTTCCAGGCCAACTCGGCAGCCAGGTGCTGCCAAGCGCAGGGGCGGAGCTGATCGTGGGGACCAATGAAGGCCAGCACCGGCAACAAACCATCCCCAGCCGCAGCCCCCAGCTGCCGCAGCTGGTCTACGGGGTGATCGGCCAGCTGCAACACGCCAGCCCGGACAAAACCGGCCGCGTCGGCCTGCTGGCGCACCCGCCGCTGGAGCCACGCGAGGCCGAAGTCGGCCACCTGGGCCTCGCTGGCCGCCAGCACGAGCACGCCGACGATGGGGGTTGGGGTGAGCGGCTGCTCAAGCCGGCGCAGCAGGTCGGGCTCCAGGCGGGGCTTCTCCAGCACCGGTGGAGCAGCCAACCAATGCTGCAGAAAGGCCAGGATCTGCTCAGGCTGGCGCCGAGCCAGCCAATGGGCCGAGATGGCGAGCAAGGCGGCCTCAGCGCTGGGGCGGGCCGGCAGGATCTCGCGGAGCCCCTCCCGGGTCTCCCCCAGCTGGCAGAAGGGGCGGTGCGGACGGCGAGCCGCCAAGCCCCGGATCAGGGGTCCCCAGGCAGCCGGTGGCGCTGCGCTGCCGTTCCAGAGCAAGTAGTGCCCGCCCCCCTGCAACATCCGCTGGGCGGTATCGATCGCCAGGGCTTCGGCCCCAGCGCGGTCGGGCACCAACCGCACCCCATCCAGCGCCAGGGCCTGGCCCAGCAGGTGGCCACAGGGCTGGCCGGGCCCCTGAATCCAGATCCAGGGCTTCTCCAGCAAGGCGTCATGGCGGCTGGGAGCCCAGCGGCCCAGGGCCGACAGATCTGCCCCAGGGCTCTCCATTGCTAAGCAGTCGAGGGCGGTGCGGGCCCGCAGCCAGCCGCGACGGCCGGGGGTGAGCTGCAGCAACTGGTGGTAGTGGCGAATGTCGAGGGCGGGCAGGCCCGGATAAAGCGGCATCTCCCCACGCAGCACGCCGTTGAGGTGCTCGCTGACAAACGTCTGGGGATCGCAGCCGTGGGCTAGCTCCAGCAGCAGGGGATCCAGGTTGCCGTGGGAGAGGGCGGCTGGAAAACGGGGTGCCAGTAGCAAAGCTGCCGGCACCAGATCAAGATTCAGGTAGGCCCCATCCAAGCCGGGATGGCAGCTGGCCAACATTGGCCGCAGCAGCGCCGCCGGATAGGCCTGCTGGCGCAACAGGCTGAACAAGTGGAGGGCGCCTGGCAGATCATCAGCCTCAAGCGCCTGGCGCAGGCGACCAAGCTGGGCTGGGGATTGCATCTTGAGGCCACTCCAAAGCAAGCCTAATTAATACAGACGCTTAGGGTTGTCTGGCTTGCGATTTGCCATGTTTCGCTGGGCTTCCGCGCAGCCCCTGCCCCAGCGCCTGGAGGAGCTGCTGGAAAGGGCCGGGGCGCTGCGCTGCGATTGGGTTGGCCGAAACGCCAACGAGGTGCTGGTGTTCCTGCCGCCCCACCTGCTGCTGAGCTGTGGCAGGCTCCCCCTAGCCGGTATCGAGGCCAGCTACCGCCTGCTGCTGGAGGCGGCCGGCACGGCCGTGCTGCTCAATGGAGAGCGCCTGCTGAGCCTGAGCGCCGCCGAACTGGCCAGCTGGAAGCCCGGGGAGCCCCTGCCAAAGGCCTGCACCCTTGCCGAGCCTGCCCCCCTGGAGGCGGCCCTAACCGCCGCACTGCTGGAGGCCGAGCCGCCACTGGCCGCGGCCTACCAGGATCTCGACGGCCGCTCGGAACGGGGTGGGGCGCCGGCGGAGCACGACTACCGGGACCGCCTGCGCTGCAGCGACGCCCCAGGGCTGGTGGCCCACTGGAACCAGCAGCTGGAGCGGCGCCAGGCGGAGCAGGATCTGGAGCTCCTGCGCCTGCAGCTGCTGGAGGTAGAGCAGGAGTGCGAACGCCAGCTTCTAAGCGGCCGGGAAACGGCCGGCAAGCTCTCCTGGCAGCGGCGACTCAACGAGCAGGCCGCTAAACAGCTGGGGCGCTACGGCGAATTGGTGCAGCAGCTGCTCAGCCTGCAGGGCCGGCTGCTGTGAGAAGGGTTTTGGTGAGCAGCGGCACCGCCGATGCCATCAACACCAACCAGCGGCTGCGGCTGCGGATCGCCCATGGCTTCCGGGAGCTGGGGCTGGCCAGCGAGGCCTGTGCGGTGGAGCGGGTGCCCGCCCTGCTGCTGCAGGAGAGGGTTGATCTGCTGCTGATCACCGGTTCGATCGCCGATCCAAACGTGGACCTCAGCTGGCTGGTGGGGCGGGCCCGGCGGCAGCAGACCCGGGTGGCCTTCTGGTTGCACGATGACCCCTACGAATTCGACCTGCACTGGCGCCTTGACGGCCTCGACTGCCCGGTGTTCAGCAACGAACCCAACTGCTTGTCCTACTACCCAGCTAGCTGCCAGCCCCGGGCCCTGGCCCTAGCTGCCTCCCCCCTCGACGACCTACCTGGCGCCTCAGAGTACGGGCAGCCGGAGGTGGACCTGGGCTTTTGCGGAGCGGCCTTCCCCCAGCGGGTGGCACTGCTGCGCCAGTTGCTGGCTGCGGGCTTCAGCCTGGCCTGTTGGGGTGATGGCTGGCCGGATGATCTCAGCGGCGCGGTGAACCTGCGACTGGGTCCGGCGGGCCTGCGCCAGCTCTACCGGCGCTGCCGCTTCGTGCTCAACCTGGGCCGGGAGGTGGCGATCGCCAACCGGCGCCACCAAATCGCCGCCTCCATGCCCGGGCCCCGCACCTTCGAGGCGGCGCTGCTGGGGGCCGTGCAGCTTCACCTGGGCCAGAGCCCCCGCATCGCCAGCTATTACTCAGCGGAGCAAGGGGTGATTCCTGCCAGGTGCATCGAGGAGATCGGCGCCCTGCTGGAGCGGGCCCGGGCCAATCCCAGCTGGCGGCGGCAACTGGGTGCAGCCGCGGCCCGGCACACCCGCCACCACCACCTTTACCGGCACCGCTGCCACGACCTACTCGCCGCAGTGGCCGCACCGGGGGTCTGGCCATGAAGCTGCTCCTCTACGACACGGAAATGCGCACGGCCAACGGCTATCTGCCGCGGGCCATTGCCAGCGCAGCGGAGGGCCTCCTCGGGGCCAGCAATGTGCAGCTCTGCGATCACGCCTCGGTGGTGGCTGCAGCCGCTTCCGGCGCCTGGGATGGGCTGCTGGCGATCGGCGGCGCCGGTGCCGATCGCCATCTGCTGACCGCCCTGATGGACACCCCCATCCCCCGGATCCTCTGGAGCACGGAGGACCCCTACGAGCGACGGCTGGTGGCGCGGGCCGAGCCGGCCTTTGATCACGTGTTCAGCAATGAGCGCCACTGCGAGGGGGCCAGCCCTCGCACCACCTACCTGCCCCTGGCCGCCGAAGCCTCGCTGCAGCTGCGGCCCCTGCGGGAGCAGGACGCCGACTACAGCTACGACCTCACCTTCGTGGGCACGGCCTGGCCGAACCGGGTGGCCAGCCTGGGACGACTGCTGGCCCAGCTGCCCGCCGATCTGCGCCTGCACCTGGCCCTGCCCTGGAACCGCCACATCCCTGAGCCGAAGCTGCCGGGCATCGGCGCCCTGCCCCAGCTGCGGCTGGGCATCGGCGACCTCTGCGACATCTGGAACCGCTCCCGGGTGGTGCTCAGCATCGGCCGGGAGTTTTCCAATGCCGGCGCCCAAAGCAGTGAGGCCCGGGGCAGCTCCCCACCACCGCGGGTGTACGAAACAGCCCTGGCCGGCGGCTTCCAGGTGGCCCTGGCCGGTGCCGGCATGGACCTGGCCCCGGCCTATGGCGAGCTGATCCCCCTGGCGGCGGATGAACAGGAGGCTGCCGCCCTGATCCGCCAGCAGCTGGCCGAGCCGGAGCAGCGCATCGCCCGGGCCCGGGCCATCCAGGAGCACACCCTGGCCCACCACACCTACGCCCAGCGGCTGGCGGTGGTGCTGGAGCGCTTCGCGGCCCTGCGCCGCGAGCGCCAGTCGGCGCCAATCCACCTACCCCTGCGCCAACCGGCGGTGTTGCATCTGGCCCACAACCTGGTGGGGCTGCGGCGCGCCGGCGGTACCGAGGCCTACATCCAGCAGCTGGCGGAGCTGCAGCAGGAGCGGCGCCCCGTGTTTGCCCTAGCCCCCAAAGACCGCATGCGGCTGGCCCTGCTGGATTACGCCCAGGGGCGCCCCCAGCTGCGACGCAGCTTCAAGGTGGGCAAGATCAGCCGCTTTCCGGCCAGCCACCCGGCCTACGAGCGGGCCTTCTGCGAAGTGATCAGCAGCTGCGGGATCGGCGTAGTGCATGTGCACCATCTGATCGGACTGCCCCTGAGCCTGCCCCTGTTTGCCAAGGCCCTGGGCTGCCGGGTGGTGGTGACCCTGCACGACTTCCACCTGGCCTGCCACCGCTACACCCTGCTCGGCCCAGACGACCGGTTCTGCGCCATCCACGAGGCTGATGATTACCGGCTGCAATGCCGGCTGTGCCTGCAGGCCAGTGGCCTGGGCGGCGAGGAGCGCAGCCGCAGGCTGGCCCTGAGCCGCCGCAGCGTGGCCGCCGCCGATGTGCTGCTGGCCAGCACACCCAGCAGCGCCGCGATCATGGCGGGGGTGTATCCGGAGGTGGCCGAGCGCATCGAGGTGCTGGAGATGCTCACCCCCGGGCTGGAGGCGCTGGAGGCGGGCCGCCGTCAGCGCACGGCAGCGTCGTTCCAGGGGCCGCTGCAGGTGGGGGTGATCGGCAATGCCATGCCCCACAAGGGCCTGGACACCCTGGTGCGGCTTATCTCTGCCAGCCACGACCAGCCCTTCCATCTTCACATTCTCGGCGCCACTCCAGAGCTGGATCAGGCCCTGGAGGAGGCCGGCCTCAGCGCCGATGCAGCCCCGATCGTGCGCTACCAGGGGGCCTACGACCGCCCCAGCTTGGTGCGGCTGCTGCAGCGGCTACACGTAGCCCTATTCCTCTCCCCCTGGCCCGAGACCTACAACATCTGCCTGGGGGAAGCGATGCGGCTGGGGGTGGTGCCAGTGGCCACCGCCGTAGGCGCCCACAACGACCGGGTAGAGCATGGCCGCACCGGGCTGCTGGTGCCGCCAGGGGATCCCCTGGCGGTGCTCAAGGCCCTGCTGAAGCTCGAGGGCGACCGGGCCCTGCTGGCCCGGCTCAGTGCCGGCGCAGCCGCGGTGCCGCTGCTGGATCCCCGCGAGCATGGCCAGCGGCTGGAGGCGATCTACGCCGCCCTCGACCCCTGGCGCGGCCGAGACCCAGCCAACTGCGAACTGCAGCTCGATCCCCAGCTCGATCTGGCGGCTCTGGGGGTGCGGCTGGCCCAGGATCGCTGGATCGAAGCGGGCGTGCGCTGGGACGAACCGACATGAGCAGCAAGGCCGGCATCAGCAGCAACCGGGAGGTGTTCCTGGAGCAGCCGCGAAACTTTCTGGCACCACTGCGGGCAGGGGGGAGGCAGTGATGGCAGAGGCCTGGGCGATCAAAGCGGGCGCCGCTGGCCTGGAGCTGCGCTGCCGCCATCCCCGCCCGGTGCGGGCCCTGCTCACTGAGATTGAGCTGCACTGGGCCGATGGCCAGCAGCAACGGATCGAGCGGCCCAGCAAGCAGCGGGGCAGCGCCTTGATCGGCCCCCTGGCGGCTGGCCGGGACCAGCCCGAGCGGATCCAAGCACGCCTGGATCTGGGCCGGGAGATGAACGGCCTGCGGCGGCTGGCCCCCTCAGGCGAGGCCCTCAAAGCTTGGCTGGCCAGCCTGCGCAGCCGCCCGCGCCGCTGGCGGGGGCTGGTGCTGGCGGCGGGTTGCGGCGACCCCAGCTTCACGGTGGCCCCGGCCTACGACAACAGCTTCCTGCCCCTGCTGCTGCGGCTGGCCCTGCTGGAGCCGGTGGAGGACCCGGCCCTGGGGGTGCTGATGGCCTTCAGCCGCAAGGGGCGCCGGCTGCACAGCTGGCTGCAGCTGCTGGGGGGCGCCAGCGGCGGCCAGCTCACCCTGTTGCGGCTCTCCGAGATCGAGGGGCTGGACCGCCAGGAGCGGCTGCTGGCCCTGAGCCAGCTGGCGGGCCGCGCCCCAGGGGCCATGGGCTTCGCCGCGACTAGCAGCATCGAACCGCTACCGCTGCTGCAGTACTGGCAGGGAACGCCGGTGCCAGGCGACATAGAAACCATGCTGGGAGCATGGCTGGCCCTGCTGCCGGAGCTGCAACCGCTGCGCCTCGATGCCGAGGGTGGGCTGGAATGGATCAGCGAGATTGGCGACAGCAAAGATCCCGAGCGCTTCCAGCGCTGCTGGCACCCGGCGATGCAATCAGACTTCCTGCGGGTGCTGAGCGTGGCCACCCGGGGGGGTATCTATCTGGATTGCGACACCCCCACACCAGATACCCCTGCAGCTGTTGAGCGCTGGCGGGCGCTGGCCCAGCACTGCTGGAGCGACCGCACCCTGGCCCTATGCGTCAATGCGGTGCGCCGGCCAGGCGACTGCCGCCACTACGTGGTGAATTGCTGCCTGTGGGCACCGCCGGGCCATCCATTCATGCAGCGCTGGCTGGCGGCCTACCGCCAGACGCTCGACGGCCTGGCCAGCGAGCTGGTGGGTACGCCGGGGGGCATTCACCGGCTGGGCCCGGAACTGGTGAGCCAGTTGGTGGATGAACTGCTGGCTAACCCAGAAACCCGGCTGGAGCCGCTCGACTGGCAGGGCCTGCGCCTGCCCCAGCTGGAGTGGCAGGGCTGGAAGCTGCTGCTGCTCGACACCGGGGCCTACCGCGAACTGTTCGGCGTGCCCTTTTCCTGCCACGCCAGCTACCAAAGCTGCAACGACCCGCGCGACTGGAAGCTGGGGGTGAAGCCATGACCCTGCATGTGCATGTGGTGGCCCATCAGGACGACTGGATGCTTTTCCATGGCGAGGAGGCGGACCGGCACCTGGCCGATCAGAGCAGGCCTGTGGTGTTCATCCACACCACCGCCGGCGATGCGGGAGAAAGCGACGGCTGGTGGGAGGCCCGGGAACTGGCCACGGTGATGGCGGTGCGGCAGCGGCTGGGCAATCCGCCGCTCACGATCAGCCGGCCCCGGGTGAAGGGCCATGGGCTGCAGCGCTACAGCTGCGGCCACGCGGTGCTCTATTTCCTGCGCTGCGCCGATGGGGGTAAACAGGGCAGGGGATTTGGTGCGCACCGCCACCGTTCCCTGAGCCGCCTGCGCGATCAAGGCAAAGCGCTGCCGGCGGTGGATGGCTCCAGCCGCTACCGGAGCTGGGAAGATCTGTGCACCACCCTGGCGCGCATCGTGGTGCGGGAGCGCCGAACCTGCCAACCACGCCAAGCGGCAGCCGACGCCTGGATCCACTGCGGCGACTACGCCGCCAGCACCAACCCCGGCGACCATGCCGACCACCAGGCCACCGCCGAAGCGGTGCGGCAATTTGCAGCCGCAGCGGGCTACGGCCGCACCTGGTATCTCACCTATTGCAGCCGCAACCAACCGGCCAATCTCAGCGCGGCCGAAGCCGAAGCCAAGCTCGAGCTATTTCGCCTCTATGGCGAAGAACTGGGCCGCCTGATGGGAGCGGCAGCAGGGCTGAATGCCGAGGAGTGGGCCTGGTGGGGATTGAAGAGCTACAGCCGCGAGCTGCCTCCGGGCAGCGAAGATCCAGCAGGTCAGGATTTTGCATCAACTATGCGTTGACCCTTTCTTTGCAGGTCTTCAATGCTGAGCTCAAAGCCCAGCTCTTGGGCCAGGGCCAGGGTGGCCTCCTGTTTGGCGCGGCGTAGCCGCTGGCGCAGGAGGTGGTCGTGGCGCAGGCGGAAGCGAAAAGCCTGGAGCTCACTGCGATCGGAACCAGAAGAGGAAGCCATGGCGGCGGAATCAGGGCTCAGGAGTGAATCCCAGCACAGCAGCGAAGTCGTTGCCGAGGTTGTAGGTGCGCAGGCTGGTGGTTGCCGGCAGGTAGGCCAAGGCAACCAGCTGGCGCACCAGGCGGCGGAAGCGCTCGTTAGTGAACTTCCAGCAGTGCACATCCACATAGGGATGGGCCTGGTATTCCTCCAGGGCGGCCTCCAGCAGGGCCCGGGTGGGCAGACCCACTCCATCTAGGGGGTTAGGCGCCTCGAGCCAGTCGGTCACGGTGAAGCACTTGTGCTCCACTAGGGCCTGCAGGGGCGGGCGGCTGCGGCGTTCCAGATGGGCTGTGACCACATCGATCAAGCCGCTAGGCGGCAGATAGCGATCGAAGCAGCGCCGCTGGTCGGGCAGGGTGAACAGATAAACCCCAGCGGGTTTGAGCAGCCCGGCCACCTGCAGCAGATGGCCGATCAGGTCTGGCTGGTGCTCAAGGCAGTGGTGCGACACCACCGCGTCGTAGCGCTGCTGGATCTGGTCGTAGCCACCCTCGGCCAGCACATAGCGGATTGGGGGCACGGCCTCTGGATTGCGCTCCGGGCGTAGCCGGGCCCGCTCCACCAGCTCGGTGCGGCTGAGGAAGTCGGCGTAATCGATCTGGAGGCCCGGCCGCTGCAGGGGCTCGAGGGAGGGGTTGTCAAAGGGTCCGATCTCAAGGAGATGCCCGGCCAGCTGGAGGTAACGGAGCAGGTCGTCGCGGCTCTCCAGCGCGGTGGCGTTGCGGCGGCCGCGACGCCCCTCCTGGCGCCAGTGGTCCTTGAGCTGGGAGCGGCGCAGGCCGGCCAGATCGGCATAGCGGCTGCGGTAGACGGCGGCGTCGAATTCCGGCGGGAAACTCAGCACCAGCCTCTGGCCCTACTTGCGACCCATAGCATGACTGCAGAGGGTATGGCTCGGGCGTGCTGTTTGTCGAACCCCGGCGCTGGTTTTCCCTGCGGGAGCTGGAGGTTGGGGCCTCCCTGGCCCGTCTTCAGCTCTGCGGCAGCCAGCTGGCCCTGGCCGGCCAGCTCAGCGAGCCACTGGAACTGGAGCTCAGCAGCGGTGATCGGCAGTGGCACTGGCCGCTGCAGCCAGGCGAGGAGGGGGGCTGGGGTTTCAGCGGCGAGCTGGCCGCTGCTGAGCTGGGCGAGGAGCTGCTGCTGAGCCTGCGCCGGGGCGACCTACAGCTCCCCTGGGTGGCGATCCGGGTGCTGCGGGCCACCCCCGCCGAGCTGGAGCAGTGGCAAGCCTTCTTCGCTGGCGAGGCAGGAGCCCTGCCGGAGGCAGAGCTGGAACGGATCAGCCACTGCGCCCTGCTGGGCACGGCTGTGCAGCGCGGTGGCGACCGCCCAGAGGCCGTGGCCGCCTTCTGTGAGCGGGCTGCCAGCCAGGAGCTGGTGGTGGAGGCGGCCCGGCTGCGCCACCAGGGCCGATTTCCCAGCGTGCTGGGCCGGGGCCCGGGGCGGATCCTGGCCAGCCGGCTGGTACTGAACTGGAACCTGCTGCTGGTGCAGGAGGGCGAGCAGCGCTTTGTGGTGTTCCAGGGGGTGAGCAGCAGCGATGCGGTGCTGCTGCCGGGGCTAAACCTGCTGCTGCTGGTGTGCCACCTGGAAGCCGGCACGGTGCGCACCTGCCTGGCGATCCTCAGCCGCACGCCGGAATTCTTCAGGCCAAGCCAGCCGGCCCGCTTCGGGGGCTATCTGGTGGGCCATAGCCGGCCTTACCACTGCTCCTACGACGGGCTGCTGGCCCTGCAGGCGGTGCGCCAAGCCCAGCAGCTGGACGCAGACGATGCCCTGTTTTCCAAAGAAGGCGAAGCTTTTGTGGATCTGGGCCGTTGCCTGGAGCTGGCCCAACCCCACCAGCAGCTGAGCCAGGAGGCTCTCAATGAGCTGACGGCCAGCAACGGCACCTACCTGCTGCAGCTGGGCTTTTGGTTTCACACCCGGGCAGAAGATCCCCAGCTGCGGGCCCTGGCCGGCGCCGTGGATGGGCAGCTGCGGAATGCGGCCCGGCGAGATTCCGAGCTCGAAGCGATCGGCGCCCTCAAGCAGCTGGAGAGCTGCACACCGCTGATCTGGGTTGGCATCACCGGCCAGAAACGCAGCTGGGTGGAGCAGGTGGAAGGCACCGCCGCCCTGCTCAACGCCCTGCATGCGCTGTATCCACGCCTCGGCGTGATCTTTGACGGCTGGACGCCGCCGCTGCACAGCTCCGACTACCACCGCCGCGAGGCCCGCAACGACGACCGGGTAATCCGCCGCATCCTCAAGCGGCTCAACTTCAAGACCAGAGGCCGGGTGGGGGTGGTGGCCGGATTGCCGCTGCTGGAGAAGGTGCGGGTGGGATTGGGCGTGGATGCCTTCGCGGCCAACTACACCACCGGCTCCCTCAACGTGGCTCGCATCTGCGCCAGACCGGGCGTGGGCCACATGGGCCAGCGCATGGCCGAATCCAAGCACCAGCACATTCACCACCACACCCGGGAGATCCCAACCGAACTGGTGCAGGACGTGAGTGATCCGAGCACGCCCACCGGCTATGTGAATTACAGCCTGCCCTGGGAAGCGCTGCGCGATGAGCTGATCAAGGTGCTGGCTGAGCAACAGCCATGACCATCAACACCGCCTTGCCAGGAACCCAGGAAGATCAGCTATTGACGATTTAACTTTCGCATCAGCAGACGCGCCACTTTCTTTCGTCCCTGCGACTTAATAATAACGGAGAGATTTACGAGTTCATCAATAGTTTGCCCAGGCTCCTTAAGCCTAGCCTGTGATTCCGCAATAACTCTATAAAGTGGCAGGCCCGCATAAAACTCCGAAAAACGAACCAGATTGAGATCGGCCTTGGCCATCGCCAACGAAAAGCTCTGCCGAAGCAAAGCTGCATAACGCGTTGCGCCCTCTAAATTATGATCCAGTGCCAGATCAAGCGCATAGTTAAGGCCAATAATTCGAGCAATTCGCGTATTGGTGCCGTAATAAGACCCAGTCAGCGCACCACCCTCAGGGAAACGTCCCACTTCTCCAACGGCACCTTGAGCTAAGGCATGTGCGTCGCGCCAGCGGCGATGGGTGAGCTGCACATGCAGCATGGCCAACATTGTCGAAAAACCAATATGCAGGCGATCGCGCTTGGAATTTTCCGAAGAACCACAAGCCTGCCGATGGTGCAGCGATGCATAGCCCCTAGCCAGATAGCGCTCTGCTCGCTCAACATCTGGAGCATTACTCACCTTGTAACAGCAACGCGTATTTGCATAGATGCGTAGATAAAGTGGTAACTGACGGGACCCATAGAGATACTCAAAAACGTCATACTCCAACGACTTATCTGGAATGTGTGCAGCCTTACTGGTAATAATTAAAAGAAGAAATTTCTCCTGCTCCTGCCGGATTAATTCATTCAGAAAATTTTTTACGGCTTCAAAATCTTGCTCCGAGCACAGGCTTCGATAACGACTGATGCAAGCAGCTGAATCAGGGCCCAGACCTTGCAGCACGACAGCCATCCGAGGAGAGAGGTCTATTCAAGCGCACAGTCGCCAGTAATCCTTGACACAACTGAGATCTACCGAGAGATCTACTGGCTGCAGCTTAAGGTTTCCAAATTCGTCCGTCCTGTTTTTTTGCCGATGGCTGCGGTCTCACCGGTTCCGATCTTCATCGGCTACGACCCGCGGGAGCGGGCGGCCACCAACGTGCTGATCGACAGCCTTTACCAGCACAGCAGCGTGCCGCTCGCGATCACGCCGCTGGTGACGCCCCAGCTGGAGGCCCAGGGGCTCTACTGGCGCCAGCGCGACCCGCGCCAGAGCACGGCCTTTTCCTTCAGTCGCTTCTTGGTGCCCCAGTTGATGGGCTTTGAGGGCTGGGCCATCTTCATGGACTGCGACATGCTCTGCCGCAGCGACATCGCCGAGCTCTGGGCCCTGCGCGATGAGCGCTATGCGGTGATGTGCGTACAGCACCAGCACGTGCCGGATCAGGAGGTGAAATTCCTGGGGGAAACCCAGAGCCGCTACGAGAAGAAGAACTGGAGCTCGCTGATGCTATTCAACGGCAGCCGCTGCGCCGCGCTGACACCGGAGTATGTGAACAGCGCAAGCGGCCTGGAACTGCACCGCTTCCACTGGCTCGGCGACGACAGCCTGATCGGCGCTCTGCCCATGGAGCGCTGGAACCACCTGGTGGATGTGCAGGAGCGCCCCCTGGCAGAACCCTCCGCCCTGCTGCACTGGACCCTGGGCGGGCCCTGGTTCCGGGAGCAGCGCACCATGGGTGGGCCGCTGGCGGCGGAGTGGTTCAGCGCCCGCGACGATGCCATGCGGCTTTGGAACTGAAAAGCCATCCCCCAAGCGGTCATTGCAGGTCTTGCGGCGAAAGTGGCAGCAGCTTGAGGCCACGACGAACTAAATCAAAGCGACGGCCGATGGGTTGGGCGTGCAATAGCTGCTGACGATGACTAAGGAAATTCATCATTGAAAAACAAAAATGGCCTGAGGTACTGATACAGACATCACAATCTTGTAGTGCCTGCAAAGAGAGAAGGTCCTGTTCTGCGGAGTCACCAATTACAGAGCCAGCCGAAAAAAACCGAGCGGCGTCAACAGCAAGCCGTGCCTGCAGGATCTGGATCTCTCGACAAATCGATGCTTCAGCCTCCGCTGCATCGACACCCAACTGAGCAGCAACCCAACTGAGATTGCCGGGCTTCAACAGCAGCCGCTCAGCCAATGCATAACCATCTGTGATGAGCCGGTAGTTCATTCCTGGATGCAGACTCTCCGCAATCTCAAGCAATCGGCCCAGACTTGAGACTGGCCTGCGCGCAAGGGATGCCTTCGCAGCAAGAACATCAAAGTAGCGATCTTGATATTGATCAACAAACCATGGCACCAACTCAAGACCACCTATCTTCACCACAGCGAGGTCACCCAAGCGCTGCTGACAAACAACGAGACCCGACCGCGAAGAATTCAACCCAGAAGATTCAGCGACTTGAGCAAACAAAGAAGAACTGCAATCCGCTTGAATTACCCTGGCCAAGCGCCTAGCAAAAGCCGGCCAACGATCAGGTGAATGCAGACAACCTGCCAACGAATCAAGCAGCAATTCCAACAACCGAACGCCACCGGAAATCGGCACATCGCCCTGCAACGGCAAACGCTGCAGAAGACGGCTTACAAAATCATCCAATAACAGGCTGATACGGTTGATGGATAGAGAAGAATCAGCATAAATATCAATCCCTTTAAGAGGCAAGACATCCGCTTCCGAGCCAGGCCAAGTCTCCAGGATGGGAACAAATCCAGCAATCAACTCAGCCGTCTTTCCCCGCGCACGATTCGCTCCATAGGAATCGAGCAAAACGGCGCCACCCTGTTTCAAAGGCAAATCAACCAGCCACAACAACAACCATTGACAAATTAATGCGTAAAAAATGTCTCCATAGCCCTGATGGCTATACATTCCGATTTTGAACTGGCGGGCATCAGCAACCATTCTCTCCCGCAATAAAGCGAGATCTTCAGACTCCACAACCTCAATAGCCGGCTCAACATCAAAAGACTCAAAAGCAGCCCGCAGGGACAGCTCGTCGAGCACAAAAGCACTTCTCGATTTTGGCGGATTAACCCGAATCCTGATCCCTGATTCTTCTATCTCAACCCGGAAGCGAACCGAAACTCTCAGCCCACATGCCTTCACCCTGAGTGCACGCAGCTGCCAATGGCTGAGATCAGTCTGGGGAATCCACAGCACCACTCCTTGAACCAGTCGCAGATGGGGAAACCGCCAGGTGAGGCGAGGCCGGATCGGATCAGGGGAGCAAGTGATCACAAACTTTTGCCGGAATTGGGCCCAAACTTGAAACCACCGAGCACGTGCTGCCACGCATCGGCCAGCTGCTCACTGCTGCGCTGCTCCCACAGGTGCCCATGGGCCGCCTGGGCCAGGCGCCGCAGCCGGCGGCGATGCCCAGCTGCCCAAAGGATTTGCTCAGCCCATTGGCCGGGCTCAGCCGGCAAGGCCAGGCCCGCTGCCAACAGCTCCTGGTAGGCCGGCCCAGGCGAACAGAGCGCCGGCAGGCCGAGGGCGGCGTAGTCGAGCAGCTTCACGTCGCTTTTGGCGGCATTAAAGGGGTTGGCCACCAGGGGGGCCAGGCCGAGATCGTGGCGGGGCAACCGGCGCAGCCAGCGCACGAAGCGGGGATAGCGGCGGGCCTCCAGAGGCACCTCCAGGCTGTGGAGCCAGGGGCGCTGCAGGGGCTGGCTGACGCCGCCCACCAGGGTGAGGCGAAAGGCATCGGGATCGCGCGCCGTCAGGGCGTCGAGCTCCGGCAGGATCAGGGCCAGGTCTGCGTCATGGGTGCGGCTGCCCATGTAGAGCAGCTGCAGGGGGCCCTCGGCCTCAGCGCGGGGGAAGCGGGCTGGCCCCTCCCAGGCTTCAGCATCAAGGCCATTGGCCAGCACCGCCTGCGGGCCGAACTGCTGGCACTGGGCCGCCAGGGTGGCCGTGGAGAACACGCGCAGATCGGCCGCCGCCAGCAGGTGCTCAAGGGCAGGGATGGCGGGGGCGTAGCGCTCGCGCTCGGGGTGGTCGGCCGGCAGGGAGAAGAGGGCGTCGTCGAGATCGAGGATCAGGGGCAACGAGCGCTGACGGCAGGCCTGCACCAGGGCTTCGGCCATGCCCAGGCTGGGGCAGGCAGCGCGCTGCACGATCAGGCGATCGAGGTCAGCGAGCGCCAAGGCCGGGGCGTCGTCCGTTGCGGCGGGCTCCAGTTGCGCCACGACGCAGCCCCCCTGCTGCTCCAGGCGTCGCAAGGGCAGCAGCAGCCGGATCCAGGCGGAGCTGGTGAGTGGCCCACCGGGGGCCTGGGCCAGCACGCCAACGCGGAGCATCAGGCCAGGGCCTGGGCCAGGCGGCCCTGCAGGCGCAGGCTGGCATCGCTGCCCGCACTCACCAGCTGCTCGAGCAGGGCCAGGCGGCGGGCGAGCTGCTCGAGATCGAGCTGCTGGGCCTGGAGGCTGAGCTGCAGCTCGCTGCAGCGCTCCTGCAGAACATCAGCCTGCTGCAGGCGCCCCTGCAGCAGCGCCAGCTGTTCCCGCAGGGCCAGGGCCTCCAGCTGCCGCTCCTGCAGCGGCTCCAGCTGCTTCGCCAGCTCCGCCAAATCGGCCTCCAGGGCTGCCCGCTCCTGCCGAGCCGCGAGCAGGGCGTTCAGGTTGGCGGCCTGCTGGTAGCGCGCCAGGCAATCGAGATCGGGGGGCCGCCCATCGAGGGCGGCGGCGAGGGCGTGAGCTTCCAAGGCTTGATAGGCCTGCAGCTGCTCTGGATGCTCCTGCAGCCAGGCGATCGCCAGCAACGCCTCGAAAGGATCGGGCACGGCGAAACGCGGCAGAGCCTCCGCTGGTACACCCGCACAGGGATCCACGGCCCAGGCCACCAGTGCGGGCAGGGCCACACAGCTGAGGTTCACCAGGCGGCAGCGGCTGGCGGAGCGCTCCAGCTGGGGCAGGGCTGCCAGCAGTGCCCCACCATGCTCGCCTGCACCCTGGGAAGCGAGCCGCCCCAGGGGATCGGCATAGGCAAGCAGCAGCGGCAGCTCGGCACGGGCCAGGGCGGGATCGGCCAGCGGCAGCACCTGCAGGTGGGCCTGCACCTGGCCATCAGTAAGCCAGGCCGCATCCAGCCCAGGTGCCCAGATCTGGATCTGCACGGCTATTTCCCTCTAGCAACCAGATACTTTTGCAGACACCGCCACCAGCCCAAGGGCATAAACTCAATTACATGCTATCAAAAGGTATTTATGGCGGGTACGAGCAAGGCCACATTTGCCGTGCTTGCTCTATTCAAGAATGAGGCCACCAACATTGTGGAGTGGATATCACACTACGCATTGCAGGGTGCTTCCAAGATAGTTCTGGTCAACAATAACTCAACCGACCACTGGCGGGATGCCCTAAAGAAATGTGCCTACCAGAGCATCGTAGAAATCAAGGAAGACTCTCGATGCCATGCGCAGATGACGATCTATCGCGATCTCCTGAAGAGCGGAATCTTTAGCGATTACAAATGGCTACTTGTTTGCGATCTCGATGAGTTTGCTTATGCACGTAATAATTACACAACAATCGCGGCCTACCTGGAAACCTTTACACTCAAGCAAGTGGGAGCCATCATGTTGCCTTGGAAGAATTTTGGCTCCTCGGGCCATGATCAACAGCCGGAAAGCCTGCGATCAAACTTTATCACTAGGGCCAAGGTGCCTTTTCCAGAACCGGCGCCTGGATTCAGCCGTGGAAAGTATTTATGCCGCGTGGCATTCACACGAGACGTTAGAGTTCACCATCCAGTTTTGGAAAAAGGTCGCTACATTCTTCCTTCTGGCCGCGATATATCCAAGCAGCTTACCCATATTTACGGGGGCTTTGCTCCAACTTCGGAATCCGAGCTAGAAGCCAGCCACCTGCACATGAACCATTATCCGATACAAAGCAAAAGCTATTTCACAAACATCAAGGCCACCAGGGGAGATGTTTACTTCAGCGATCCAGGTCTGCAGACTAAGGGCATGGCCTACTTCAAAAAGTTTGACCGTAACGAAGTTGTCGATGAAGAGCTTGCCTGCCTTGCTCGCCAGGAGGAGCGCCCGCTATCGGGCCTAGCAGGCTCCCTCCGCCGCCTGGTTGCTTCTTTGCGGTTTCCCAGCTGAGTGCTTTGCCGATCCTGTTTCAGCCCCCCCAGATTTATTGCTGGCAGGTAGCAGCTCAAGAGCCCAGGTGCCCAGATCTAAATCTGCACGGCAACGTGCCCTCCAACTGGCCTCACTGTCGCAGAGGCCGCCAGAGTGGGGCCAACTGCATGCCTCTGGGTGCAGCAACCGGCCAAAACCCGCGATTCGGCGCTCGTCACCAGCCTTTCGGTGCTGGCCCAGTTAAAGAACGAAGGCGACATCCTCAGGGCGTGGAGCCGCCACGAACTGTTGCAGGATCCGCCTGCTCATGCTCCCATATCTCAATTGCGAGCTTATAATGTAATCGCTACACTGCTCCGAAAAGCCCGGCAGCACGAAAAAACCGAATACTGCGTGCCAAGGACTGATATTGAGATAAGCATTTAATTTCTAGGCAATGATGTACGTCAAACCACTTGAATGGTTTTGCTTAGATGAGTTGCATCGGAAGGCCAGCCTGGAGTGCCTAAAGATGAGCGATGGGGAGCTACACCTCGCAGGCTGGCTTATGGGGGAGCAAAAGCACACAACTGTGTTGGTGATTGAAAGTACGCAGCAAAGCCGGGAATGGCACCTGGAGGGCAGCGGCGAGGTCTGGGGCTTTTCGGGGTCGATTCCTGCTAACGAGCTTGGGGAGCAGATTCTGCTGAGCCTGCGCGAAGGAAATCTGCAACTGCCATGGGTAACTTTAAAGGTGATCCGGGCTACCCAGCAAGAGCTAGATCACTGGCAGGCCTTCTTCGTTGGCAGCGAAGCTGATCTACCAGGGCCTGACCTGGAGCGCATCTGCCACTGCGCCCTATTGGGCTGCGCAGTAAAAGAAAGCAGCGATCGACCAGCAGCGCTAGCTAACTTCTGCGATCGTGCCGCCAGCAAGGAGCTGGTGGTGGAAGCGGCCCAACTGCGCGACCAGGGCCGTTTCCCAAGCGTGCTCGGCAAGGAGCCGGGGAGAATCCTCGCTAGCCGATTGGTGATGCATCTAAACCTGCTGCTGGTTCAGGAGGGCGAGCAACGGTTTGTCGTGTTCCAGGGGGTGAGCAGCAGTGATGGGGTGCTGCTGCCGGGCCTCAATATGCTTTTGCTCGTGTGCCATTTAGGCGAGGACACGGTGCGATCCTGCTTGCGGATCCTCTGCCGCACACCGGAGTTTTTCACACCTCTCCATGCAGCCCGCTTTGGCGGTTATTTGGTTGGTCACTCCAGGCCTTACCACTGTATGTATGAAGGCTTACTAGCCTTGGAGGCAGTGCGGGAAGCCAATGAACTTCAGGCAGGAGACAGCCTGTTCTCCAAGGAGGGAGAAGCTTTTGTAGACCTCGGCAGCTGCCTTGAGCTATCCCAACCCCACCAGCAGCTGAATCAGGAGGCTCTCAATGAACTCACCAGCAAGAACGGCATCTACTTGTTACAGCTAGGTTTTTGGTTTCGCAGCGTAATTAGAGACCCAGCGCTGCAGACATTAGCTGGAACCGTTGATAGGCAATTGCGAATTGCGGCCCAGCGTGATTCGCAATTGGCGTCAATTGGAGCCCTCGCCGCTCTTGAGCGGTGCAGCCCCCTGATCTGGGTGGGTATCACAAGCCAAAAGCGTATCTGGATCGAGCAGGTCGAAGGCATTGCCGCACTCCTCAATGCCTTGCACAGCTCCCACCCCCAGCTGGGAATTATATTTGATGGGTGGACGCCACCACTGACGAGCTCTCGTTATCACAGACGCGAAACCCGTAGCGACGATCAGGTAATCAGACGCATCATCAAAAGACTAGATTTCAAAACGAAAAGGCGCATCGGTATAATCGCTGGTCTACACCTTCTCGAGAAAGTGCGGGTGGGCCTAAGCGTGGATGCCTATGTAGCCAACTTCACCACAGGATCTCTCAATGTTTCCAGGATCTGCGCCAAGCCGGGCGTAGGTCACATGAGCAGTCGCATGGCAGCTTCCCACCCTGAACACATACATATTCACCACCACACGCGCACGATAGCGCCTGAACTAGTGCAGGACGTGAGCGACACAAACGCTCGCAACGGCTACGTAAACTACAGCGTTCCGTGGGAAGCACTCTACAACCAACTAACGGAGATTCTCAACGAGAAACGACCCAAGAGCGAAAATCCCCCGCCTCCATAGATTTAGGCTTGATGACCACTTTAAAACTTTCGTGGAGCCGGCAGCCAGCGTGACTGTGCAAGTCTGCTTTCAGGTGTTGTGCCGCAGCGACGCGAGAGGGCTGCGGCTCACTCTGGCCAGCATTGATCAAGCCACCAAAGCTTGGCGGCGGGATGCCCAGGAGCTCTGGATCGAAACTCAGCTTTTGCCCTGGAACTTGAGCTGGGAGGGGCTCCGCTCGGTCACAGTCTGTTGCGCCCAGAGCCCTAATCTGAGATGGGTGTCCACAGATACATCGTGCGAAGCAAGCCTTCGGCTGAGTGCCAGCCAACAGGCGCGTGGGGCCTGGATTTGGTCGTTGGAGGCGGGCGACCAACTTCAGCCGGAGGCTTTGGTGCAGTGGGCCGATGCCGCGAGGAGCAACCCCGAGGCGCTGTTGATCGCTGGTGATGGAGAACAGATGAATCATCTAGGAGTGGTGGTGCGCCGCCATGGCGCCCTACCGGCCAGCACACGGCTGCGGCAGCTGGTGCAAGAGCAGCTCTACTGCCCAGGAGCGCTGTGCCTGCGGCGCCGGCTGTTACAGCGCAGCCCCCTGCCACTCACGCCCAACTTGCACGGCAGCTACCAGGACGCTTGGCTGGTGGAGGTGCTGGAGCAGCACCGCGATCGGATTGTGGTGGTGCCGCAGCGGTGGGTGCAGACCCACCAACTCAGTGATTGGCAGGCCGACGGCCGCTGCCGCCAGCGGGCACTGGAATTGAGCGCGCACCTTGCCCAGCGCTGGGGTGAATCCCCTGCAGGCTTGATCCACCGCTATGGCCTGCAACTCCAGCTCGGGGAAGCCACGGTGCCGCAAGGCTCCACTGCTTTGGCCGAACTGGCTACAGCGCTGGAGACCGCACGCCCCTTGCTGGGGAAACAAGCCTGGAAACAACTGCAAATCGGCTGGGGACTCAACCCCAGCGCCGCTCCATGGCAAGAACGGCTGGAGGACAGCTTGCGCCAGGGGGGTCTTGATCGGCTGTGGTGTGTCTCGCTGCTGCGCGACCTGCTCCATCCGGAGCTGGGGGCGCTGCAACTGGGCTCACCCTGGGGGCCCCAGCTGCGACTGGCTGAACGGCTGCTCAGCCCGGAGCTGTGGGAGCAATACCGCCTGCTGCGGCAAGACGAAGGCTTGCTCCAACTGCTCAACCAGCCGATCGATCAGCTACCGATGGTGGCCTTGCTGCAGTGGCAGCGGGATCCGGCGCTACAGGATCGCTTCCCACTTCCGAAAGCCCTTGAGAAATATCGAAACTGGTGGGGAGAGCACGCCTCCAGCCAACTCAGCCATCTGCCCTTCAACAGCCATGGAGAGATCACGGCAGAACCATGGCAAGAACAACTGTTTCCCAGCCCTGAACAACGCCCGTTCGGAGTGAATTTGATCGGCCATGCCTTTGAGGTGTTTGGCATTGGCGAAGACGTGCGTATGGCGGCGCTGGCTCTGGAGAGCGCAGACGTGCCCTACTGCGTGGTGAATGTGCCGGCCAACAATGGGGCGGCCGCCAGTGAACGCAGCCTGGAAGCCCGCACCCTGCCCCCAGGAGAACTGGGCCCCTACCGCTTCAATCTTGTCTGCCTTGCAGCCCCCAGCCACGGCGCCTGGATCGCCCGCGAAGGCCTGGCCCAGCAGCGGGGTCGCACCACGATTGTGGCCTGGCCCTGGGAAACGCAGACCTGGCCGAAAGCCTGGGAGTGCATGATTCCGCTGGCGGATGCGTTGTGGCCCTCCAGCACGTTTACGGCCAAGGCACTGGAACCCTTCTCTGATCCCCTGCAAAAGCCCCTCCAGGTGATGCCGATGGCGGTGCACATCGAGCAGCCGGAGCAATACCGCGAGGCTGCTCGCAGACGTCATACCCGCGAGCGTTGGGGCCTCGACCCCGAGGCCAAGTTGGTGCTGTTCGTGTTCGATGTGAAATCTTCGCTGGAACGCAAAAACCCATGGGGGGCCCTAGAGGCCTTTCAGCAGGCCTTCCCAAAGGGCAATAGCGACAACGTGCAGCTGGTGATCAAGGCATTGCTCCCGGGTTCAGCCAATCAGCAGTGGAAAAGGCTGCAGCGACAAGCAGCTGGAGACCCGCGTCTGAGGGTGATCGAAGCCGATATGAAGCGGGGTGATCTTATGGCCCTAATGGGGGCATGCGATGTGTTTCTTTCGTTGCATCGCAGCGAGGGCTTTGGGCGCGGCATTGCCGAGGCGGGCGTGCTCGGTCTGCAGGTGGTGAGCAGCAACTGGGGCGGCAATGTGGACTTCTGCCAGGGGGAGAGTTTTCACCTGGTGCCGTGCGCCGCAACGCCGATACTTCCAGGAACCTATGCCCAGGCAGAGGGGCACATCTGGGGAGAGCCAGATATAAACATGGCCGCACAGTTGCTGCTGCAGGCGATCGGCCAGTCAACCCGCGTGACCTGCCCAGGCTCGGTACTGCAGAATCTATCCATCAAGGCCACAGGCCTGCGCTATCGGGAGGCCCTGAACATCTCCGACCACATAGGCCAGACTCCGAAAGCATGAGATGACCACCGCCCCGAACATCGATCCCCAGTGGCACGGCCTGCTCGCGGCAGCCCTGCCAGCAAAGCAGCGACTTGAGGTGATCCTCAGGGCAGAAGACGACAATCGCCACCGTCTAACCGTTACCGCCACGCTGCGCTCCGGCACCACCCGGCAACTTGAGATCGCCTTAGCCCAGAAAACGGCCCAGACCCTTCCACCGTTTGAATCCCACCGGGTGCAGTGTTGCCTGAAGGTATGGACACCCTGGCTGATCAGGTTGCATCGGCGCATCCGATGCGACTATAGCCTCAAACTATCGATGTGTGATGGCGGCCAGCCAGGAATCGCCTCGATGGACGGAGCCGAAAGGGATGCGTTGATTCCCGACCTCTACGCCATGCAGGCAGCATTAAAGCCTGAGAAATATGGCAAACCGCTGAGCTTCTCGCGCTTTTATGCACGCTGGCAAAGGCGCCACCCCCAGGTGTTCTGGCGGGGAGGCACCACGGGCATCCGGCCGGGTGGTCCGATTGCCGATGTGAGCCGGCTAGCGACCAATACACGGGTAAAGGTGTGCCTACAGGAACGCAACACCACGGGCTGCAACATCAAGATCAGCCGCGTAGTACAGACGGATCCCGCGTTCACCACGCTGGCCGAAGCCTGGCTCCAGAGCGAGGGGATTCTGGCCGCGCCGGTGCCGGAATCGACGTTTGAGAACTATCGCTACTACCCCGATCTTCCCGGCAACGCCCTGGCCTGGGGCACGATCTTCAAGCATCTACGGGGCTGCTTGGTGTTCCGGGCACCCCAGAAACGATCGCTCTATTACTACAGGCTGATGCAGCCTGGACAGCACTACATGGAGGTGCAACCAGACTTTTCAGACCTGGACTCAGCGTTGCAGTGGGCTGAGAGCCATCCCGAACAGGCGGCCTGGATGGCCTGGTGCGGCCATCGCGTGGCCCATCGCTACCTACGCCAGATCGGCAGCCACTTCAGTGATGCCGCCCTGGCGCACATCCAACCTCTGCTCACGGCCTAATCCGGCTGGTGTGTCTTCCAGAGCTGGAGAAGTCGGTCTTTCAAAACCTGGCCAGAGCGGACTCTTTCCTCATCAAGACTGGGGAGCTGTGGGATCCGATTGATTGAAATGGCACGCTGTAAAGCTGCAATGGCCGCATCCCGATCGGGCTCGCCCCAAAAACACCCTTCCGCATCGGGGAAGGCACCGCGCCCAATCGGCGACTGCCGGGCTGGCACCAACTGCAGATTGGCAGAGGCCTGAAGATCAAGCGCCGCGCCACTGGCCGTGGCGATCACCTGCAACCCCATGGCCTGGGCTGTGCCAAGCAGGGAAGGAAATGCATAGCTGCGTTGCAATGACAGCCATCCATGCGCTTGAGCCATCAAGGGGAGGAGCTGCTCGGTGGCCGAACCAGCCAGCACCCGCACCTGCATGCAGGAATCATGGGCCGAACAGGCCTGCAGCCACTGCCATTCAGGGGCAGACGCATCGGCATGCTCCACCAGAATCTGGAGCTGCGGGCTTGGGGTGAGGGCCGAGGCTGCACCGGATGACGGGGCAGGAAAGGCTCGACGGAACACGTCCACGGCTCCGAAGGTGTTGAGCAGATGGGGCGACACCTGGCCATCCACATGGAGCAGCAGACACGGGACATCTGCCGTGGGCGCAGGGTTGATAGCAAGCTGGTTGGCGGGCCAGGGCAGCGGTGGGATCGGCCAGACCGGAGGGCTAGAGCCTGTACTGAGCGCCTGGAACACCAAGCCACTGGGGGCCCAGATCTCATCCACAAGGGCCAGCAGGGGCTGCCAGGTATCCGGCCAGTCACTCGCGATCCAGGGCCAAGCGGCGACGCCCAGGCGATCCAGCTGGGGCTCCAGCCCACGGGCCAACAACCATTCGGCATGGGCCGGAGGGGGCAGGGCGATCAGGTTGATGGCGTAGGGGCCTGGATCAGCCAAGGGCTCGCAGAGCGCCAGAGGCACCCGCGCCGCCCGAAGCGCGGCCAGCAGCGCCTGCAGCCAGAGATCGGCTTCAACACTGCCTTGCGGTGCATGAATGAGATTCACGCCGAAGGGCAAAGGGGTGCGCATGCCGCCATGGGCCCGGCGCTCAATCCAGCGCTGCAGGGCACTCTCTTGCTGCAAAAGGGGGTAGCTGGATGCGCATTGCGCAAACGCCGCCTGAAGGCGGAGATGGGGGCCCGCCGGGGGCCCAGGGTGCTGGGGGCGCAAATGGGGCTGAACGATCTGCAGCAAGGCGGCCGTAGGACGCGAAAAGAGGGCTGCTTCGGCAGCGACCTGCTCGGCAGCCTGCAGGGCTATGGCAGTGCGTTGATCGAGCAACCAGTCGCAACGAAGCTGGCAGAGATCTACGGGAGAAATCCAGGGCTTTGCTTGGCCGAAGACCTCCGCAAGATGGCCTGAAAGTGAGCAACCAGCGGGCAGCTCCGCCAGGCCGAGTTGCAGCTCCAACGCATACGCGTGCAGGCGGGTGGGAGGAGCAGACCCGAAGTGGCGCGCTAGCAGCGCCGTGGCCTCCAGGGCCACCTGGGCACGCTGGCGGCTGGTGATGGTGCTGGCGTGCAGCCGGGTGAGCCCCTGGAGATTGGGGAGGTAGCCGATGCGATCGGGGAACGCGGCAAACGCCCTGAGCCAGTAATCGAAATCAAAGGCGGTGCGCCACTTGAGATCAAAGGGGCCCAGAAGCAAGCCCATGGTGCGGCGAAACACCACTGTCGGCTGGCAGATAAAGCAGTGGGAGCGAAAGCCGCCCAGGCCCACCACCGGCTGAAGAGTGGGGTAGCGCTGGCGCGTGCCAGTGGCAGCATCAAACTCTTCGCCTTCGCCGTACACCATCAGCCAGCGAGGGTTGGCGCTCAAGGCCTGGGCGGCCCGGCCAAGGGCACCGGGGGGGGAGAGGTCGTCGGCATTGAGCCAGCCGATCAGGGTGCCGCGGGCCTGGGCGAAGGCCTTGTTCAAGGCGTCGGCAGGCCCCTGGTCGGGCCCGGGGATGATGCGCAGGCGGGCATCGGCTGACGCAAGGCCCTGAAGGACCTCCAGGGAGCCGTCGGTGGAGCACCCCTCAGCCACAATGAGCTCAAGACACTCCGGCTGAGCCAGCACCGAAGCCACGGCCTCCTGCAGAAAAGCCCCCGGGTTGAAGCAGGGCATCAACACGGAGACAGCTGGGACAACAGCCGACGGTGGGCGGGATGTCAAGAGCGCTGGAGACGCTGCCACCAAGGCATCAGCTGACGGCGCAGGGAAGGCAAAGCGATGCGTCCATCCAGGGCCAAGAAGCGCTGCTGAAAACGCCCATGCAGACGCAGCATGCGCAGCAGTACTTCCCGCTGGCCGCGCAACCAGTGCAGCTTTTCTTCCTTACGCTGATTCTCGAGAAAATAGTACTCAAGTTCTTCCTGAACCTGATGAAGTTGGAGCAACAACAGCTCAGATTCCTCTCGGGCATCAATCAACTCCTTCTGCAATCCTTCCTTCTCTCCTCTCACATCCCCTAACTCCTTCTGCAATCCTTCCTTCTCTCCTCTCACATCCCCTAACTCCTTCTCCAATCCTTCCTTCTCTCCTCTCACATCCCCTAACTCCTTCTCCAATCCTTCCTTCTCTCCTCTCACATCAGAAAGATTTTCGCGAAGGCTTGATTCTTCTGCTTGCCAAGCTTGACGATGCTTCTCGCCAATCTCACGCAACTCGCGATAGCGGTCTTCAAGGATTGTGAGACTGCGCTGGATTGCGAGGGTGTCCACGGCCTACTTTTTTACGAATCATAGGCCAGACACGCGGCTGGCTTTCCTGCAGTGGCGAGCGAGGGTTGGGGCGAATGCAAGTCGATTAGGCTCGCTTGAGGGGATCTCGGTAGCCAACCGGCCGCGCTGTAGCGCGTGGAGCCTGCGTAAAAGCTCTTCATCTCAGCAGCCGGGCACAAGCCCAAGCTCAGCTCGCCTGCTCGTCCTGCGATGGTCCCGCCCGCTAGTTGACTAAATAGGCGAGGAATCGCCGGTGGAGGGGGCTTAGTTAGAGGAGGAAAAGAGCTCCTGCTCGAAGCGCGCGATTCTGGCGTTGCTATCCTGCAGCAGCTTCATGCGCTTCTCGCTTTCGAGAATCTGCTTCTCGCTCGAGCGCAATTGCCTCTCGCTGGCGAGCGCGTTCAGTTCGAGCTTGTTCGTACGCTGCTCGATGTCGTAAACGGGTCGCCAGTTGAACATCCCCAGCAAGCGCCGCTAGGGCGCCAAGGTGGAGGCATATTCCGACCTTGTCAGGGGCCAGGAGGTTGCCGAAGTGGGAGAGGCTGTCATCGCCGTAGTTCGTGGTGAACGAAATCAGGAGCAGCAGAAACCGGCAAGAAGAGTTGACCAGCCCCGACGATCCAGCAGCCGGGGCCGCGGAACTGGAGCAGGCAACCCCGGGAGGGCGTTGGCAGCTGTCATCACCGCAGCGAGCCCGAACGACTCCATAGTAGATCTACAATGTCGAGCTGGACTCTCCACGGCTGAGGCGTCCAAGGGCGGTTGCCAGTACTACCAGGCTTCATGCTCCGCAAGTTGACGCTGACTGAGTGGGTTATGCATCTGGAGCGGTTGCCGCAGCAGCCTGGTGCGACTCTGCCGACCAACCACTGCGATAATTAGTCCATTACTGGCCACCGCCCAATGCCAACCAGCTCCACCCTCACCGAGCAGCTGGCCACCCTGGGGATCCACCTGCCGGCCTGGCCCGAGGAGCCGGAGGGAGACAGCGCCACGGGCGACTGGATCCAGCGGGGAAAGGCCTATGCGGAGGGGGTGCGGCTGTGGCGGGCGCAGCTGCGCAATGCGCCGGAGAGCACCAAGGGGGTGGTGGATCAGCTGTTGCGGTACCTGCACGACACCGGGCAAGTGGGGGTGTGGGATCAGCTGGTGTATAGCGCGATCAAGCCAGAAGTGCAGGGATCGGCGGACTATGAACGCTGGCAGGCGTGCAGCAAGTTGATTCGCTCGTCGGCGCTCACGCCGTCGCAGCTGCTTGGCATGACGCTGGAAATGGCGCGGGAACAGAGGCTGGCTGCAGCCACCTATGGCGTCAAGCGGCTGTTGAAGGAACTACCTGGCATGGGCAGGCAAGAGCGTCTGCAGCTTTGCTCAGAACTGGTAGCCACGGCCAACACCAGTCGTCTAATGACGGATGCCCAGTCGGGCTCGGCCGATTGGGAGCGAGCCGTTGGCTTGCATGAGGAGATGGTTGGCCTGCTGGCAACGGCCATCGCCGCTGAGATGCCAGCCGATTCCTCCCGGGGTGGCCATCAAAAGGAAGGAACGGGACTGCTCAGCAGGCTGGATGCCATCAACAACTGCCTTGGCAGCAAAGGCGCCCACGGGCATGCCGTGTTCATTCAGATCTGCCGCGAGAAGCTGCCTGAGCTGCTGAGTAACTGGAGAGGGGAACGACCATGGCTTGTGGAGGTGGGCTGCTCCAGGGAAATCATTGAAGGCCAGAACAGCACCGTGCAGTTGTTGGCGCTGGCTCAAGAGTTGGGTTTGCCTTTTGCCGGTATCGACTTAGACCACGCCAATATCGAAGCCCTCGAACGTGACTACAGGGAGAGCAATGCCAGCTGGATCACGGGAAAAGGAGAGGAAGAACTGCAGAAGTGGGATAGGCCGATCGCTGCCTGCTATTTAGACGCTTACGACTTTTGGCACGCCAGCCATTCAGATCTGAGACAGAAGGCGTATGTAGAGAGCTATGGCTCGCGGATTAACGACGCCGAGTGCCACACCATGCATCTGGAAGCTGCCCGCCACTGCTCCCGCCTGATTCCCCCGGGCGGACTCCTCGGATTGGACGACACCTGGATAGAGAAGGACGTGTGGGCAGGAAAAGGGGCGCTTGCTTTGCATTGGTTGCTGGATCAGGGATGGCAGCTTCTTTCTTGTGCTAATCGGGGCACTGTGCTTCTCAAGCAAGGTGTAGAGCAATGAATAGCTATATCGAGAAATTCAAACATCAGTTGCCTTTATTGAAGTATTGCGACGGGCCTGGCACGCAAGAGGATGGAATCATCAGGCATCTCCTGGGCTTGCTTGATCTTAAGAGTAATTATTTTGTTGAGTTTGGTCAGCGCAGTCTCGGGGGAGGAACACTTGGGCGCATTGCCAAAGAAAGACAAGCCAGCCTTTTGAATATTGATTCGGAAGCAGTTAAGGATGAGGTGAGAATCCCCTGGAACGATGGCCAGAAGTGGATATTGAAGAAACAATCTGTATCGCCCCTGAATATCAATCAGATTTTTGACGAATGCGGGGTCCCCGGTTCGCCGGCAGCCTGCGTGATCGACGTGGACGGGATGGATTACTGGTGCATGCTAGCGATCCTGCAGAAACGACGGCCATCCTTGCTGATTTGCGAATACAACTGCCATGTGCCTGCAGATGTTTCGGCCAGCCTCTCCTTTAACCCAAGCCATCAGTATAAAAGGGACAAGAACTACGGCGCATCTCTTCTCGCATTAAGCCAGCTGGCTCGAGACCATGGCTACCGTCTGGCCCATATTCATGGCCCCTTAAACCTCTATTTCATGCCTGAAGACTCCAAGGCATGGAAAGGAATCGAAGAGGGCTTGAATCTCAATGGGTTGGCGAACGACGATCTTGCTGGTCTTTCCAATACAAACGATTTTTATGACAGCTTTCACCCAGGCCAAAGGCCAAGCTGGTATGAATCCGATGAGCCAAACTTCAATTTGCCTCCCTGGATTCGGCTCGATCGGATTGGGGAGAAAGTTCAAACCATATCCATCGATGAGTTCAAGCTATCCGTGTATGTATCAGATCAAGGCGGTGATCATTACAAACAGAGGGGACATAAAGAAGACAGTGTCTCACCACTTTGGCGACTAATCCGCCACACGCTTGAACCAGAGGTTGTGATCGATATTGGGGCGAATTATGGATATACCGCTGCAATGCTTTGCTCCCGGCTAGGCGCCAAGAGGCTAATAGCGATTGAGCCGGACCCTCGGCTGCTTCCCATCCTTCGCGAAAATCTGAAGCAAATCACACCTGACTGCAGGGTACAGGTAGTTCAGGCAGCTGTGTCCAGTCAAGAGAGCTTCGTGACCGCGATTGGTGTTAATCCTGTCTCGACCCAGGACAATCGTGTTGTAGCACAGAAGAACTGGCAGGAGGTAGTTGTTCCCACCACCAACTTAAACAAAGTTCTCGAGTCAGTTCCCATATCTAGTCGACTCTTTATCAAGTCCGATACACAAGGCTTTGATGTGAGTGTTATCAGGTCGGGCTTCAAGGAACTTTCTAGGCGCAGTAACTGGATGCTGCGCTGCGAGTTTGCGCCGCATTGGATGGAGAGCCAAGGATTTTCTCCTGTCAATGAGCTTGAATGGCTGTGCGTAAACTTCCGGGTTTTTGAGGCTCCGTTACGGACACCATGGAATTCGCGATTAAAAGAAGTTTTCAAGAGACCTATTGAGGCGTGTGAAGCAACCTGCTTTGTAGATTATGTCAAGTCTCTCAATCATCAAGACAGGGGGTGGGTTGATCTCTATTTACTTCCCGGGGCTCAGACTCAGTAGTCTGACTTATACGCAGAGATTCGCAGTCTTCAAGGAGGACAAGGTAGTAAATGCCGCCTAGTAGCCAAAGGGCGCCAAGCCCATAAAGCATGCAAGTTCATGTTTCTATGCATTCAAAATAATAGAGCCGATAGACTCATCCTTGAAGCAAAGACTGTCAACGCCTCTTATGATTATAGCGCGCAAAGTATTTGTGTTGCTTCAGTACTAACGCAATAGTTGAGAGAATCAAGAGGAGCACGCTGGGGTGAATTGCCTATGAAAAGCAAGCCGTTCATATTCGCTTTGACAGCCTCGATATCTCGCCACATAGAGGTTCAATGTGGCCCTCTTGAGCGGTGAATGAAACAGTGAGGTCGGCGAGGCAATTACCAGCAGAGCAAAGTAGGAGATGCCCGAATAAGCAGATGCATCAGAAAGCTTGATAGACCAAAATGATTAATCCCAATAGAACAGCAGCAGGAACCAATCGCTTATCGATGCATTAGAAAATGGCCTAAGTCAATTCCCCAGAACAAGGCGTCGAGCTCGTGCATAATCGTAAAGAGCCGGCATATCAGCCTCGCTCGAATAGCAATCGAAGCTAGCTTCAACATATTCATCTAGATTATACGTGAGCTTGATTCCATCTGCAATTACTCCATAGCAGCCGTCGTCTTCAGCATTAATGCCCAAGGCTCGGACTGCGCGGTCAATGGGTGCAAAAGATGTACGTAGATAATCAGGCCGTCTTTCCGCATTTTCTCGACAGCTTGGGCTGACTGCAAGACCAAGCTTATCAAGAAGCTGTGTAGCCAGATGAATCATTACTTCATTGGCGGGATGGTTAATAACATAAAAAAGCTTTCGATTGCGATGGTGGCTTCTCAGATAATCTACAGACCGAGCATCTAGCCTGCCCTCACGCTCGCGATCTTCAAGCTTGGCAAATTCTGCACCAATAAAATTGCTATCTAACTCCACACTTGATAGCCACTGCAAAGCCTCTCGGACGGTTAGGCCATTAATATAACTTCTCACAATTCGCTCATCATGATAGTCACTGACAGGGCCTTTCAGTGTGCCTCCAGTGGGTTTGCGTAAATACATCAGCCATGGATGGTAGCCTTTAAAATAAAGCGATGGAAAAGACAAATAAGACTTATCCGGAAAACGCTTTTTAACAGAATCAATTCCAAACTCGCCAAAACTAGAGCCTATCGGCTGGTGAATCACTACCTCAGACTCAGATATCGTATGATCAAAAGCAGCTAGATCATCGGCTTTGAGCAGGTGAATTGGCTTGACCCTTAACCACTCAAGACATGGAGCTAAGGCCAATAAGAGATTGGCCATCGGACCCGATTGACAGTTCGCTATTACGGTGAATTTCATGGGAGATTTTCAGTTCTTTGGCGTATTAGAGCATAGACAAGTCTGCAGTGGCAGACCAGGTGTTTTCAGCGAAATAGGCTGGAGCCCCCTTGGAAATCCTGCGCTGAACAATGTCATAATTGGCTAGCAAGACTTTCACCGCACTAATTAATGTTAGCGGGCTAAAGTAATTCACAACCAAGCCGGAGCCGGTACGTCTAACAACATCCGCCAACCATGTATCGCCTATAACAATAACTGGTAACGTACTAATGAGTGCATCTGCTAGGATGCCAGATGTTCGATAGGTAAAAGCTGGCGCAAGGTAGGGCAATATAGCGACATCTGAAGTACTTAAAAGGTGCCAATATGTCTTATCGTCAATCTCTTCACCTAAAAATTCGACACCGAGGATAGGGGGCGTTCCTGATGGCGGGGCACCGCGGAACAGAAAGCGCTGACCCGCAGGAACCCCGAAGTGCCGCAGATGCTCTAAGAGTTCGTTACAGATCTGCCCACCTTTCTCATCGCGTGGATTACCTAATAACAACACCGATGCGAGTTGATCTTCTTTTTTATTTTTTCCTTTGACGATGCTCTTTTGGAGCAGAGAAGTGTTTACCGAATCGCTAAGACTCGGTGCCGGATTTGGAAAGACTGTGGTTGCCACGCCAAATTTGGCAAACACAAGATCGGATAGCTTATCCGTAACGCTAGCGATACGATAACTATCGACTTGTGCCACGCTCTCAGACAAGATCTCAGCAGCATTCGGCGGAAAGCGAGGTTCAGTTCGACTTAGATCTAATATTACTGATTCATGAAAAAGACATACAAAGGATTTTAGGCTGCATCCTTCTCGAAGTAGTTCTCTCCGAACAAGCTGAAGCGCCTTTAGAATTTGAACCGAGCCATAGTAGACATACAGAGAAAGCTCAGATGGCAGCGGATCATGTTGTGCTTTTATTCCGCCCAAAAGCTCATTAACAAAAGCAACAAATTGCTGTGAATCTGGAAAATCACGGCAAAAACAATAGTCTGCACGGCTTATGCTCCAGCTAAAGCATGTAAAAGTAGGCCGTGCAGGGCATGAATACAGTGAGGCGTCTTGCTTGCAGTTACACAATACGTCAACTCGCTCAAATTTGTGCTTTAATTCTGCAATTAGGTTGTTGTGCCAGCGTACATAATGACCACTCATGCCAACACCATCTGGCTCTATGACAACACAAGCTCTAGCGTTGCCTGCTCGCCTTTGAGCAGCCTTTGAACGGGCTTGTATTAGGGGTTCACTTAAATACTCTGCTGGCCTATCTCGCAGTGCTGGTATATGCGAGGGGCCGTGGTGAGCAAATCGGTACCCAGCATCTTCGCCTTGCTCCAACAAGTTTGCAAGCGTATTGCAATGCTCATAGTAATACTCGTTGTAGTCTATCGCGAAGAAGCCAGGATGCACTTCCTTAATATTACTCATCTTGTCATTTATCTGCACACTGTTTCCGTGTCCCCAAAAATATTCATCATTTTCAAGAGGTCGGCCATCACACCCAATCAAATTTATTCTGCGGGAGAAAGTTGTTGCCAATGGCAATAATAACAGTGTAAGAATATTAGCAGTTACCTTAACCAAAAAATTCTTGCCAAGATCAAGGTTGTGATGCAGTAGCGCATCAAAAGGTATGCCAATTATTCTATTCTTGTGCTCAGGAAAGCAGGAAAGAAGGAGGGGATAGTATTTAAACGGAACTACAATGATAATGCTTGTTTTCTCCAGCTGAGATTTAACTGATGACCTAAACATTCCCGCATATTCAGAAACTCCAAAGTGAAATATTGGATCAGCAAATACCAAGATCGATGGTTTACAGTAATCCATCAGATCTTGATTGAGAATCACACTATTACACGCAATCACTATCGCATCATCGTAATCGTGATTAGCGTATGATTCAACGCTTGGCCCCGTAGCTATTAGCCAAGCCGCAGGACGACGGCCAAGACGTTGCATAAGAGCTTGGAATTTATTATGGCAATCATTAATTAGCTCTGCTTTTGTATATAATAATTCGTGGGCACATTGGATATAAAATGACCCCTCTTGGCGAACTTTCTCTGAATCAACTCTAAAGGTTCTTTTTTTACACAGCTTTATGGCTTGCTCGACATCGCTATCGCCTTCTATGAATTTCAATACAACGTCTGCAACCTCTAGCAATTTATAAGCTTCGCTTGCGGATGTATTAAGTTGGAATCTAACCTTAGGCAGATAGCTATCTAATACATTTTGCACCTGGGGATCAAATTTTCTTGGTATTTTGATATCTGAAGGAGCACCAATACCTGGAGCCAATGGTACAAATAGCTGAGCATCTTCTAGGTAGGAAAAGTGCCATGCAGCACGAGCGATTAGATCACGGAGTTGCTCGAAGGATTGAACAACTGGATAGAGTTGAATACGTCTAGTCATAATTTCTAGAAGAGCCTATCATGACCTACAACTTTTTTTAGCAAATCAGGTATCTTATTGTCAAGTTTTGAGGCATACCTTTCTGCAATATCGTTAAACATTTCTAGATAAGAATTGTTGACTAATACGAGGTCGGTCTGAATTAATCTTCTACGCCGTTTCATAAAGTCGAATACTTTTTCATAGTCATCCCATAGATGGCGTCTTTGGCCAAAAAAGATTGTTTTTCCTATAGTATTGACACCCTGAGATGTAATGCAAAATAGATCTTTTATCAAGTCATTTGGCTCGCCAACGAACAGGTAGTCTGTATCAAAGGCAACAAAGCCTGCATCATAGATAAACTTTAGCAATTCAGGTTGCCCAGTGAACTCCAGCCATATAATTTTTGTGTCACTAAGCATATGATCAAGACCAATTAACGCGTCAAGCTCACCTCCCTGCAAGTCGAGCTTAAGAAAATCAATTTTACTAAAATTGAATTCCTTTAGCTTGTCGATGAGGCGGACAACAGGCACCATAATTGTTGTAATATTGTTATCCGAAGAATCTACAGCTAATTTTCCAACATAGCTGGTTCCCGGAACTCTAAAAGGATTACTACTGTCTTCGATTGTTGTACTAGTAATCTGAAAAGACGAAATCCCAGCACATGCGCCTAGTGCTTCAGGTATAAGCATAATCTTATCAGAATATCGATTAATAAAAGCAGCAGTATTGGCTGGATTTGGCTCGAAAGCTAGTAATTTCTTCTTTGGTCTGATGCAACTTCTAATTATCTGTTCAGCCGTTTCACCGAGGCCTGCACCACCATCAACAAAAGAATCAAAACACGAATCTACTCGGAAAAGATGCTCTATGATGCCGACGAAGCTATTCAGATTTAAAGATAACATCTGCATGGTAGTCGAAGCGGCGATTTTCCTATCAAGAATTAAGTTTAGATTCTAAGCCGTTGTAAAGCAACTGGGAGAAATGAGAAATCAAAGCATTCTGCTATCTTGGATAGTATTTGAACATATCTCCATATATATCTTTAGCCCCTCCATCAGAAGAATCTCTTTCGGCGCAAACGTAAGTAGTATTTGTAATATGCTTTTCATTGGCAGGCTTATTCCAAAAATGAATAAGTGGATCGCTTCCTTCTTGAATATTATTATAGCCTGCTTCTACTAAAGATTGAAAAAGTAGCTCTCGGGAGAGATGCCATCCAGTCATCCCTTTCATTGTTGCACGCATGCGTTCAGGCATTTCTTGCAGACGATTGACTTGTATTAATCCAGTTTTGTCGGTACATTGGGTCGAAAGGAAGAGCCATCGGTGACTCAAAGATGCTAAGGATTGGATAATGAAGTGGGGATATTTAAAGTGATAAAGCAAGCCAAGAAACAAAATGACATCGCATGATTCTTGAGTCCGAATAACATCCTCTAAAACTCCATTGCGGACTTCGATATTCAATCCTTCAGGCTCGATATCCTTGACAACGCGCCGATAGCGATTGGTTGCCCTAATGTCAGGCTCGATAGCCACCACATTTCCACCTCTACGAGCAATCTCTACTGAAAGGCCACATGTATTTGCACCAATATCAATTACCTTCTTCCCGCGCCAAAAATCTTGATTGTTAGAGCCAATTGATCGTTCTAATATCGAAAGAATAACTTTTGGATCCCACCATCCATCAACCAACAGAGACGAGCCATCTCTCGAATATATTTTTTGAAATCCACGGGTTTCTTCCTCGGCGTGCTGAGACATAACAAAATCAATTGGTTGGAATGAATGATAACTAAGATGTTTCTTGTTTAAGCCTGGGATTTAGGCGGAGCTAAAATGACGTTAGTCACTTAAATAGCATTTGACCATGGTTTTGCATAGATTATACCTTATCAGAACATTTCAATTCGTGTAGGTACGCCCTGGCAACTTTGGCAAAATTCCAATCTGCTGGAGTATCAATATCAACGGATTCATGGAGTGGGCTCTCATACATCATGGGCTGCTTGCCAATGCGTGCTTTGGTAAGTTCAAAACTTTCATGTGTAAAAATATAAAGATTTGAGTTCTCCTCATACCAAGGTTCAAGATTTTGAGTGGGGACAAGATTGCCCGGGTCATGGTTCACAGGGCTTCTATCGGCTCGATAGAAACGGGCCTGTACCTTGTCCACAGTGAAAAGAGAATCGGCTTTACCTACTGCCATGTTCTCTTTGAGGGCAACAATCGCTTTTTGGATTGTCTTGGCGCTGATCAAAGGGTTTGTAGTATGCGTCATGATGAATAAGTTTGCCGGGAGGTTAGACACATCATCCGCTAAAACAAGGTTCATGGACACATTGTCGCCGCAAATCTCAGGCTTGCGGTCACGGATCAGAATGCGATTCGTCTCCGTTAGGCCATTCTCTGCTAGAAGTTGGCGCGCATCTGTATTAATAACTACCTGATCAATTTCATCAACCTCAAGCAACGTATCAAGAACCCAGCGAAATAACGGCTTTCCGCAGAAGTCTCGAAAGTTTTTTCCCTTAACACGTGTGCTATTAGCCTTCATAGGCAAGAGAGCCACGATTCGTTCGGATTGAGGCTTGTTCATTCGGGAGAAATTCTGCTGCTTAGAGGCAGCCCTTTGGATGGAGTTGGATAAAAATAACTATCGCGGAGCTCGTGGCTCATTCTTTTATGGAGGTGATTGCCGCGATAACTCCCGGCATACTGGTGGTATCGATATCGAATGATCTGCTGGAATGTTTTAGGGGTCAAGGTTGTAGGCAAACCAGCAACAAGGTCACGGATTATGCCACGACTGAAATAGCGCAAGAAATCGCGACGCCTTAAGATCATTTCAGGGCAAATTTGCTGTAGAGCCAAGGCTTCCCGCTCAAAACGCCTCTGCACCTGCCTCCAGCCTTCGTGATGGATGTGGTAGACGCTGGCCTCAGCTGCGTAGCCAACTTTGCCCTGATCTGCAACCAAGCGCTTGGCAAGATGCATGTCTTCCAGGCCTGTTAGTTCTTCGTTGAACTTGAAGCGGTTCCAGGTATCAGCAGCAATAGCGCTATTCGCGTTGTTGCAATAAAAGCCTTGTTGCGGAATCGAGCTCTCTTCTGGAAAGTATTTGGCGAAGATCTGACATTCACTCCAGTACGTCTGCGGCCCCCCTACTTGACGGCCATAGCAGTATTGAACAAACCCTTGTGTAAGTGGTTGAACAAGATTCTGCAGCCAGTGATGATCACACGGAATGCAGTGGCCGCTGATAAAGGCCAAATAGGTACCCTGTGCTGCTTCGCAGGCACGGTTCAGGCTGCGGCCAAACGAAAACTCTTCGCGGCTGATATGTAGAATCCGGCAATTGTAGTTTTTGGCAACTGTGAGGGTATTATCCGTTGAGCCCGAATCGATCAGTATGACCTCACACGAGAAGGCTGACTTTTGGCTGGCAATGCTGCTGAGCAGCTCAGGCAAGTAGCGCTCCTCGTTCAGAGTGCGAATAACGATCGAGACATCTGGCTTGGTCATAGATGGATCATCGACGCATCAATCAGCTCAAACGGCCACGACATGCTCTCGTAAACCGCCTCGATTTCCTTTGGGCTCGTGCTATTGACGGCAAACATGTCCCAGTGAACTGGCACCACCTGTTCAATTCCCACTTCGGCTGCCAAGCCAAATGCTTCTCGGATGCTCATGTTGCCTACAATGCCCATGCGTCGCCGGAAGAAATTATCCTCATTCACGGGCAGCAAAGCTGTATCGATTGGTGCGGCGAGCTTCAATGCCGCGAGCAGCTCATCGCATACGGCCGTATCCCCAGCTAAATAGAGTTTCTGATATTGGCGCCGGAAAAGATAACCCACAGCCAAGAGCTGGCCGTTTTGATCGAGACGGATCTTGGGGTGGGCTGCTGGCATGGCTTGCACCGTGAGCTCCTCACCCAGATCCAGCTCAGCTACCGGGGTAGGAAGGATCCGCTCTTGAGCAATTCCCCACTGCTCGAGCTGCCGACGAACGCCAAGCGGGCCTACAAAACGAGCCTGGGGGCTGGCTTGAGACAAGGTCGGCAGCGTATGAGGATCACAGTGGTCCATATGGTCATGGGTGATCAACACCCAATCAACAGACGTGAGCTCCTCGGGTTGGTATGGGATTGGCACCTGGCGTACCAGATCAGGCGCCTCCAACTCCTGCACTGAATTGCTCAGGTAAGGATCCACCAACACTGTGAGATCGGCGATGTCGATTCTCAGGCCCGTCTGGCCTAGGTGCTCGATACGGGCCTTGTTGAGTGTGCTCATGCTGTTGGCTCCTGCAGAAAATCTGCCAAAAGCTGAATTGCCTTGTGGCTGGTGCGCTCCACACCATCCACCGTATTGGACGCATTGTGCGAGCCAAAGATGCAGGCCGGATGGCTGCGCAGGGGTGAATCCAACGGCAGCGGCTCCTGCTCAAACACATCCAGGGCCGCCGAATGCACCTGGCCACTGGCGAGCGCCGCAATCAGCGCTTGCTCATCAATTACAGGCCCGCGCCCCACATTCACCAGCCTTACGCCAGGTTTCATGGCCGCAAACGCTTCTGCGTTGAGCAGGTGATGGCTCGAGGCGGTCAGCGCGCAATTCACCACCACAAAATCCGCCTCTCCAAGCCGCTCTGGCCATGCCGCCAGGCTCACGCCAGCTTCCAGGCTGCTGGGCTCCACAAACGGGTCGTAGGCGATCACCGCCATGTCGGCCGCCAGTAGCCGCCGTGCCGTGTTGCGGCCGATATCGCCATAGCCCACCACAGCCACCGTGCGCCCGGCCAGAGACAGGCCACGCGGTTTGGGCCAACTGCCTGCGCGTACACCCCGATCAATTTCCACGGTGTGGCGGGCCAGGGCAATCACATAGCCCACCGCCACATCGGCCACCTCGCCGCCAAACATGCCTGGCGTGTTGATGATCGGGATCCCTAGGGCCTCGCAGGCCTTGAAATCCACGTTGTCTACGCCGATGCCCCACTTCACCGCCGCTTTCAGCGACCCGCGTTGGCCCGCCTCAAACACCTGCTGCGTAGCGGGGTCATCGCCGATGATCCAGCCGTCAAACTGCGGCAACAGTTCGATCAGCTCAGCTTCGCTGAGGGTCTGGGTGACCTCTTCGGGCACCAGCTCCAGCCCCAGCTCCCGGGCTGGAGCCACAAAAGCTTCCAACATGCCGAGCATCGGCGGACAGGTGACGAGGACGCGATGGGCTGCCATGGGGTTCAAGCGGGATCGTGCAGGCGGCTGTGAATACCACCGCCCAGCGATAGCACACAGCCATTGAGGAAGCGGTTGGCTGGATCGAGCAGAAACAACACGGCGCGGGCCACATCCGCGGGGCTGCCAATGGCACTCGTGGGATGGAAGGCCTCCAGCTGGGCTTTCAACTCAGGGGCGCCGGCGAAGCCGGCCTCGAGCATGGGCGTGGCGATCGCCGCCGGCTCAATTGCGTTCACGCGCACCGATCCCCCCAGCTCCACCGCCATCGCCCGCGTGAGCCCAGCCAGTGCTGCCTTGCTGGTGGCATAGGCCGTGAAACCAGGCTTGGTGAGCTGGCTGTGGATGCTGCCGATGTGCACGATCGAACCGTGTTGGCGCTTGAGCTCGGGAAGCAGGGCTCTGCTGATCGCCACAGGTGCCAGGAGGTTGACTGCCATTGTTTCATGCCAGTCGCTTGCGGAGAGCTGTTCAAAGCTGCCCAGGCGTTGCAGGGCTGCGTTATGCACAATCGACATAACATCTGCACTTTCTGTAGCGGAGAGCACAGCAGCCTTGAAGGCTTCTAGTTGATTTGGCTCCTGGTTCAGGGTCGCCAGGTCAGCGGGAATCCAGCCTCGGCAGTGCTGGCGGATGCTGGTGGCTGGAGATGTGGATGGGTGATCGGAACCGAGCACAGCCCAACCGGCCTCAGATAGTGCCTCCACCAGGCCTGCGCCGATGCCTCCGGCTGCACCGGTGACTAACACTGCTTTCGCCATCAGCCGCCACCCTCCAAGGGGTTGGCCGTGCCATATCCGTTGGGGTTGGCGCTCTGCCAGGCCCAGCCATCGCGGCACATCTCCGCCAGGCCGCGCCGCGTGCGACAGCCCAGGCGCTGGGCGGCCAAGGCCGGATCGGCCACGCTGCTGGCGGCATCACCGGGGCGGCGCGCCACCAGCTCGTAGGGCACCGGGCAGCCGCTGGCGCTTGCAAACGCCGCCACCACTTCCAGCACCGAGTGCCCTTGGCCGCTGCCCAGATTCAGGGTGAGCAGCTGGGGCTCTTCTGAGAGCAGGGTGTCGAGCGCCGCGCGGTGGCCCTCCGCCAGGTCCATCACATGGATGTAGTCGCGCACGCCGCTGCCATCGGCGGTGGGCCAATCGCCGCCGAACACCTGCAGGCGCTCACGGCGACCGACCGCCACCTGGCTCACAAACGGGAACAGGTTGTTGGGGATGCCGCGCGGGTCTTCACCGATGCGGCCGCTGGGGTGGGCCCCCACCGGGTTGAAATAGCGCAGCCGGGCAATGCGCCAGCCTGCCTCGCTTGCTGATAGATCATCCAGCAGCTGCTCCACCGCCGCCTTGCTGTGACCGTAGGGGTTGATCGGCCTGATCGGGGCCGTTTCCGGGATCGGCACCTGCTCAGGCATGCCGTAGAGGGTGGCGCTGCTGCTGAACACCAGGGTGCGGCAGCCCTGGGCCTGCATGGCCGCCAGCAGCTGGCGGGAGCCGCCCAGGTTCACATCCCAGTAGCGCAGGGGGTGTTGCACCGATTCCCCCACGGCCTTGAGCCCGGCGAAGTGGATCACGGCCTCGATGGGCTGGCCGGCCGGAGCAGCAGCAAAAGCCCGTTCCAGATCGTCGCGGATTCGAATGTCTCCTGTTGCCACCGTGAGGCGTGCCTCGGCATCTGGCCCCGCCAGCTCCAGCAAGCGTCTGAGGCTCTCGGGGGAGCTGTTGGCGAAGTTGTCGAGCACCACCAGGCTGTGGCCGGCCTCTAGCAGCACCAGGGCGGTGTGGCTGCCGATGAAGCCGGCGCCACCGGTGATCAGAATCGATGTCATCGCAGCACCTCCTCGAGCCGGCCTTTTTCAAACACGGTGCAGGCACCATCCACTGTGCAATCGATGATGCGCCGTCCGGCGGCTTCGAAGGTTTCCCGTGCCATCGAGTAGAAGCGCTCAGAATTGGCCAGATCAGGATTATCCCAGGTGTGGCCGCTGAAGTAGCTGGAGTCGAAATGGTTGGGATCTGGTCCAGAGAGCTCTCGGGGCTCATTAGGGGCCCCTTCAAATGAGTAGCGATGATCCATACCCACGATCACAACCGCCTCAAAACCCATGAAGAAGGCAATTTGCAGGGCAGCGAAAGTCACTGTGTAGCCCTCAAAGAAACCAGCACACAAGTTTTCATGGAATCGCCGCTCCGGACTGGAAGGAAGCAAGTAAGTAAGAGCCGATTCAGGCAAGGGATTGTCAGCTCCTAAATCCCTCAAAAAACGGATACAGTTCAAGCGTTGAATCTCACGTGCACTCTGCTCGATTACGCGACGATTTATCGCCGAATAATAGCGCGGATAAAAACGAAGTCTTTTGAAGCCAAGATAGATCTTGTTCAGCCCCATGCTCACTTCATTTCGAATCAGAGAAAAGTCGGTTTGATTCAAGGAAGGGCCGTTGCATACCAGCACCATCCGTTCGCCGCGATGGCACTCACGGAAGCGGTTGAGCCGTGGCTTCAGATAAGCCTGCTGACCGGTCACAAACGCACCAAATTTTCACTGAGGTGCTCGCGAAATGCAGCCACCGTGTCTACGAGCCCATCCGCCAGCGGAATCCGCGCCCGCCAGCCCAAAGCGGCCAGCCGGCTCACATCCAGCTGTTTCTTCGGGGTGCCGTCAGGCTTGCTCGTATCCCAAGTGATCTCACCCCTGAACCCTGTGGCGTTCGCCACTGTCTCCGCCAGCTGGCGGATGCTCAAGTCCACACCCGTGCCCACGTTCAGGAACTGCAGCTGATCCGGGGCCGGCTGCCAATGCTCCAGGGCAAACACACAGGCCTCGCCCAGGTCGTCCACATGCAGGAATTCCCGCAGCGGCGTGCCCGTACCCCAGCAGGTCACGGTTGGGGCGTTCGCCTCTGCGGCCTCATGGAAACGGCGGATCAGCGCCGGCAGCACGTGGCTGTTTTCGGGGTGGTAGTTGTCACCCGGCCCATAGAGATTTGTGGGCATCAGGCTGATCGCATCAAAGCCGTGCTGTTTGCGCAGGGCTTCGCAGAGCTTGATGCCAGTGATCTTGGCGATCGCGTACCACTCGTTGGTGGGCTCCAGCGGCCCAGTGAGAAGGGCTTCCTCGCGGATCGGCTGCTCGGCGAACTTCGGATAGATGCAGCTGCTGCCTAGAAACAGCAGGCGTCGCACACCGCTGCGCCAGGCCGTTTCGATCACGTTGGTCTGGATCTTGAGGTTGTCCAGCAGGAAATCAGCCGGGTAGTTGCTGTTGGCCTGGATGCCACCCACCTTGGCGGCGGCCAGCACCACCACCGTGGGCTGGTGCTCGGTAAACCAGCGCTGCACGGCGGGGCCGTCTTCCAGATCCAGTTCGGCGCGGCTGGCCGTGAGCAAGTTGCTGTAGCCCGCCCGCTGCAGCGCCCGGCAGATGGCGCTACCCGCCATGCCACGGTGACCGGCTACAAAGATGCTGTCGGGAGGGGTGATCAGGCCAGCCATCAGCCCTTGTCTCCAGCTGCGGCCACCGCCAAAGGATTGGTGGGCGGGTTCTCCATGGATCCAACCACGTTGAAGCCCTTCAGGCGCAGGATCGCCTCCTTGCGGGCTTCCTCCCGATCCGCCGCCACCATCTCGCCCACCAGTTGCTCAAGTGTTGTGGTGGGGGTCCAGCCCAACTTCTCGCGGGCCTTGCTGGGATCGCCCAGCAGGGTCTCCACCTCAGCTGGGCGGAAATAGCGCGGATCGATCCGCACCACCACCTCGCCGCTGCTGCGCCGCCCCACTTCTTCGATGCCGCTGCCCTGCCATTCGATCGCACCCCAGCCCAGCTCGGCGGCGGCCAGCTCAATGAAACTCCGCACCGATTCCTGCCGCCCTGTGGCAATCACAAAATCTTCCGGGGTGCCGGGCTGCTGCAGCATGCGCCACTGCATCTCCACATAATCCCTGGCGTGACCCCAGTCGCGTAGCGAATCAAGGTTACCCATATATAAACAATCTTCCAAACCTTCATTGATTCGCGCTAGTCCCCGAGTGATTTTGCGAGTTACAAACGTTTCACCGCGCCGCGGTGATTCGTGGTTAAACAAAATGCCATTGCAGGCATACATGCCGTAGGCCTCGCGGTAGTTCACCGTGATCCAGTATGCGTAAAGCTTGGCCACCCCGTAAGGACTACGAGGATAGAAAGGCGTTGTTTCCCTCTGGGGGATCTCCTGCACCAGGCCGTAGAGCTCGGAAGTGCTGGCCTGGTAGATGCGGGTTTTATTGCTTAGCCCCAGCATCCGCACCGCCTCCAAGATCCGCAGCGTGCCCAGAGCATCGCTGTTGGCGGTGTATTCCGGCGCCTCAAAGCTCACCGCCACATGGCTCTGGGCACCGAGGTTATAGATCTCATCGGGCTGCACCTGCTGAATGATCCGGATCAGATTTGTGCTGTCCGTTAGATCGCCGTAGTGAAGGCTCAGCCGTGGATCACTTTCATGGGGATCTTGGTATAGGTGATCGATGCGGGCGGTATTGAAGCTGCTAGCGCGGCGCTTGATACCGTGCACCGCGTAGCCCTTCTCCAGCAGCAGCTCGGCCAGATAGGAGCCGTCTTGCCCAGTGATGCCGGTGATCAGAGCCGTTTTCATCATTGCCTCCATGTACAGCAATTTTCCCACAGCCAGCAGCAGCGCTCAATGTCAGAACCCTTGCCTCCTATCTCCAGGCAAGCCATCAAGCGCTGGGGCAACCACCTGGGACTTCGCCTCCCCGCTGCCTTGGCCCATGAGGCAGTGGAGCTCACCCTGGTGTTGGCGGGTGAGTTTCGATCACATGGGTCTGGAGCTTCAGGGTCCCCAGTAGAAAATCGGCGGGGTAGCTCTGACTGCGAAAATGCTCTTCACGCCTGTGCTCGTAGTAGAGCCAACCGCTCCAGACCTTCAAATCGCTCAAAATCGCGATCGAAACTCACCAGCCGCCATCCATTGGCCATCGCCACGGCGGCCAGGTAGGCATCGGTGCAGAGGCCTGCTGCTCCCAGTAGTGCAAGGCCTGGCGGTGATGGCTGTGGTCGGGGCAGGCCAGCGCCAGCCACACATTCAGATCCGGAAGGTCAACCGTGGTGCTCACGCGTCAAGCAGGTCGAACAGAAGATAGCCAAGGGCCCCTCTACGCGGGGCAGGGTGTGCGCCGAACGCTTCGAGCCGGAGCCGGCGGGCGTGGCATTCAGGCGCACAAACAGGGGATCCGGAAGCTCCAGGGTGGTACGCATCACAACCAGGGAGCGATGTGCGAATTTTAGTGCGCATCACCCCTGGCCTCTGCGGGCCTTCTCGGCCGCCATCGGGTTGGTCGGCAGTAGTGGGGAATCACCCAGCAGGATTTCCACCTCCCCCTCCAGTGACCGCAGCCATACCTTGATCGTGATGGCATTGTTGAACATTCTGTTCAACAACTCAGGAGTGCAGGAAAGCCTTTGCCTTTGCTCAGCGGATCGGGCACACAGCCAGTGGTCATAGCTGACAAAACGAGCCGGAACAGAGCGAGCGCGGTGACCGGGCAGAACAAATGATGCTTGCTGCGGCGTTTGGTTGTCGTCATTAGATCCCTCTCCCGCGCCCCAGGAACAGATAGCGGTAGGTAAGTCGTGGCATGAACGATTCCGTACAAGCTGTACTGAACCCTGAGTAGCAGATCAAGGGTTCTTGACTGTTGGCTGAAGGTTCAGCCGCCCAGCCACCAGGGCCAGTTGCCGATCGAAGCTGATCAAAGCCCCACAGCCCTCGCTTCGAGCCAGATGGAGCGCATCGGCAAAGTCCATGCCCTGCCGGTGCCACTCCAAGGCTCGCCTCACGAGCTCTTCCTGCTCCACATGGAGATGGCGGATGGCGAGTAGTCCCTCAAAGGCCGTGATCACGGCTTCACGAGACAATTTGTAGGCACCACGCAGCACCCACTCCAGCTCCAGGGCCACGGTGATCGGCACAAAACAGGCGGCGCTGGCATCGATCAGCGCTGCCGCCTGCTCAGCCTGAGCCGGATCGTCGTTCACCAGCAGGCGCACCAGCACGTTGGTGTCGAGCGCCACAGGCAAACTCATGCTTCGGCGAAGCGTGCCGGATCCATCTGCTCCAAGCTCAACGGTGGCCCCTGGTATCCAGCGCAGCCGATCAAGGCGCGGGCAGAGCGGCTTTTTTCGCGGTCCTCGGGAACCAGGCGCAGCCCATCAGCCTCCAGGCTCAACGCCAGCCGATCGCCTGGCTGTAAACCCAATAGCTGACGCAACCGTGCCGGGATCACCAGCTGGCCCTTGGATGACAGGGTGAGCAGCGCATCCATAGCGCCATCGTTCGAACGTCTTACCAGTGTAAGGCGGCTGCGTGAACTGAGCGGATGACGCGGTCATTGAACCAGCTATTGGCGACCAGCCAGGCGGCAGGGATTGCGCGCGTGGTCGTGCTCCACCAGAGCGGAAGCTTCTCCTGAGGTTTTGACCGCCGCGCCCATCAGCTTCCGTGATGGCTGCGGTCGGGACAGGCCAGCGCCAGCCACACATTCAGATCCGGTAGGTCAACCGTGGTGCTCACGCTTCAAGCAGGTCGAACAGCGCAGCGTTGCTGAGTTGCTGGCCGGAGATGACCAAGGGCACCTCCACGCGAGGCTGAGCGTTGAGGCCCTGCTGCACATAGCTGCGCAACAACTGCTTCAGGCTGAGGCGCTCGCTGACCGCCCGGGCCTTCAGGCGCGCAAACAGCGGGTCTGGAAGCTCCATGGTGGTAGGTACCACAACTCGAAAAAGCTATGCGCATTTTAGTGCGCATCAGCCCTGGCCTCTGCGGGCGTTTCCACCTCCGCCTCCAGTGACCGCAGCCATGCCTTGGTCGCCATGGTGTTGTTCAACCTTCTGTTCAACAACTCAGGAGTGCAGGAAAGCCTTTGGCTCTGCTCAGCAGATCGGGCATATCACCACACGAATTCCGCGCTACGCCCCAGCACCCGCCTACCTAGTTGACATCAGGATGCTTATCCCAGATCCAACCAACCGCGCAGGGCCAGATCCAATTCCGCCATCGCTGCCGGCTCGAGCACACCGATCACCTCACCAATCGCGGCCATGGGCACCGTGCACAGCTTGTCGGTCATCAGCTGAGAGGGTTTGCGCAATCCGTTGCCCGGCGTTGGCTGCACGGTGAGGCGCACGAGTGGGGCCTCAATCAGGGTGCTCGTCAACGGACACAGCGTCACACTCGGGTGATCCTGCAACCAGCGATTGGCCTGCACCACTACCGCAGGCCTTGGCTTACCTGAATAGGCACTTGGCCGTCATGCCGTCCAGTCAGACCAATCGGGCACCTGTTCACTCCAATGGCTTGAGCCGGCTTGCTGGCGGATCAGCTGCGACTGACGCAGGGCCTCTTCACCCCCACTGAAGCGATCCACGTAGAGGGCGATGGCTTCTCGCACACAGGTACTGCGACTCTTACCAAGACTGATCGCCAGCTGGTCCAGCCGGCGTTCCAATTCAGGCTCAACCCGTACGCCGACCGCCATGGCGTTGTTCAACATATTGTTCAACAACATAGGAGGACTGCAAGCCATTGGCTCTGTTCAGCGGATCGCGCGCGGTGACCGGGGAGAACAACAGCTTCCCTGGCGATCACGCGTCAAGCAGGTCGAACAGCGCAGCGTTGCTGAGCTGCTGGCCGGAGATGGCAATCCTAATTCGCGCCGACGCCTCCTGCCCTAGCAGACACCTCCGAGCTCGGCCATGCCGCCGGAGAAGGAGGGACACAGCGGCTATTCCCTGGACAGTGCATTTGTACTATGATTGATGGTGTCGTGATCAGCTCGGGCTGTTTAGGGTGAGTGGAGAGTTTCAAGATTTGGATTCGCCACCGTCCTGGTGGCGGCTTGGATTCGACGGCAAAGCCCTGTTGGAAGCCTTTGTAGGAAGTGTTGTTGGCCTGATTGCTCTCTTCTCCTCCTATGACCACGTCAACCTCCCCCTCCGCCAGCTCCCACTCCCCCAGCAGTGGGGCGTCTGGCTCATCGCTCTCTCCCTTCCGCTCGTTTTTGTCGATGCTCAACTGGCGGCGCGATCCCGTCAGAGAGATGCAGATCGAGCTCTCAGAACAGAGAACGAAGCAGCTGAGGAGCGAAACCGAGCGGATCGAGAAAGAAATCGAGCAGCTGAAGAGAGACAACGCGTTGCTCAGCTGGATGCACTCCGAAATAGACTTGATCGAGGCCGACTTGCCTTCCAGCTCGACCCCTCCGCCAGCAATCGCCGCACGCTCCAGCGACTATTGAACCTGCTCAACAGCCCAGGGATGGCTGAGTTGTATCGCGGTTGAGCTCAGGCCGCTGCCTCCAGCAGAGAATCTCCTGCGGTCTTAACCACCTTCAAGAGCAGCATGCAGCTGCCGGTGAGAAGGATTTTCATGCAGCCTTGAGCTCCATCGGGCTCAGCGCCGAGAGATCCCGCCGCTGGCGGGCCTGCCAAGAGCCCGCAAGGCTCCTGATAAACCCCTTAGATGAACTCGCCAGGGTGCAGTGGGTTGTGCATCTGGGTCCCGTGATTAAGCGTCATCAGTGGTAATCCTCGAAATCCAGATTGACCATCGCCCTTTGTCTGCGCCCTTGAGCTGATGCAGGCGATAGCCCGGCAAATCCATGTCTTCGATCTGGGTTGCGAAATGCAGAGCCGCGAGCTGGCTAGGCTGCTAGCAGAAAGCAAGCAGGGGTCACTTGTTACACGCACTCTCTACATCCGCCACGTCCCCGACGACGTGGCCGAGCGGCTTGAACGGCTGGCCAACCGCGCTGGAGTGCCGTTGAGCACCTTTGCTCTGCAGGAGCTCAGCGAAACAGCCCGCCGTGCCGACAATGCCGCACTACTCCAGGCGCTGCCATCGGCAACCATCGACCCCGGCGCCATTCTCGAGGCCCTGCGCCAGTGCCGTACTGAACGCTGATGGTGGTGGTGGATGCCTCCGTGCTGGTAGATGCGTTGCTGATCGATGGCACAGCCCGCGCCCGGCTGGCCGAGGCCAACCTCCAGGCCCCCGACCTGATCGATGCCGAGGTTCTCTCGGTGCTGCGCCGCCTGGAGCTGGCCGCGTGCCTGGGAGCTTCGGGCCAACCTCAGCGCCTACGACGCGCTCTACGTGGCCCTGGCCGAACAGCTGGGCACCACCTTGCTCACCGCCGATGCCCGTGCAGCCCGGGCACTCGGCCTGCTCTGCCCTGTGGAGGTGATGGCCCCATGAGCGGGCACCTCACACTCGCCCCAGGGATTAGTGGGTAGGTTCTGAATCAAGCCCACCACCTTGAGCGCCGCACACCGCTGCGCCATGCCGTTTCGATCACATGGGTCTGGATCTTCAGGTTCTCCAGCAGGAAATCGGCCGGGTAGCTGTTGCTGGCTTCAATCCAGCCAGCTGCATGGCCCGGCATCAGCGGCGGCCTCCTGCTTAGTCCAGAATCGGACTAACCTGTTGGGGCCACTTGCAATTGGGGCTGTCCATGACCGCTGTGCCAGGGCGCATCGTGAATGTGCATGAGGCCAAGACCCAGTTCTCTCGCCTGATCGATGCAGCCCATGCGGGCGAAACGATCGTGGTGGCCAAGGGCGGCAAGCCCTGGGCACGGCTGGTGCCGCTTGAACCACCCCATGCACGCCGCGCTCCAGGGGTCTTGACGGGCCGACTCAATTTGCCGCCTCTGGAGGTGCTGCTTGAGCCGCTGCCTGAGGAGGAGCTTGCTGCGATGGAGCAGCCGTTGCTGTGAGCAAAAGCCATCCCCCCGAGCTGCTGCTCGACACCCATGCCTTGCTGTGGTGGCTGGCTGAGCCCGATCGCCTCTCGCCAGCGGCCTATGGGGCTATTGCTGACCCTGGCAACCGGGTGCATGTGAGTGCGGCGTCTGGCTGGGAGATCGCAACCAAGATTCGCCTGGGCAAGCTCCCGGCGGCCCGAGAACTGCTTGAGGATCTTCCTGAATTGCTGGCAGCCCAAGGGTTTCTGCTGCTGCCGATCACGCTCCTACATGGCTTGCATGCCGGCGGTTACAAGCTGGGCCATCGAGACCCATTCGATCGGCTTCTGGCCGCCCAGGCCGAACTGAGCGGTCTCACCCTGGTGAGCCTTGATCCTGCGTTGCAGGCTTTTCCCTGCCGCTTGCTCTGGTAGCGCCATCAGCCCTCCATCGACCCCACCACGTTGAAGCCCTTCAGCCCGCAGCGATTCCTGCCGCCCTGTGGCGATCACGAAGTCTTCCGGAGTGCCGGGCTGCTGCAGCATCCGCCACTGCATCTCCACACAATCCCTGGCGTGGCCCCATTCGCGCAGCGAATCAAGGTTCCCCACATATAAACAATCTTCCAAACCTTCATTGATCCGCGCTAGCCCACGGGTGATCTTGCGCGTCACGAATGTCTCACCGCGCCGCGGTGATTCATGATTAAATAAAATGATATTGCAGGCATACATCCCGTAGGCCTCGCGGTAGTTCACCGTGATCCAGTAGAGAATCTCCTGCGGTCTCGACCGCTGCGCAACAACTGCTTCAGGCTGAGGCATCAATTCGAGCGCTCACCCACTGATCCGCTCCACCTAGTGCTGCCTAAGCATTCACCGATGGTCTGCAGGCCTTCCTCCAAAGGCAGCGGCCCACCCGCTGCACATGGGCCTCGATGCAGAGATCAATGTCAGAACCCTGCTGATGGCGCCCCATTGCCCGCGAGCCAAACAGCCACACCGCCTGCAGCTCCTGATTAGATGTCAACAACTGGATCAGTCGCGCTTGGGCCTGCTCGGGGATGCCGGGGATGGACTGAACGCCTGCTTGGCTGATTGTCACGAGGTCTCCTCTTGCAGGCGTTGCGCCAACTTGCTGCGCAGCTGCTGGAAGCACGGCAGATAGCTGCCAGTGATATTCGCGGCGATGGCCTCGGCTGTAGCGCGGTTGTAGGTGTGACTGGTGAGGTTGCGGTCTTGAATCATCAGCATCCAGGCTTCACCTTCCTCAATCAGCCCGAGGCGAAAGGCCTCTCGCAGGGTGTCCCGCGATCCGATCAAGGTGGCATCGCCCTGGCTGCGCAGCAGATCGCGCAGGGTGTTCCAAGCAAGTTCAAACGTGTATTCGTAGGCCTTGATCATCCCCAGCTGTTCGCGTTCATTCAGCCTGGGCGGCTCCACAAAGGTCTCTAGCTGAGCCAGAGCCCGGCGGTAATTGCTGAAGCGCTGCTGCCAGCGGATGTCTTCTGCCATCAACCCAGGCCTCCTGGTTGGAACGCTAGGAGAACAGCCGCCCGCTGAGCTGGCTGAATTTTCACGCGTCCTTGATTCTGTACAGCCTGTATGTAATTAAGGACAGTACCGGCCCAACCCTTTGCCCAGGGCTTCAGTCAGCGTTAATGCGACTCAATGTGAGCTAGCAACGCTGCTCGATCAGGCAAGCAATTCGTTCGATCAGTGCATGAGCTCGAAGGGAAGTTGCTCCGCCATGCGCACCAGCCTTTTCCTGGTCTGGGTGGCGTATCTGAATCTCCGCAAAGAAGAGGCTTGAATGCCCCTGGGAATTGCCGGGCCTGCTTCATCACAGCGAGCGAGCCCCTGCTAATCAGCGCTGCAAAGCCGCACCAGCTCGCCACCCATCTGCCCCTGCAGATAGCCCAGGCAATCGGCCAGCACCACATCATTGCCGCCGCGCTTATTAATAGACAGAAACAGCGTCTGACCGATCGGCTGGCCGGGCACCCCGCGCTTGAGGGCCGCGCCCTGGCTACTCAGCTCCACGAACTGCTGGCTCATGCTGTGGTGCAGCAGCAGGCTCGGCGTGGCAGTGAGCAGCGTGTGGGTCTTGAACCACAGATCATCGGCATGGCCGGCGATCGCCAGGGCCCGCTCCACATCGCGCACTCGCCAGTCGAGCTGGCCCAGCCGGTAGCAGATGCCGTCCTTGCCCGTGGGCACCGTCAGCAGGCTGGGCTGCAGCAGCCGCTCGTCGTTTACCCGCCAATCCCGATAGGGCACCACCTCGCCCTGCTCCAGCACCATCTGGCGCCCACGGAAGGCCACCACGCAGCCCCAGCGCTCCTGGGCCGCCACCAGCCGCCGCAGCCAGTCGCGCGGATAGAGGGTGTCGTCGTCGGCGGTGATCAGCAGCGGATCAAGCGCCTGCTGCTCCGGCGTCAGCCGCTCCAGCAGCGGCAACAGCTTGCGGTAGGGGCCCCAATTCGCCGTCCAGTGCACCTGCAACCGCAGGCCCGGCCCCAGCCGCGAGCTCCAGATGCGGCGCTGCAGAAAGCCAGGCAGGGCCGCAAAGCCCCGATCCAGCAGATAGGGCTCGCGCGAGATAAATAAATGCAGCTCCACCAGCCGGCCATCGGCGGGCAGCTGCTGGGCCAGCAGGGAATCGAGCGTCCGCTTCAGGGCGCCCTCGCGGCCGCGGATCGAGGTGAGACCAATGAAGACTGGTGCTGGTTTAGCCATGGCAACAGACTTGTTCACGGCAACAGCCCTTGCCGCATCAGCCGCCGCCAGCTGGGCAGCCCCAGGCTGCAGCCGTATTCATAGGCCGACGACACCGTGGCCGCAGAGCCCCGCATCAGATACAGCGGCGCCTGCAACCGCACCACCTTGGCCGCCCCATAGTGCTGCTCCAGCCGGCGGCGGAAGTCCACATCACCGCGGGAGCGCACCGAATAAAAGCCGCCCAGCTCCAGCGCCGTAGCCCTGCGCAGCAGCAGGGTGGTGATGCCATCACCGAAGAAGACACCACCATCGCCATCGGCCTGGGGGGCGCCGCTGGCCTCATCCAGGCGCCCATGGCGGCCATACACCGCCGCCGCCCCCTGCTGCAGCGCCTGCCACTGCAGCTCCAGGCGCAGGGGATGGGAGAGGTCGTCATCGTCGTGAATCGCCAGGGCCTCGCCCGCCATCTGCTCGATCGCCAGGTTGCGGCAGGCGTACTGGCCCTGGTTGCGCTCTTGGCGTAGCAGCCGCAGCGGCAGATCCAGCTCAGCGGCGCTCTGCTCCAGCAGCGCTGCCAGCGCAGCCGCCTCGGGCTCCGGCGTGCCGTCGTCTACCACCAGCACCTCCACCACCGCCACGCTCTGCAAGGCCAGGGATTCCAGGGCCTGGCGCAGCAGCTCCAGCCGCGGCCGGTGGCAGGTAAACAGGACCGTGATCGGCAGAGTTGCTCGCTCCGCCGCCGGCGGCAACATTTGGCGCCACTGGGCCAGGCAGGCGGCAAACACGGCCTGCACGCCGCCAGTAGGGGGCAGCAACAACGGCAGTAGCTCCGGCACGCCGGCCCGCTCCGCCGCCAGCCGCGCCAAGCCCACCGCCCGGCTGGGCAGGCCGGCTGCTACCGCCAGCACCAGGGCCTCTTCGTCGTCGCCATCGAGCAGCCGCAGCAGGGGCGTTTTGCCAGCAGCGCTGGCCAGGCGCAGCAGGGCGCCGCGCTCCTCCGCGCCCATCACCAAGCGCAGCAGCAGGGTGAGCTGCAGGCGCAGCAGCCGGCGCGGATCTTCCGGCTCGCCGGGCAACTCCTCCGGCGCCAGGGGGCGCAGCTGCAACGGCTCGGGGCCATTGTTTGGCGGTGGCGGCGCCACGCCGCGGCTGTGCAGCTGCACCAGGGCCGGCAGCAGCTCGGCGTTGTCGGCCTGCAGCCAAGTGGTGTGCAGGGGGAAGCGGCGCAGGTCGTGCAGCAGCTTCTGCAACAGATCCGCCTGCCACCACAGCCGCGGCAGCCCCCGCTCCAATAGCGCCAGCAGGGCCCGCCGCCAGGGCCGATCCAGCCGGGCGATTGCCGGGTCGCCCAGCAGCAGCACCCCCTTCACCAGCACCAGGCAGGCAGCTGGAGGCAGCAAACTGGGCAGGCGGTAACTAGTTTCTGGCGCCAGTTGCGGCAGCAGGGCCTGCAGCAGCGGCAGGTTCGTGCTGCCGCTGAGCACGATCGCCTCCAGCTGGCGCTGCAAAGCCCGCTTCTGCTCTCGCTCACCCGCCTCGGCTGCCACACCGATCGCCAGCACCAGGGCATCGATGGCGCCGGCCAGGGCCGCCAGCCAGCCAGGCCGCTCTTCTGCCAAGGGCGCCTGCAGCAAACGCATCAACGCCAGGCCCCGCTCGCCGGGATCATCCAGGGCCGCGCCCCGCTCCAGCCCAGACCGGCGCAAATCAGCCGCCAGCGCCACCAGCTTGCTCTGGCGGCTATTTATCCCGCCCACCAGCGCCTCCAGCAGCCGCAGCCAGGGTTGGGGCTCGGCCTGCTCCAAACCCGCCAGCAGCAGCGCTTGCAAGCTGTGGGCGTAGGCGGGCTGCTCGGCCGCCGGCAGCAGGTGCAGCAAGGCCACCAGCTGGTCGCTCAGGCGCTGCAGGGCAGCGGCTTCCGCCGGGGGGGCGACCAGCCAGCGGGCCAGGGGCAGGGGCCGGCCCAGGGCAGCGGGGGCAGGCCAGCAGCCAGCGGCGAGCTGGCGGCGCAGCTGGCGCTCCAGCTGCAACAGCTGCAGGGCGGCGGCCGGCTCCAGGGGCTCGGCGGCGGCCAGCAGGGCGCGGTAGGGGGCCAGCAGCAGCGCCAGGGCGGAGGGGAGCAGCTGGGCTTGGGGCTGCTCAGAGAGCTCGAGCTCGGGCCAGGCATCGAGAGCCAGCGGGGTGGCGCCCGCCTCCAGCAGCGCCTGAAGCGGCGGCGCCTCTGCAAGCTGCATCAGGCCCCGACTCCAGGCCAAAGGCAGGGCAAGCAGCAATGCCGGATCGCCGAGCTGGCCCTCCAGGTCGATCAGGGAGGGCCCCAGCCGCTGGGGCCAGAGGTCTGGGTCAGCCCGCAGAAGCAGGGCCTGATCACAGCCGGTTGCAAAGCTGTAGCGCCGCACAGCTGGAAGCGCGAAGAGCTTGCGCACCAGCTGGCAGCGGTTGAGGCCCAGGTGGATTGAATTCCCTTGGGGAGATGGCAGGTGCGCGGTGATCAGCGACATGGCAGCCGGGCCAGTGGCGAGAATAGGTGGCCACAGCTGGCCCGCCATGCGGCACCTCGACCTGCTGATCGCCGCGCCGGCCGATCCGGCCGCCCAGGCGGGCTGGGGTGATGTGCATTTCGCCCGCGGGCTGCAACTCGGCCTGCAAAGCCTGGGGCTGAGCTCCCGCCTGCTCTGCCGCGACAGCCACCAGAGCAGTCCGCCGCCGCCGGATGGGAGTGGCCTGCTGGTGCTGCGCGGCAAGTACGCCCCGCCCCTGGCCTGGCTAGAGCGCCAGCCCTACACCCACAAAGCCCTTTGGCTGATCAGCTGGCCGCTCAATCCCACCCCCGCCGAGCTAGCCAGCTACGACCAGATATTTGTAGCCAGCGGCCAAGATCAGCCCCGCATTGCCAAGCTCAGCGGCCGCCCCACCAGCACCCTGCTACAAGCCACCAGCTTCTGGCACTTTGGTCGTCCTGAGCCAGCCGGCGGGGGCCTGCTGTTTGTGGGCAACACCCGAGGGGTGAGCCGGCCAATCGTGCGGGCCTTCCACCAGGCCGGCCTGCCCTTGGAGCTGATCGGCAGCGGCTGGGAGCAGCTGGGCCTGCAGGCCCAGGCCAGCAACATCGCCAACGCCCAGCTGCCGGCGCGTTACCGCCGCGCCCTGGCCGTGCTCAACGACCACCACCAGGCCATGCTGGATTACGGCTACCTCAACAACCGGGTCTTCGATGTGCTGGCCTGCGGAGTGCCGGTGATCACCGATGGGGCACCAGGCTGCCCGCCGGAGCTGATGCCGGCCGTGGTGTGCCATCGGCCCGGCAGCGATCCACGCGCCAGCCTGCAGCTAGCAACCGCCCTGCGCGCCCAGCCCCTGCTGCTCAGCCAGGTAGCCCGCACAGTGAGGCAGGAGCACAGTTTCGTAGCTCGCGCTCGCCAGCTGCTTGCCGAGCTGGTTCAGGCCTGAACCAAGCGCTGCCCACCAGCCTGTTGCCCCCACCAACCAGCGAAAGGTGCCAGAAAAGCTCGCCTGCCTTCAGCATCAAGCCAGGGCCGGGGCACGAAGCCGCCCGCACCCTGGAGCTGGGCCATCACACCGGCATTACGGGCAATCGCTTCCACATCTCGGTTTGATTGAGAGGGCTGAAAATCCAGACCATGGGGAATCGAGAGGTAGCTCCAGCGGTGATCCCCCCGCTTGCGGCCGCCATAACCCGCCAGCAGGAAACGACGCGTCCATTCGATGTGCTCGTAGCCGTAGCCCTGAAACAACGGATTCACATAGCCCACATCGCGGCGCAACACGGTCGTGTCGCAACCACTGCAGTCACCAGAAACGATGCTCCAGCGTTCAGGCTTTCGAGCCGAACCCTTTCCCCCCAGCAACTTGCCATGAAAAGCAGGATTGTTGCGCGGCCAGCGGGTGGAACTGAAGTTGATATGACCGTGGCGATGAATTGCCCTACTCCAGATGCGCAGCCAGCGCGGGCTGGTCACCACTACATCATCTTCAAGGAGAATCAGCTGATCAACGGGCTGCAGCGCCAGGAAATAAAACAGAGCTCGGTTCTTATTAGTGGGTATCCCACCGTTTGGAGCCTCCAGCACAGCATCCACTAATGGTGCAACAGCAGCGGCAGTGCCATCGCTACTGCCGTCGTCGAACACCGCCAAGTGAACCTGATCTCGACAGTGCTGACGCAAACTGTGAACCAAGCGCAGCAACTGCTCGCGGCGGTTGTAAGTGGTAATCGCTATACCGATGCGGGGCCGCATGGGCCCTCTCAGGCTTCTGCCTTGGATCGCGAGCGTTTCTTTGCCTGCCGCTGCTCCGGCGGCGGCGGTGCACTCAGCGGCGGGATGCCGGCCTTATCAAACAACTGCTCCAGCTCATCCACATAGGCGCTGAAGGCCTCAAGCTGCAGGGCTTCCTGCTTGAGATCCTTGGGGAGCTCGGCCCAGGGGTCCTTGCGACCAGCCTTGATGCGTCGCTGGCGGCGCTGTTCAACCGCTTTTTTAAGTAGCTCGTGATAAGCGGGGTGCTGGGGGTCTTCCAGCAAGGCCCGGGTGAGCTTCTTGATCGCCGGCACCGGCTGCTGCTCAGCCAGATGGGCCTTGACCTCGGCGGTGTTGCGACGACGCAACTCCTTCCACTGGGCCAGCGTGCGCTTCTGGCCTGCCCCTGGAAGCAAAACAGCCCGGGCATTTGCTTTGCCCTTTCCCTTGGCGCCGGCCTTGCCTTTAATGCGGCTGATCAACTTTTTAAAAGGTGCCGCGATCCGGCCAAGCAAGGAGGGCTTAGGCCTCTTTTTTGGTTTTGTCTTTGCGGGATTGCCGGCTGCAGCTGTGGCGTTGCGCTTGGGTTTGGGCATGCCCTGTCTAAATACTAACTAGAGCTTACGAGCCCTCGCCACCGAGACCAGGCAGGGGCTTGCCCCCTGCCGAAAGCAGGCGACGCCGCACCGCCCGCTCCACACCAGCCAGAGGCGGATTGCTCCAGGGCTCAAAGCCCTCCTGCCAAGGCCCAGGACCGGCGATCAGATCCTCGCCTTGGGCCAGCTCAGGGCTGAACGGCGCCTCAATCAATAGCCAATGCCAATGCACTCCGGGCGGCAGCGGCAGCTGCCGCAAGGCCGGCTCCCACTCCAAGGGAGCCCAGATTTGTAATGGCGCCACCGCCTCTAAGGCAGGGAGCCAGGCGTGAGGCCAGCAGGGATGGTCAGGCCAAGCTTCTCCAAACAGTTGGGGATCGCAAAGCAGCAGATGAGCGCTGCTACCGAGCGGCCGACCCCCTGGAGCTAGGCAGCCCGGCTCCGTTGCCAACTGGGCTGGACCCGCCGGCAGGGGAGCGGCGGCGGCCAGGTACTGGCGGTGCAAGGCAAGCCGCCAGGCCATCAGCTGAGACCGGTAAAGGCGATTCCAGAACAGATGATCGGTAACCGCACCAGACCGCTGCTCACCCGGTTCGGGCGACAGCCAAGGCCAGCTGAGCCAGGGCTTAGGCCCAGCAAAGTGCAGCACCGAAAGCCCCTCAGCGCAGCCGCCGAGGTACTGCACCAGATATTTGATGTTGCAGTTGAAATTGAGCGGCAGCAGCTCTACAGGCTGATTAAAGAGAAACTGATTCCATACCTTCTGATCCGCAAAGCGATCGAGCAGCGGACAAACCGGCTCCGCCGCCTGGCGGATCAGCGCCTCAAAACGGCCTTCCAGCTCGCCATTGAGGGCCCAACCCGGTAGCGACAACACGCCTGAATTGAGCACCGGCCTGCCCGTATGGGGGGAGATCGCTGCCCAAGGCCGATCGCCGCAGTCGGGCACGGCGCGGAAAGCATCGCCCTCGCCCCAGAGGGGATCGAGCGATCCGGTGATCAACAGATCGGAATCAAGCACCAGCACCCGCCGGTAACCCCTCAGGCTGAACGCATAACCATTGAGATAACCCAAAAGGCCGATGCGCTGGCGGTTGCTGGAATCGAGCGGCAGGCTTTCAGCCCAGGCGGGTTGCGGCTGCACAAATTGCAGCAGCGGATGAATAGCCAGGAGCCGGCGCTGCAAAAAAGGGCCCAGGCTGCCGTCGTGGGCCACCACCACCGGCGAACTCAAGCTTGGATAAACGGCCTTAAGGCTCAGCAGCAACGCCTCCAAGCCGCGGTAAAAACGATCATTAGCAACCGTGAGCAGCGCCACCTCCGGTCCGGGGTCGCAGGCCGTCAGCAATGCGTGATGACGACTGGGCCAGTGCAGGTCGTTCAACAATTCCTGCTCGCTGCGACGCAACGAATCAGGCTGTGGGTTAGCCGCCTTGAGCGCTGCCGCCTGCTGAGCTGCGGAGGCAGCGAGCACCGGGCGGTTTAACCAACCGTAGGGACCAATGGTCAACGGCGATCAACTATTCCCAAGGCAAAGGTACCGATGCCCCAAAGCACGATCAACACCCCCAAAGTGCCCAGGAACCCCTTCCAGCGCCAGTCCATCGCCTGCAACTGCGGCACCTCAGGATCAGCCAAGCGCACTAAAAACTTGACCTGCTGCTGGGTGCGCTGGCGGCTGTTGTCTGCGGCTGTAATCGAAGATTTAAGGGCTTCAGTGGCAAGCAGCATTTCCGTTTCCAGCTTGGAACCTTCAGCCACAATTCGGTTCAGATCCTTACCCTCTGGATTAACCAGCAGGGAGCGTTCCTCACTGATCTGGCGCTGCAGCTCATCAACCTGATCAGTTATGTAGGCAACTTCCGGAGTGGAGTGATCCTTAAACTGACGCTTAAGACTGGCTTCTTGGACCTTAAGATCAACGAGCTTACTTTCCAATGATGTTATGTAATTACTAGCTCCAGCAGCAGACTGAGAAGGATTTATCTCACGATTTTGGTTCTTAAAAGAATTAAAAGCTAAAGAGGCTTTGTCAAGACGCTCCCGAGCCCTCTGCACTTCAGTCTCCGCAAAAGTCTGCTGGGTGGCACTGATATTTTGATTAACCCGGTTCATGAAAACCTCAGCCTCCTGCAGCAGCAAGCTGTTGAGTCGATATGAAGGAGTAGGCGCCAAGCCAACCGTGGTGAGATTGATTACACCAGTGAGATCCTGGGGAACCACGAAAACCTGGCGGCGGAAGAAAGCGAGCTTTTCATCAAAAGTGGCACCACGCCTCAGCCCCGCAAAAGGATCACGAAGATTCCGTGCCCAGGCAGTTTCAGGTTGGAGCCGCAAAAACACACGCTTCATCACCTCTGGCGAAGTCAAATAAACAGCCAGAAAGCGTCCATCTTCTAGCGAACCAAGCATGGTGGGACCCGCCAGAGTCGTGCCCAGCAGACTTGATCCTGTCGTAACAGGAGTTTCAGGCAATCGCACAATGAAGCTTGATTGAACCTGATAGCGGTTGCGACCCACCCCAAAAAAGTAAATCGCCGAGCCCAACACCACCACACCAGCCAACAAGACAGGTACTGGCAATCTCAACACTGGCTGCATCCGATCCCGCAAGCGGCTGCAAAGGCCAGGAGCCTGAGCTTGGCCTTCGCTATCAGGTTCGGCGGAGTCGGCCAGCTGCTGAGCGGGCCGCAAGGAGGTAATAAGACTGGTTGTGCGATGAAGCAGCCCGCTCACCAAGCTTCGCAAGGGAGCAGCTACCCGCCCCACACCCTGCTCCCCACGGAACAAGGGGCGAGCAAATTTCGGGCGAGAGAACTGGATCAAGAGGTGAAATGCTGTGCGTTTACCAAATCTATCAGCGAAGGCGATCAATCGCCATCAACACCCGAATCAACCGACACGGACTTATCCACTACGAACAATAAATTTTCATTATTTCCATAAACCAATAGACCAAAACCTATCGATCCCACCACCCAACCCCAAAAATAGAATGCACTAACTCCAGGGATGGGATAGGCAGGGTTGCACGCAGCCCGCATCAACTCAACACCATGGGCAATAGGATTCCAGAGAATCCAGGGGCGGAAAACATCAGGGATGAAACTGATCGAGAAAAATATACAAGAAGTCCAAAGCAATATACGGCGCAGAAACATCTGCATGAACCAAGCAACAACTGGCAAGCGGTGGCCAATAATCAAAGTACTCAAACCAATACCGAATCCAAGCAAGGCAAGACCCAAAAACAGAAAAATCAGTGTTCCAGGATCCTGAACCACAAGCCGCCACTCCCAAGCAGCGGAACCAAGCACAAATACCAGCAACAATGCTCCATAGATCTGCCCAAGCAACAGGCCATTACCCATCAAGGAATCCAGGGGACGAAGACGCCTGTAAAAATATAGCTCACTATTTTTATCTACTCCCCCAATCGCTTTAATAGCGATCTCGGCAAACATAAAAAACGGAATAAAACCTAAAGCCAGCCATAACGCTGGATTCATGTAAGTTGCGTCCCCTGCTCCACGCAAAAAGATGCGAAGAGCAAGAAAAGTGACGATTAAAGCCAGCGGCTCAGCAAATACACCAACAACACCCATAGCACCCTTTGCAGCCCGCAACTGAAGCTCGCGGCGAGCCACCGCAGACACCACACGCAGCTGCAAAAGCAGCTTGGACAAAACGTAGCGGGGGGCAAGGCTACGCATGGATCAACTCACCGAACTATTAGTGGATTCCATCGTAAAGGCGCTGCTCCTCATGGCCAGATCAAGGGGCTGATTGTGACGCGCCAAAACTTTGATGCCCTGCTGCACCAGCTTTTCCAGCGAATCGACCCCACCACTTGCCTCTGCGGCAGGGTTGAACTGCCGTCGCTTCATTTGCAGCTCTGGCACCCTGTCACGCCAAGAACAACCCCAAACCCGTTGGGCAAACTCGTCATTTGGCTGGGCGTAATGGGCTGCCACGGCAGCAGCCCCTGCTGCATCAAAGCCGCAATAACGATCATCCTGCCAACCCTGTTGTTCTGCGATGCGACGCACCACAGCTCCCGCATTGACTAGAGATTTCCCCCTAATGCCCAGCTGATCTAGTCGCTCACCGATCGCCTGAGCCAGCCAAACCCCTTGGCAACCCGGCTGCACGTTGCCTTTACTCGGATCGGCGGGTAGCCAACCTTCGGCTGGGACTTGAACGCCCAAAGCGGCCATCATCCGTTCAAATGGGTCGCCAAAAATGCTGCCATAAGGCAAAAACGTACATGTAATAGCAGGGTTTTTCAGCAAGCTAGCGAACATATAATTGTAGTCGTAGATGTGACGCCTCTCCCCTAACTGATCAGTCACATAAGCGTCAAAGGATTGATGATGATACAGACGTCTGGTGGAATGCACATAGCGGGCATTAATATAATCGGGCTGATCGCGCAGGAAAAACAAAACCTGCAGGCGCCAGCCTTCAGACTTCAGCATTTCAACGAGCGCTTTCAGGCTCCTTTTTTTTGTGAGCGGCTGGGTGAATTGCTCTGCACTCAGCAACAACATCGACGCATCAGCCGGTTGCTTGCGTAAAAAACGCTGCCAGATCGGCCAGCGTCGCTTGGCCAAAGCTGAAGCCAAAGGCTTGTGCTTACGAGCCGCCGAGGCTGGATAGCGAACTAAAACTCCAGACCTAGCCAGCTGCTCGGAATTTACAGCCATACGGCCTTGAATATAAGAACTGGCCGTCTTATGAGTCCCGGCATGTATCACAAGCAAGCGTTGGGCGGCGCTATTCACGGGAGACATATTCAAGAGAAATGTATTGACAGGAGAAGACGCGCACAGAGTTAACGCAATACCAAAACATCATCACTTGCATTAACTTCAAGCGAATCATCTAGCTCCGAATCATCTAGCTCATCATTGCCAACCAATTTCGCGACGCGCTTGCTAACACGCTCCCGCCGCCTCTCTTTTTGACGCCTGGACTCCTCCTTAACCATTTTCATGCACACTTCCGGGTCACCCCGATATAAAATTTTACCGTCAACTAGCGCAAGACCTTCTTCACAATAATCGATAGCCAAATCACTCTGACCGTTACCACACACAACCAATGTGCGTCCCTCAATACGCTGCTCAAAGCATTTACGAATACGTACCGAATGGGGATGAATTGCACGATGATTCCAGCCCGAAATCCGCCCCACCATGACCACATCAAATTCAAAAGCGAGTGGCACTGCCAACTTGAGCGAATCCCGCAACGCGCTAGGCCAACCAGCCAAGGGCTCGTGAAACATACTTTCATCCACCCCGGCCAACTCCCGAATTAGCCGAATATCCTCATCTATTTGCCCAGGCAGGCTGTAAACATCCGCGGCAAAGCGTGCATTCACATAACCAGACAACTTGCCCAAGAAGGCGTCGTTTGTTCCTAAAGGCCATGACACCGACGCGTTGTGCTCAACGGTGCCTGCATCTAGGGGCTCAACCCCGCTCAGGCAAGCCACCAAGGCTTTGGCCTCAAAACCATTAGCTGCAAAAATGCCTATTCGCTCGCCAGCAAAAACCTCAAGAGAAAGGTCGTAAAAGGCCCTGTAGGAGTGGTTGACCCCCTCTACTACCCGCTTAGAGGCCCCTCGCATCTCCAGCACAACCTCGGGCTGCTGCATGAGCGAACTTGTGTGCATGGGCGCAGTCAAGATTTACTCCGACATAACCATCTTAACTTGGCTCTACGAATACCCCCTTAATGAGCCAGCTGAGTCGTCGCCAAATTCTGCTGGGCCTATCCAGCGCAGGAGTTGCCGCAGTGCTTGCCGGCGCTGGGGTTGCTCGTGTGCGTCAAAGCGGCCCTGCCCAGCGGGGGCCTCAAGATCGCCTGATCAGTAATCCCTTCATCTCCGGGGAGGGGGGATACAGCTGCTACCGCACCCCTGGCCTGGCGATCAGTGCCAAAGGCAGCGTGCTGGCCTTCTGTGGCGGGCGCGTCGACAACTGCAAGGACGAGGGCAACATTGATGTGCTGCTGCGGCGCTCCCTCAATGGCGGCCTCAGCTGGGAGCCGCTGCAGGTGCTGGCCAACGACGGGCCCAACCCCTGCAAAATCCCCCTGCCTGTAGTGCTTCCCAGCGGCCGCATCCTGCTGCTATGGCTCTGGAATGCCTCCGTAGCGAGTGAGTCTGATCGGGGCTCGAGGGACGTACGCGTCACCTTCTCCGACGACGACGGCAGCAGCTGGGCCCCCTCCCGCGACATCACTAGCCAGGTAAGACTGCCGGGCTGGAAGCCCTGGTATGGAATCGGTCCCGGCCACGGCATCGTCAAGCAGTTGGAGCCCGCGAGTGGGCGCATCGTTGTGCCTGCACGGCACAGCATCAAAGGCCGCGGCAGTGCCTCCCACCTGCTGCTCTCAGACGATGGCGGCGTTAGCTGGCGAGTGGGGGCAGTGGCGAGTTACAGCCCCTCCAGTGAATGCACGGTGAGCGAACTCGGCGACGGCAGCCTGATGCTGAACAGCCGCAGTAACGGCGGCCGGCGGGTGGTGAGCGTCAGCCGCGATGGCGGTCTCACCATGGCCAGCAGCGGGCCCGATCCCCAGTTGATCGAACCGTTCAACGGCTGTCAGGCAAGCCTGCTCACCTATGGCTTCGGTCACGGCCAGCAAGCCACCTTGCTGTTTGCCAATCCGGTGGATCTACGGCACCGCACCAACGGTCGCATCCGCCTCAGCACTAACAATGGCCAGAGCTGGAGCCGGGGGTACGGCTACGGCCAGGGGGCCGGCAGCTTCACTGGCTACAGCGACTTGGCCCGCTTCGCCAACGGCGATGTGGGCCTGCTGGTGGAATCCGGAGCCAGCTACCGCAAAGCTCGGGACAACCAGCGCCACGGCGGCATCGTCTTCCAGCGCATTCCCTTTGAACTGATCCGCTCAGCCTGATCGGGCCGCTTTAAAGATGCCAGCCCATCGGCCAACAGCTGATCGGCAAGGGCAACCAGCTGGCGCCGCTCCTCATCGCTGCGAGGTGCCTCCGGGCTAGGGGAGGGGATGGGGCGGGGGAAAAGCTCCCGCCAGGAACAGCCCCACACCCGGCTGGCAAAACGATCGTTACTTGCTCCATAGCGATGTTCCAGCCGATCGAGCAAAGGCTCGCTCAGCCCCTGAAACGGTTCAGCAGGCCAGCCCTGGCTCTCGGCCATTCGCTCGAGTCCTGCGCGAATCCTCGATTTGCAGGCTCCAGCACGCCAGGCCTGCAAATGGTGGCGCCGCAGCCGCCGGGCAATCCGCTGGGCGATCCACACGGCCTGCCAGCCAGGTTGGGCGTTGGCGCGCTGATCCAAGGGATTCAAATCGGCGCAGCTAGCTACCCCGATGGCCTGCAGCAGGCGCTCACAGGGATCGCCTTCGCCACTACGAAAAGGCAGTAGCGAACAGCGCACCTCACTGCGCTCCAAGGCTTCGCCGAACAGCCGCTCGTAATCGCACTCGCTCTCACCGCCAGCGCGCATGGTCTGGCTCAGGTAACGCTCAAAAGGCAGAGCAAAGTAAAAGCGCTTCAGCAGCTGGGTGTAGCGCGAGTTGAGGTAAGCCGGCTGATCCCGCACAAAGGCCACCAGATGGAGTTCCACCCCCCGCTCCTTGAGAAAACCCAGCAACTGCGCCAGTACGGAGCAGTCCCCATCAGCACTTGGGCTAGCCAGCAGCAGCGAAAGGAGCTCGGCCGACACCAGCGGCGTGCGGCCCTTGCGAGCTGCACGATCCAGCAATTTGCCCCAGGGCTGCAGGTTGCCCTGGCTGAGAGCCTTGACCAGACGCATATGGTCACGCCGCCGGCCTGGATAAAGCAGGCCTTGCTGGCGCAAGAACCGCTGATTGCGCTTGAGACGGTGCTGGATGTAAGTCGAAGCGGTCTTGTGGATGCCCACGTGCATGACCAAGGTGCTTGCGGCCAACCGATGTCGATGCTTGAAGGGCTGCAGACTACGAGGCCCTACCCAGCCAGGCTTCAGCCCGCCGGCGCAGCCCCTGCTGGCAGCGCCGCTCCAGCCGATCGAGCAGTTGCTGCAGGGCCAGGTTGAGCACGGGTGCGGCTGCCACGACGGCCACCCCAGGCAGCTCGGCCCACACCAAAGCCTCGGCCTCTAGGGCTGTTGGTGCAATTGCAGCCGGGCGCAGCCGGGCCTCCAAACCAAAGCGCAGCCGCTCCTGCCACTCGCCCAAACCATCCACCCTGCAGGCGACCTGCTCGATCAACAGCTCCCCTGCAATCAGCCGAGCCCGCAGCGAAACCCGGGGTTGGAGGGTCCAGCCCGCCACTCCATAGGGTCTTGATCTGTAGTCGTACAAATCACCACCATCGGACTGGAGGCGATTGGGGTCGAGCAGGCCGCGCAATGGCCGCAAGGGTTTGGCCAGGAACAGCTCCAGCTGGTCCGCCAGCGGGGCAGGTTCAAGCGGCACACGGCAGAGGCGCCGCTGCTCCAACCTCATGCGGGTTCAACCGGCCTGGCAATCGCCGCCGGCTCCTTGGGCAACAAATCCTCGATCTCGCAAACCGGGAAGCGATTGATCGATTTGAGGGCAGCGCGGGCCTTGCTGCGCAGCTGCTCGCTGATCGCCTCGCAGTAGGGCACCTGGGCCAGCAAATCCACGGTGCGGCGCAGGATCCGCACCACATCACCCTCGTCGAGGGAGGTGTTGGCAATCATGTCGCTCCAGCTGGCACCTTTAGCCCAGGCGTGCACCAGGCCCATCAACTCAGGCTCCCACCAAAGCGGGAAGTTGACCTTGGCCTGCTCCTGCTGACGCTCCAGCTCGCGGCGCAGGCCGCGCAGATCATGCAGGGCCTCCTCGGCGGCCGGTGGCGGCGGGTAGCCGCACCACAGATCGGGCCGGTTGACTTCGGTGGAGATAGCTTCAAACACCGCCGCCAGCTGGGGCGGATCGAGCTCATCGAGGTGGCCGCTCATCAGCGACAGTCCCAGCCACAGCTCGTTGTCGCCGCGCAGGGCGGCCACCGTGCGGCCCACCTCGGTGGGCTCCAGGCCATCAGCTCCCGCCAGAGCACCGAAAAAGCGCAACACCTCAATCAACGCCAGGAACGTATCCCAGTGGCGATTAGAGCGGAAGTGCAGCAGCTGCTGGCGCTCCTCGATCTCCAGCTGCAACTCCTCCATGCGGCGGCGGTGCTTCTTGAGCTGGCGGCGGTCGCCCCAGCGGTGGGCTGGATGCAGCTCCAGGCCTTCCTCCAGCTGATGCACCTGCTGGGCCTGGTCCTGCACCTCACCCGCCAGGTCGTACTGGGGGGTGGCCATGTCGTGGCGACTGGCCATGTGGGCAACGGCAAGGGCCAAGCCGCCACTGGCCTGATCGCCGTGGCGCAACTCACCAAGCTGGCGCAACTCGGGGGGATCCACCTGGCTCACCTGCAGGCAACTGAGCTCGGCATGCAGGCTCACCACCCCGTGGCAGGGCAATAACAGCCAAAGGTTCTCGTCGGTGAGGCACTTGAGCAGGGGAAACTGCCCCGGCCCCTTCACCTTCTCCACAATCACCGCCGGCGTCACCCGGCCGCGCAGCTGGGGTGCCTTGAGGCTCACCAAAGTGCCCTCGCTGGCGAATTGCAACGCCAAGGTGAGCTCGTGGGCGACGGTTTCCTCGGCCTGCTGCTGCAAGATCCGCAGAATGCGCCTCTCTTCGCGCAGGTGAGCTCGCTGCTTTTCGTAGTCCTCGAAGTCGTCCCAGGGCACCTCACCGGAGCCATCTTCCAGGCCTTCGAGCTGCTGCATCAACTGGGCGATACGGGCCTCGTCCTCGACTAGATCGAGGGTGGCAAGGTAGCGGCCAAAACTGCGCTCAACCAGCTCCTTGGCCTTAGCCAGGTCGTAGCGCTGCAACAGGTTGAGCACCATGCCGTAGCTGGGCATGAACTGGCTCACCAGCGGATCAGCCGGCGCCGTAGCGAGCTGGCCCGCCTCGCGCACGCCTTCAAAGCGGCTTTGCACCGTCACCACGTAGCCCTGGGTATCGAGGCCGCGCCGGCCGGCCCGGCCCGCCATCTGCAAAAACTCACTGCCCATCAAAGGGCGGTGGCCTCGCTCGGTGCGCTTGCTCAGCGCCGAGATCACCGTGGTGCGAGCAGGCATGTTGATGCCGGCCGCCAGGGTTTCGGTGGCAAACACCACCTTGATCAGCCCTTGCTGGAAAAGCTCCTCGATCAGCTCCTTCCAGGCCGGCAGCACACCGGCATGGTGGGCGGCAATGCCCCGCAGCAGGGCCTCGGCGTGGCCGCCTTCCCGCACCGCCTCGGGGGTCGTTGCCACAAACAGATCCAGGCGGGCCTTGATGCGCGCCTGTTCAGCGGGCGTCACTAGGGCGGCCTTGCCCAGCTCCTTGACGCCCTTATCGCAGCCCCGGCGGCTGAAGATGAAGTAGATGGCCGGCAGCATGTCGCGCTCCGCCATCTGGGCCACCACAAAACCCAGGGGCGGAGCCTCGGGCTGGGGCGGTTTCGGAGTTTTCGGGCCCTTGCGCTGGCTGCCCTTGGGGGCGCGCCACACCTTGCAGTTGGGATGGAGCCCTGTGCCCTCGTCGTTGAGCAGGGGGTGCAGTCCCTTGGCACTGCAGAAGCTGAAGGCCAGCGGCACCGGCCGGTGGTCACTGAGCACCAGCTGGGTGGGCCCATGCACTCTCTCGATCCAGTCGGTGAGCTGGCCCGCATTGGCCACCGTTGCCGAAAGCGCCACCAATTGAATCGGCGGCGGGCAGTGAATGATCGACTCCTCCCAGACGGTGCCGCGCTGGGAATCGTTCATGTAGTGGCACTCATCGAGCACCACCGCCTCCACGCCCTCCAGCGGGTCATCTCCCGCATCGGCTTCCGCGTAGAGCATGTTGCGGAAAATCTCGGTGGTCATCACCACCACCTGGGCCTCTCTGTTGAGGCTCATGTCACCGGTGAGCAGCCCCACCTTGTCGGCACCAAACTGCTCGCGGAAATCGCGCAGTTTCTGATTGGAGAGCGCCTTCAGCGGCGTGGTGTAAAAAACTTTCTGGCCATGGGCCAGAGCGCGGTAGATGGCGTACTCACCCACCAACGTCTTACCGGAGCCCGTGGGGGCGCTCACCACTACCGAGTGGCCCTGGTTGAGCGCGTCGATCGCCTCGAGCTGGAAGTCGTCGAGCGGGAAGGGGAAAATTGCTGCAGGATCCAGCCCATTGGGCGCCATTTCAGGCACGCTGCTTTTTGAGCTGGATCATTTACCCATCCTATGAGGGAGATGCCTGATCCGCCTCAGGCCAGCTCTAGTAGCAACAGGCCGGGGCACAAGCTCGGATTTAGCGTTTGCGCAGCCCTGTCCGGTCGTTGACACAACCCGGCACCACCTCGCCCCCCTCAGGGGAAAGAGCCGCCAGCTGGCGGGATGAATTGCAGCGTCAGCTCGCAGCCATCCCCGCCCAGCGCCGCCGCGGCCTGCGCAGCTTTGCCCCAGCTGAAACCGCCGCCACCCTTGATCTGGCAACTTCCCATGGCAGGAGGCCCCCCCTGCTGGATCTAGCCAGCAACGACTACCTGGGCCTGAGCCGTCACCCCGAGGTGGTGTCAGCCGCCCAGGCCGCCGCGGCCAGCCAGGGACTGGGGGCCGGAGCATCGCGGCTGGTGAGCGGCAGTCGGCCGGTGCATGGCGAGCTAGAGGCAGCGCTGGCTGCCTGGCTGGGGCGCGAGCAGGTGCTGCTATTCCCCAGCGGCTTTCAGGCAAACCTGGCGGCGGTAGGGGCCCTGGCCGATCGCCACAGCCTGGTGCTGGCCGACCGGCTGATCCACCACTCCCTGCTCACCGGGGTGCGCGCCAGCGGTGCCCGGTTGCAGCGCTTCGCCCACAACGACCTGGCCCAGCTCGACTCCCAGCTGCAAGCAGCCCGCCAGAGCGCTCCCGAGCAGCGGCTGCTGGTGCTGAGCGAGAGCCTGTTCTCGATGCAGGGCACCAGTGTGGATGTGGCGGCCCTGACGGCCCTCTGCGCCGAACACGGCGCCGCCCTGCTGCTCGATGAGGCCCATGCCCTGGGGGTGCTCGGCCCCGGCGGACGGGGGTTGGGCCACAACCAGCCCGAAATCGCCCTGATCAGCGGCACCTTCGGCAAGGCTTTTGGTGGCGGCGGGGCCTTTCTGGCCGGCGATGCCCTGGTGGGGGACTGGCTGCTGCAATCCAGCGGCGCCTTCCGCTACACCACAGCCCTTGCCCCACCTTTGGCCGCCGGCGCCCTGGCTGCCCTGGCCCTGATTCAGGCCGAACCCCGCGGCGAGGCCCTGCTGCAGCGAGCCGCCCGTTGGCGCACCGGCCTGGAAGCGGCCGGCTGGCCGCGGCCGCCAGGCACCGGGCCGATCCTGCCGCTGCTGGTGGGCAACGATCTCCGGGCTCTCGAGCTGCAACAAAGATTGGAAGCAGCCGGCCTATTGAGCGTGGCCATCCGCCCCCCCACCGTGCCCGAAGGCACGGCGCGGCTGCGGCTGGTGCTGCGCCACGACCTACCGGCGGGCACATTGAAGCGATTGCTCACAGCGCTGGGGAGTCCTGCATGCAGCTGATCGCCATGCACGGATGGGCCGGCGATGCCCAGGGCTGGGAACCATTCCACAGCGCCTGGAGCGCCCGCGGTTGGGCGTGGCAGTGCGGCGAACGGGGCTACGGCGGGCAAGCGCCCAGGCCGGTGGCCTGGCAGAGCAACCAGGGGCTGAAGCTGGTGATCGCCCACTCGCTGGGCCCCCATCTGCTGCCCGCTGCCGTGCTGGCCCAGGCCGATGCGGTGGTGCTGCTAGCCAGCTTCGGAGCATTCCTGCCCGAGGGCCCCGGCGGCCGCCGGCTGCGCAGCGCCGTGGCGGCCATGGCAAGCCAGCTGGCCGGCCCAAAAGCCAGCGCCATGCTGCAAACCTTCATGGAGCGCGCCGCAGCCCCCCAGCCCGCCAGCCTGCTGCCACCCGGCATCGCCGCCGCCCCCCTTGATGCATCTGGCCGCCAGCGGCTGGCGGGAGATCTAAACCTGTTGGCGGCCACGGCGGGGCTACCGACTGGCTTCCCGCTCCAGGCGCGGGTGTTGATAGTGGAGGGCGGCGAGGATCAGATCGTGAGTCCGCAAGCTCGCCAACAGCTGCGCAGCCTCCTACCTGCCGCCGACACCCTGGTGCTGGCGGGGGTGGGGCATTGCCTGCTCAGCCCGGCCCTCGTGCCCACCGTGTGTGGCTGGATCGAGGGCCTGCCATGAACGCAAATCCAGTGCGTGACACGGTTTTAAGTGACACGCTGTTAGATGACGCAGTGTTCAGCGCGCGCGTGAGCAGCCGCTTCGGCCGCCATGCCGCCGGCTACGCCCGCCATGCCCGCCTGCAGCAGGGGGTGGCCTGGCGCCTGGCCCACCTATGCGCGCCCCTCCACCTTGCCGCCGGCCCAAGGGCCGATCTGGGCGCCGGCAGCGGGCTGATGGGGCAGGCGCTGCGGGCTCAGGGATGCCAGGAAGCCCTCCTGCAGCTTGATATCTGCCCCGAACTACTGGCCCATAACCCCCTGACCACTGCCGGCGGCCAGCTCGGCTGGGACCTCAACCGGGGGCTGCCGGAGCAACTGGGCCAGGCCTCCCTGCTCACCTCCAGCTTCGCCTTGCAGTGGCTGGAGAATCCCCCAGCCCAAGTGCAGCACTGGTGCGAGCAGTTGCGGCCAGGGGGCTGGCTCGGCCTGGCAGTGCCGACAAGCGCCAGTTTTCCCCAGTGGCACCAGGCCGCCGCGGCCGCGGGGGTGCCCTGCACAGCCCTGAGCCTGCCCGCCGCCGAAGCCCTGCAGGCCGCTGCCAGCCGGGGCGGCCTGATGGCTCACTACAGCCGCCGGCTGCGCTTCAGCCGCGCCTACGGCAGCGGCCTCGGCTTTCTGCAGCAGCTACAGGGCCTCGGGGCCAGCGCCAGCCGGGCCAGCCGCCTCAGTGCAGCCCAGTTGCGCCGGCTGCTGCACTGCTGGCCAGCAGATGGCTGCGTCAGCTGGGAAGTATTAGTGCTGCTTGGTCAGCGACCCGGCCCATGAGCAGTTGCAGCAACGCCCTGGTGATCTGCGGCACCGACACCGACGTGGGCAAAACCGTGGTGAGCGCCCTTGTGGTGCAGGGGCTCGGGGCCACCTACTGGAAACCGGTGCAAAGCGGACTGGAGGGCGGCGGCGACTCGGGCCGCCTGCAGGCCCTGCTGCAGCTACCAGCGGAGCGGTTGCTACCGGAGGCCTACCGGCTGCAGACACCGGTTTCACCCCACTGGGCCGCCGAACTAGAGGGCATCACGATCGACCCGGCCCGGCTGGCCCTGCCGGCAGTGGCCGGGCCATTGGTAGTTGAGACCGCCGGTGGGCTGCTGGTGCCCCTGCGCCGCGACTGGCTGCAAATCGATCAGCTAGCCGCCTGGGGGCTGCCGGTGCTGCTGGTGGCCCGCAGCGGCCTGGGCACCCTCAACCACACCCTGCTGTCGGTGCAGGCCCTGCGCCAGCGCTCGATTCCCCTGCTGGGACTGGTGCTGAATGGCCCGCTCCATCCCGACAATCCCGCCACCCTGGCCGCCTTGGCCCAAGCGCCCGTGCTAGCCCAGCTGCCACCTTTAGAACCGCTCACAGCCTCGGGTCTGGCTGCCCAATGGCAGGCGCAAGAACTAAGCCGTACCCTGACGGCAGCCATGGGCGCAGGCCCCAACCCCAGCCGATGAGCAAGCAGCACTGGTTGGTAAGTGGCGCCCTGGTCCTGCTCTGCGGCGGCGTGCTGGTGCTGTTCACCGACGTTGAAACCTCCCTGGTGCGCTGGGTCAACTGCGGGCCGCTCTCCAGCGCAGAGGAGCGCCAGAGCCGCATCTGCCGTTAAGGCCCCGCCAGGATCACCGCTTCGGCATCGGCCCGCGACAAGCCATAGGGAAAGTGACGCACACACACCTGGCCGTCGCTATGCCAGCTCACTTTGAGCTCGTCCACCTCCAGCTCAATCTGGGCGCTCCATTCGGGGCGGTGCAGGTCCCAGAGGCAGGGATTGGCGCGCTGCCGCTTGGCACCCAACTGATCCAGCCAGTGCTCCAGAGCAGGCAGGGGGTGGTGGTACAGCGGTGTCTGGGAACTGGGCATATCGGTCATGAAACCAACCCTGTCACGTTGGTGGGGGCGCCCTCAGGCCACCAGCTCGGCCATTGCACCAATTGGGCGCCGCGCATCCAGGCCACTCCCACACCCAGAACCAAGCTCAACACCAGGGCAAAACCCAGCAGCAGCAGTGCCAGCCACTCGCCACCAGAAAGATCACGCCGCACCGAAGCAGGCCGAGAAATGATGGTCTGTGGCGGTGCAACGGGGCTGCTGGGCAGCGAAGGCGGGCGCAGCTGGTCGTCGTAGCGCTGGCGCAGGGCCGGGTCGCTCAGCACCCCATAGGCCTGCTGAAGCTGCTGGAAAGCCAATGCAGCCTCCCCAGCCGGCAGCACGGTGGTGTCGGGGTGGTAGCGCTTGCTCAGCCCCCGGAACGCTTGGCGTAGCTCCTGGGGCGAGGCGCTCTGCTGCACCTGGAGCAACGAGTAATAACTGGGTGGGGAGCAGGCCAAGGGCAGGGCACCGGGAAAACGATCCGGTCTGGGGGATCCTAGAGATCAGAAACCCGTCGCCAAGCTGGATGGCTCGCACCCTCACCGGCAATGCCCTCTGGCAGGAGCTCGGCTGGCAGCCCAGCCCAGCCCAAGAAAAGTCGCTGGGCGACCTGCAGGAGCAGCTGCGCCAATGGAACAGCAAGCTCAACTTGACCCGATTGGTGGAGGACGACGACTTCTGGATAGCCCAGGTGTTTGACAGCCTCTGGCCCCTGGTGCCCCTACTGCAATCGGGGGCAGCCCAGGCACCGCTGCGGCTGATCGATGTGGGCACCGGCGGTGGCTTCCCCGGCCTGGCGCTAGCGATCGCCTTTCCCCAGGCCCAGTTGACCCTGGTGGATTCGGTGGGGCGCAAGGTGGAGGCGGTGCAGGCCATGGCCGCAGCGCTAGGGCTTGGGGAGAGGGTGCAGCTGCGCTGCGAACGGATCGAGCGCACCGGCCAGCAGCAGGCTTGTCGGGGCAAGTTCGACTGGGCCCTGGCCCGGGCCGTGGCCAGCGCGCCGGTGGTGGCCGAATACCTGGTGCCGCTGCTGCAACCCCAGGGGCGAGCCCTGCTTTATCGCGGCCAGTGGTCAGCCGATGACCAACGGGACCTCAACGCCGCCCTTATCCCCCTAAAGGCTGGCATCGATCAGTGCCTGGCCAGGGAATTACCTAGTGGCCGGGGTAGCCGCCACGCCCTGGTGGTTAAACCGCTGGCCCCCTGCCCGCGCACCTATCCCAGGGCCGTGGGGCTGCCGGCTAAGCAGCCCCTGGGCGCGGCAACGTGCGCTTGAGCCGCACCGGCGAAGGCACACCAAGGGGAAGAATTTCCTGGCCGTCTAGCTGCTGCTGCAACTCGGGCAACTGCTCATAAGCAACCCAATGGATGCAATCAACGGGACAGGTATCGATCGCCTCCTGTATCAGCTCGGTGGAGTCGCCGTCTTGGCGAATCGCCCGGGAGCGGCCCCAGTGGGGTTCAACCGCAAAGGTGTTGACGGCCACGTGGGAGCAGTAGCGACAGCCAATGCAGACAGCCTCGTCAACCCAGACAGCCTTCTGACCCAAAGCTCCGCCCAGCAGTGGTTCGTGACCACTACGCCGTGAATCGGGGGAAAGGGCCGTGGCGGTGAACGCCAGGGAGGGATCAACCATGCCGGGGTGAGCTGCCGGATCTAGGCCCAACGGGTAACCACCAATTCAATGCTGCCGTCTTGCTGCTGGGCTTGCTCGCTCACCTGGAAACCCTCCTCAGCAGTGGCGGCCAGGATGCTGCGCAGGGCATATCGCTGATTGAGCTGGGCCAGGAAGCGCTCCACCGGCACGGCCTGATTCCAGAGGTCGAGATCGGTCACCAGCTCATAGCTACCGGTCTCAGGATTGAGGCAAAAACCGATATCAGCGCCATTGGCCTGAGCCACAGCCAGCTGGGCCTCCACGGTTTGGCCGCGATAACCGCGCACCATCAAGCTTCCCTGCCTTGGGGCGTGGCCCAGATCCTCAAGCGCCTCGAGCAAGGACTGGCAATCACGGAGCTCGGTCTTGATGGTGCTGAAGTGCGACATCGATTTAAGGAGAAATAATTGATTCAGGAGAGGGACTGGACCTGGCTTTGCTGGGCCTGCTGCTGGCAGAGAAAGGCCTCAGCCGTTGACCGGCGCTGCTGCACAACTCCAAGCCTGGCCTCAATGCGCTCAGTGAGCTGTTCGCACGCCATGCCATTCAGACCTTCCACCAGCTCCTCGACGCGCCCATCGGGGTGGATTCGATAGCGGATGGTGAGCTGATCCATCCCATTGCCTGAGAGCTTTGCGGATGTTAACCAGGAAATCCTGCGCCTGGTCAGCTGAGCAGCCCCTCCTCCACCAGCGTCTGCAGACGCTCCAACACATCCGGCTGTTCGAGCTGCTCAAGGGCCAGCCGGGCCTCATCGCGCACCCCGGATTCGAAATCGTTGAGCATGGCGTTCAACAGCGACTCAACCACCAGCTGCTGCCGGGGCTCCACCAGCTCGCCGTAGAGGCGACCGAGAGCCCAAGCGCTATTGCTGCGCACCGCCGGCTCACTGTCGATGCGCAGGCTGAGCAACAGCTGGGCCGCAGCCGGATCGGCCTTTGCCGGCCCGGTGCAGCCCGCCTCAGCCAGGGAGCTGGCAGCCCAGAGGCGCACCGCGGAGATATCCACCTGCAGGGAGCGAATTAGGGGATTAAGGATGGGAGCGTCGGGGTAGTTGCCCAAGCTCCAGGCCACGGCCTTGCGCACGTAGCCGTTGTCATCTGAGACCAGCAGGCCCAGCAGGGGCTCAACCGCCTGGGGACTGGGGTTGCGGCCCAAGGCGTAGACCGCACTCATCCGCAGGATTGGACAGCTCACCGTCAGCAGCGGCAGCAGCAGGGGCAGGGCCCGGGGATCGCGGTGTTCACAAAAAATGCGCAACCCCTGCATGCACTGCTCATGGCTGCTTCCCCCTGCCTCGCCCCGCAACAACACCAAGCCCAGATCGCACTCGGCCGCCACATCACTGGCCGATGGATCACTGCTATCAAGATCGTCGAGCGGATCACCGCGCAGCTCCTCTGCCAGCTCCTGAGCCAGCATCTCGGGGTCGAGGTACAGCTCTTGTGGGCTGGCACCGAAGGGACCGTCACCGAAGGGACTCGCCCCACCGGATGGCTGATCGGACTGGGGAGAAACGCTCACAACGTTGACTCAGCCAATCGGGGCGGGGGCTGCCATGTCACCTGGCAACCAGATGCGGGCGCTCACGGCAAACAGGGCCAGACCAAACAACACCACAATCGCGGCCGGCAGCAGGGTGGAGCGAAAAAATTGCACGGCCGGGGCGTTTTCGAGTGCTGGCCTCCATCATCGCCCCTAGGGTTCGCCGATTAAAGCCCACGTGATGGCAGATAAGAATTCCGGCAGCTGGCGGCGTCTAACAGCTGTGACCGCCGAGGGAGTAGCCAGCGGCACCCCGCTGATGGTTGGCAGCAAGTTGCTGCAGGGCTGGCTCACCGCTAGCGGCGTTCCTCTTGCCCTGATCGGCCTGATCCCACTGGCTGAGCTGCCCTACACCCTCAAACTTTTCTGGGCGCCGCTTTTAGATCGCTGGCCGATCGCCTGGCCCGATCGGCGCCGCGGCTGGCTGCTGCTGATGCAGCTAATTCTGGTGCCCGTGATTGCGGCGATGGCGCTGCTGCAACCCAGCACTAATCCAGCCAGCCTCACCGCCATCGGCATCGCGGCCCTGGTGCTGGCCGTCTGCAGTGCCACCCAGGACATCGCTGTCGATGCATACCGCACCGACCTCCTGCCCGAAGTGGAGCGGGGGCCAGGTGCTGCCGGAGCCACCCTCGGCTACCGGGCAGCCATGCTCGCGGTGGGTGCCGGTGGATTCCTGCTGGCTGATCGCTTTGGCTGGCCGGCCGCCTTCCTTGCCGCCGCAGCTCTGCTGGCGGCCGTAGTGCCGATCACGATCTGGGCCCCGGCCCTGCAACCGGTGCAACACCCGGTCACGAGCCTGCGGCAGGCGGTGCTTGGTCCAACGCGGGAGTTCTTGTTCCGGGCGGGACCAAACCGGGCCTGGCAGTTGCTGCTGCTGGTGCTGCTCTACCGCTGGCCCGATGGCCTGCTGAACGCCATGGCCATCCCCTTCCTGAAATTGCAGGGGTTCAGCGATGCCCAGATCGGCTTGGTGCAGGGGGGCTGGGCGATTGCCGCCACCATGGCCGGCACCGTGATTGGCGGCGTGCTGTTTGCCCGGATCGGCATGAACCGCTCCCTGTGGCTGTTCGCCATCGCCGGCGTCTGCGGCAACCTCACCTACTGGGCCCTAGCCCAATTCAATTGGGGCTTCGGCGGGCTGATCGCCGCCGTGAGCCTGGAGAACCTGAGCGGAGGCATGGTGGGCGCGGTGTTTGTGGCGCTGCTGATGAGCCTCTGCAACCCACGCTTTTCGGCCACCCAGTACGCCCTGCTTTCTGGCATCTATGCCCTCAGCCGCTCGCTGCTGTCAGCCCCGGCCGGCGTGGTGGCGGGCAACGTGGGCTGGCCCATGTTTTTCCTGGCTACGGCCGCTGCCGCCATACCGGCTTTTCTACTGATGCTGCAGCTCACCCCCTGGGGGGAACAGGAAGCACGCGGCGCCTTCGATCCCAACCGCGACGCCACCTGATCGAGCTCTGGCTTAAGCCGGCTCCAGGCTGCCCTCGAGCCGGCGACGCAGTTGGCCGCAGGCGGCATCGGCATCGAGGCCGCGGCTGGCCCGCACACTCACAGCCACGTGGCGATCGATCAGGGCCTGTCGAAACGCCTCCACCGCGCCAGGCGCTGGACGCTGGAATTCCTCCTCGGCGATCGGGTTGTAGGGGATCAGATTCACATGGCTCTGGAAGCCGCGCAGGAGCCGCGCAAGGGCCTCGGCATGGCGGGGCTGGTCGTTTAGCCCGCCCAGCAGGATGTATTCAAAGCTGACCCGCCGGCCGGTGAGCTCAACGTAGTGGCGGCAATCGGCCAGCAACGCTTCTAGGGGATAGGCATGGGCCGTGGGGATCAGCTCCTCCCGCAGGCGCTGGTCCGGGGCATGCAGGCTCACCGCCAAGGTGAACTGGGCCCTGCCCAGCCGCTCTAGGGCCTGCTCCGCCAAGGTTGGCAGGCTTTTGGGCACCCCCACAGTGCTCACCGTGATCTGGCGCTGGGCCATACCCAGATCAGTGCAGAGGCAATCGATCGCTGCCAGCACCGCCTCGCTGTTGAGCAGGGGCTCACCCATGCCCATAAACACCACGTGGCTGGGGCGCTGGTCCATCACCTCACGCACGCTCAGCACCTGATCGACGATCTCGTGCACCGCCAGGGAGCGCTGCAGCCCCCCTTTACCGGTAGCGCAAAAGCGACAGGCCATCGGGCAGCCCACCTGGCTGCTCACACACACCGTGAGCCTGCCTTCGGCGGGGATGCCCACGGTCTCGATACTGAGGCCGTCGTGGGTACCCAGCAATAGTTTTGTGGTGCCATCGCGGGCGACGCTGCGGTGCAACTCCCGCGAGCGACCAATCCAGTCGCCGGCATCAATGGGGGGCTGGGTGGTTAGCTGGTCCCGGAAAAACTTGGGAAGCACAGTCACCTGGTCGAGGCTGCGAGCTCCCTTGGCGTAAAGCCAATCGTGCAGCTGGCGGCCGCGGAAGGCGGCTTGACCATGGCTAACGGCCCACTGCTCCAAGGCCGCCAAACCCATCCCCAGCAGGGGAGTGGCTAGCGGCGCAGCGGGCGATGTGCTCAAGGCCAGATCAGCAAGCCGTGGCCCAGCTTCCATTCCGCCACCAGCAGGGCAATAAAACCCAGCATGGCCATGCGGCCATTGAGCAGCTCGGTGTGGGCGTGGAAGCCAAAGCGGGGCAACCGGCGCTGGGGCACCGGCGTGTTCAGGCTGGTGCGGGCGGAATTACTCATCGGTGAGGAGCCCCTCTTCCTGCAGACCCTCGAGGGCAGCGGGATCAGCGATCAGCTCCTCCTCCAGCCCCTCCTCAACGGATGGTCGGGTAAAGGCTGCCGTGCCGCTGACGCTTGCTTCGATGCCATGGCGGCTGCGAGTTGCCTCCAGATCCGCATCGGAGGGATCATCCAGCACGGCCATCGACGCCGCTGGAGCCGGCATCTCGACGGTGTAGTCGGGACGCAGGTTCTGCATGCGGCGATAGCCCATGGCCTCCTCCTCGAGAATGTCGGGATGGGGGCCCGCCTCAGCCCGCAGCTCCTCTTCGAAGCCGCTGAAGCCAGTACCAGCAGGGATCAAGCGGCCGATGATCACGTTCTCCTTGAGACCGCGCAGCCAGTCGCTCTTGCCCTCGATGGCAGCTTCAGTCAGCACCCGGGTGGTCTCCTGGAAGGAGGCAGCCGAGATGAAACTGTCGGTGTTGAGCGAGGCCTTGGTGATACCCAGCAGCACTGGTGTGAACTCGGCGGGTGCGCCACCGGTGATTGCCATGGCGCTATTGACCTGCTCCACTTGACGCAACTCGATTAGCTCACCGGGCAGCAGGGTGGTATCCCCAGCATCCTCGATGCGCACCTTGCTGGTCATCTGGCGCACGATCACTTCGATGTGCTTGTCGCTAATCGCAACTCCCTGGCTCTTGTAGACGTTCTGCACCTCCGTGACCATCCGGAACTGCAGCTTGGAGATGGCTTCCTGGGCCGCCTCCATGGTGGGCTTACGGCTGCGCAGATCTTCGAAGAAGCACTCAAGCAACTCGTGGGGATTGATCGGGCCGTCGGTGAGCGATTCACCGGCATGCACTTGCTGGCCATCACTCACCATCACGTTGCGACCCAACAGGATTGGGTACTCGGTGATGGCATCGTCGTGCTCGATAACCGAGACGGTTATGGAGTCATCGTCATCACCCTGCTTGATCTGCACGGTGCCACTCTTGCGGCAGAGAATTGTGGATTCCCGCGGACGGCGGGCCTCCAGCAGCTCCTCAATACGGGGCAGACCCTGCACGATGTCGCCTGTCTTTTGACGTTCGAACACCAGCAGGGCCAGGGCGTCACCGCGCTGCACCAACTCCCCATCGCGCACGTGCAGCACGGAGTCGGGCGAAACCATGTAGGGGCGACCGAGGCGAATCGTGAGGGTGCTGCCGTTGATGGCTTCCACCTGACCGCAGCAGGGGGCTTCGACCCCTTCCGCCAGCCGGTCGCCATCGACGATGCGCTGCTCAACCCCAACCTCACACTTAGCCGAACCAAGCTCGATGTTGCGGGTGTCGCCGTCGCGCTCGACGATCAAACGGCGAATCGGCTCGCCATCGACCAGATCAGGCAGCTGAACTACTCCATCCTCCTTGCAGAGGATCTGGGTGGTGGCCACCACATCGCCTCGCTTCACCGCAATGCCGTCTTCCACCTGGAGATCGGTGTGGGTGGAGCCGTGGCTGGCATCAGAGAGGGTGTCGCGACGCACCAGCAGGGTTTCCAAAATCGTCAGCTGCAGGCGCTCGATCGTCTTAGCCCGCTTATCAGACACCGCTTCCACATCCACCGTCATCTGGGGAGTGGTGTCGATGGTTTCCAGGATCAGCTGGGTGCGCAGCAGCTCCACACCATCGACGCTCTTGATCAGCTCGCCGTCCTTAAAGGCCAAGCGCTGGGTGGCCTTGAGATTCAAAGAGGGTCCGCCAGACTGCTTAACCGCGCCCAATTCGGGCAGGTGGGCAGCATCTGGAATGGCGTACTCCTCAACCGGACGCAGCAGCAGGGCCCCACCGTCGGGGGTTTCAACTGCTTCCACAAACAGAATCGCCTCTGCCTTAAGACCCTTGGCGATCTCCTCGCCAGGAGTAACCATCTTGCCGTCAGCAAATTTGCTGATGGTTTTGCTGTCGGAGACCAGGTGGAGAGTGCCTGAGCGCACAATGATTTCCCGAAGAATGTCGTTCTTCTGGGTCACCGTGACGATGCCTGCGGTCTGGCTGAAGATGTCCTTCACCACCTCGGTGCCGGCCTCAATCCACTGGCCGTCCTCAATCATCAACAGGGAAATGTCCTTGTTGATCTCGTGGGTTTCCTGGGGAATCCACAGCAGGGTGCCGCCCTTGCTCACCTCGTAGCCATTCTTGGCGCTGCGGGCTTTCTTGATCGACAAACCAGGGGCAAACTTGACGGTGCCACCGGTCTGGGTGCGGAAGCGATCGTCGGCGAGCTCAGCGATCACCTCACCGTTGGCGATCTTGCTGCCCGGGGCGGTATTGAGGCGGTAGCGAATGTTGTCCTTGCCCTCGAGGTGCCAGATCTCGCCAGAGTGGGTGGATTCACCAACCAACTTGCAGTCTTTGAGGGTGAGGCTGGCGGTGACAATCTGTACCTCGCGGGAGTCACCGGCGCTATCGCGCAGGCGCACGGCGCCGCCGTACTCGCTCACCAGGCGGCTTTCGGCCAGCACTTCGCCGGTGGTGACGGCCTTGTTGCCACCCACCACGGGCAGGGCATTGGGGGGCAGGTTGTAAACGTCACCGCTGAACACCCACATCCGGCCCAGGCGCTGGGCCTTGAGGGTGATGTTGCCCTGGCGGTCGGTGACCTCCTTGGGCTGGATCGCATCCTCGTAGCGCACCTGACCGGCCAGATCGCAGATCACGTCCTTGGTGGCCTTCTCAACGCTCTTTTTAACTGTCACGCCAGCGGCGATCTGGGCCAAGATCGTGTCTCCAGGCACGGTGTCGCCATCGGCGACAAACAGGATCGAGCCGTTGATGATGTCGAGCTTCTGCAGCTTGCCCTTACCCGTGGGCTTAACGCTGAGGGTGAAGTCGGTTTCGGCTAGCTGGGCCTCCACACCGTGGGGGGTGCGGAAGGGGCGCACCCGAGCCTTGGGCCCGAATTCAACCGTGCCATCCACCAAGGAGCGGACCACGCCGGTTTCGGCCGTGGACACACCACCGGTGTGGAAGGTCCGCATCGTGAGCTGGGTGCCGGGTTCACCGATCGACTGGGCAGCAACGATGCCGACGGCTTCACCGAGGTCAACCAGCTGGTTGTGGGCTAGGGCCCAGCCGTAGCACTTACGACACACCGAGCGGGAGGCCTCGCAGGTGAGCGGCGAACGCACCTTCACCGTTTTCACACCTCCTGCCTCGATCCGGCGCGCCAGGATCGGGTCGATCTCACCGTCGCGATCAACAATGATTTCGCCGTCCTCTGCAACCACGGGCTCGGCTGCAAGGCGGCCGATCAACCTGGAACCAAACCTGCCTTTCTCATCGGCATCGATTGGAATGCTGCGGGTTGTACCGCAGTCGTCTTCCCGCACGATCACGTCCTGGGCTACGTCTACCAAGCGACGGGTGAGGTAGCCGGAGTCGGCTGTACGCAGGGCGGTGTCCACCAGACCCTTGCGGGCGCCGTAGGAGGAGATCACGTATTCGGTGACCGTCAGACCCTCGCGGAAGTTGGTGCGAATCGGCAAGTCGATGATTTCCCCTTGGGGGTTGGCCATCAAGCCGCGCATGCCCACCAGCTGGCGCACCTGGGACATGTTGCCCCGGGCGCCGGAGTTGGCCATCATCCAAACCGAATTGAGTGGATCGTTCTCGTTGAAGTTGCGGCGCACCGCAGCCACGAGACGTTCGTTGGTTTCGGTCCATGTGTCGATCACCTTGGTGTGACGCTCAACCTCGGTGATCTCGCCGAGCCGGTAGCGCTCTTCGGTTTCAGTGATCTGCTCCTCGGCTTCAGCCAGCAGCGCAGCTTTGTCACCAGGAATGCGCAGGTCATCGACGGAGATCGAAACGGCGGCCTGGGTGGCGTAGTGGAAGCCGAGATCCTTTAGCTCATCAGCCATGGAGGCCGTAGCAGCCGTGCCGTGGTGCTTGTAGGCCCAAGCGACCAGATTGCGCAGGGCCTTCTTGTCGATGATGCGGTTGCGGAAGGGTGGCGCCTGCTTGCTAAGCGCCTTGCTCGCCTTCAGTGCTGCAGCAGCAGCAATTTCCAGAGCGGCTGCCTCGGCGGCCTTCTTGGCGCTCTTCTTGGTGGTTTTCTTAGCGGGTGTGGCTGTCATGGCTGCGCGCAGTTAATAGACGTAAGAGGAAGGAAAACGGAAACCCGGAACCTTGAATCCGGAACGGCCGTCAGGTCGCAGCCACGGCGTCGATGATCGTGTGGTTGATCACGACGCGGCCCACGGTGGTGAGCAGGTAACGGCTGATTAGGGCGCCATCTTCATCAAAGCGATCGCGGCGGAAGAGCCACTGCTCGATGCGAGTGCCGTCGCTGAGGGTTTCTTCTTTTTGGGGATGCTTGTCCTCGTCGTCGTTCTCCACCTCGCCGTTGAAACGCACCCAGATCCAATCGTGGAGGTGAAGGTGCTTCTCCTCAAAGGCATCGATCACATCGTCGAGGTTGGCGAAGGTCTTGGCCCGGTCGCCAAATTCAGGCTTGATGGCTCCAGGCTTTTCGGCCGTGAGGTAGTAAGCGCCAAGAACCATGTCCTGGGACGGGGTGATGATCGGCTCGCCAGTAGCGGGCGAAAGGATGTTGTTGCTGGCCAGCATCAACATGCGGGCCTCAGTTTGAGCTTCGATCGCCAGTGGCACGTGCACGGCCATCTGGTCACCGTCAAAGTCAGCGTTAAAGGCCGGACACACCAGCGGGTGTAGCTGGATGGCGCGACCATCAACCAGTTTCGGCTCAAAGGCCTGGATGCCAAGACGGTGCAGGGTCGGAGCTCGGTTCAGCAGGATCGGGTGACCTTCGATCACCTCCTGAAGCACCTGCATCACTTCATCATCGGCGCGCTGAATCAACTTCTTAGCGGCCTTGATGTTGTTGACGATGTTCTGGCGAATCAGGCGGTGGATCACGAACGGCTGGAATAGCTCGATCGCCATCTCCTTAGGTAGGCCGCACTGGTGCATCTTCAGCTTCGGACCCACCACGATCACGGAACGACCGGAGTAGTCGACCCGCTTGCCAAGCAGGTTTTGACGGAAGCGGCCCTGCTTGCCCTCAATGATGTCGCTCAGTGACTTCAGAGCTCGGTTGTTGGCGCCCACCACGGTGCGGCCGCGGCGGCCGTTGTCGATTAGGGCGTCTACCGCCTCCTGCAGCATCCGCTTCTCGTTGCGAACGATGATTTCAGGAGCCAGGATCTCCTGCAAACGGGCCAACCGGTTGTTGCGGTTGATGACGCGGCGGTAGAGGTCGTTGAGGTCTGAGGTGGCGAAGCGACCGCCATCGAGCTGCACCATCGGGCGCAGGTCGGGCGGAATCACCGGGATCACATCGAGCACCATCCAGTCGGGACGGGCACCAGTAGCGATGAAGTTGTCGATCACGCGCAGACGCTTGATCAGCTTGGCGCGCTTTTGGCCCTTGCTGGCGGCAATGTCCCCACGCAGCTGCTCGGCGGTCTCGTTGAGTTCAAGATCTTCCAGCAGTTGCTTCAACGCCTCGGCGCCGATTCCGACCACGGGCTCATTCTCAATATCCGAATCCTCGGCGTAGATCTGGTCCTCGATCTCCAGCCACTCATCTTCCGTAAGAAGTTGCTTATAGGTGAGGTCCTTGTGGTCGCCCGGATCAAGCACCACATAGCAGTTGAAGTAAACAATCTGCTCCACATCCCGCAGGGGCATGTCGAGCAGGATCGCTACGTAGCTGGGAATGCCCTTGAGATACCAAACGTGGGATACGGGGGCAGCCAGCTTGATGAAACCCATGCGGTGGCGGCGCACCCGGCTCTCCGTCACCTCCACACCACAGCGCTCGCAGACGATGCCGCGGTGACGCACCCGTTTGTACTTGCCGCAGTGGCACTCCCAGTCCTTGGACGGGCCAAAGATCTTCTCGCAGAAGAGCCCGTCCATCTCGGGCTTCAGCGTGCGGTAGTTGATGGTTTCGGGCTTGGTTACCTCACCCACCACTTGACCGTTGGGCAGCGTGCGCTGCCCCCACTGCATGATCCGCTCAGGCGACGCCAAGGTGATCTTGACGTAGTCGAAGTGGTTTTCGGTGCGGAGGTTGCTGTTGGACATCGGCTTGCAGCTCGCGGAGATCGAGAAAGGAATGGGAGGCACGGCTTCGCCCGCTGAAGGAGCGATCCGCGATCAATCAGCGATCAGTCGTCGTCATAATCCGCGACGCCGAGGGATTCGTAGGTGGGACGACTGGGGGTGCTGCGGCGGGGGTTGACGTCCTGCATCAGATCCACTTCTTCGCCGGCGTCGGTGTAGACGGCGATGTCTAGACCCAGCGACTGAAGCTCGCGCATCAGCACCTTGAAGGACTCCGGCGTGCCAGGACGGGGGATCGGCTTGCCTTTAACGATGGCGTTGAGCGCCTCGTTGCGGCCCTGCATGTCGTCGGACTTGACGGTGAGCAGTTCCTGCAGGGTGTAAGCGGCGCCATAGGCCTCAAGAGCCCAGACCTCCATCTCACCGAGACGCTGGCCGCCCTGCTGGGCCTTGCCGCCCAGGGGCTGCTGGGTAACCAGGGAGTAGGGGCCGGTTGAGCGGGCGTGGATCTTGTCGTCCACTAGGTGAACCAGCTTGAGGATGTGGGCGTACCCAACAGTCACAGGCTGGTCAAAAGGCTCGCCGCTGCGGCCGTCGATCAACTGAATCTTGCCTGGGTTATCGGGGTTGTAGACCCATTCCTTGCCGGGCAATTTGGCGGCTTCCTCGAGGTAGGCCTGCACGGTCTGCTTCGACTTTTCAGCGCCGTGCATCTCGTCAAATGGCACCACCTTGACCCGGCAGTCGAGGTGGGAAGACGCCCAACCCATCAGGCACTCGAACACCTGGCCCACATTCATGCGGCTCGGTACCCCCAAGGGGTTGAGCACGATGTCGATGGGGGTGCCATCGGGCAGGTAGGGCATGTCCTGCTGGGGCAGGATCCGGCTGATGATGCCTTTGTTGCCGTGGCGGCCGGCCATCTTGTCGCCAACCTGAATCTTGCGGCGCTGGGCCACATAGACCCGCACCACCATGTTGGCGCCGGGCGGCAGTTCGTCGCCCTGCTCGCGGGTGTAGATGCGCACGTCAACAACCCGACCCCTTTCAGTGCTGGGCACTCGCAGGGAGTTGTCGCGCACGTCGCGGGCCTTCTCGCCGAAGATTGCACGCAGCAACTTCTCTTCTGGGGGCTGGTCGGATTCACCTTTGGGGGTCACCTTGCCAACCAAGATGTCGCCGCTTTCGACATAGGCACCGATGCGGATAATTCCCATCTCGTCGAGGTGGCCCAGGCTCTCCTCGGCCACATTAGGGATTTCCCGCGTGATCTCCTCAGGCCCAAGCTTGGTCTGACGAGCTTCGATCTCGTACTTCTCGATGTGAACCGAGGTGTATAGATCGTCATGCACGAGACGATCGCTTAGCAGGATCGCGTCCTCATAGTTGTAGCCCTCCCAGGGCATGTAGGCGATCAGCACGTTCTGCCCCAGGGCGATCTCGCCGCCCTCGCATGCAGAACCGTCGGCCAGCACTTGACCGGCAATCACGGGATCGCCCTGGCGCACAATCGGGCGCTGGTTGAGGCAGGTGTCCTGGTTGGAGCGCTGGTACTTCTGTAGGTGGTGCACATGGTCGGTGCCCTGCTCATCGCGAATCACGATGGCTGTGGCATCGACAAAGGTGACCGTGCCATTGACCCGGGTGATCGGCACCATGCCGGAGTCGCGGGCCACCTGGGTTTCCAGGCCGGTGCCCACCAAGGGGCGCTCTGGCCGCAGCAAAGGCACAGCCTGGCGCTGCATGTTCGAACCCATTAGGGCCCGGTTGGCGTCGTCATGCTCAAGGAAGGGGATCAAGGAGGTAGCCACCGAGATCACCTGCACCGGCGAGAGCTGGACGTAATCGACCTGCTCGGGGGGCACCTTCTCAAAGTCCTGGCGGTAGCGCACAGGCACCAGATCTGCGGTGATGTAGCCATCGGAATTGGTGGGCACGTCGCCAGGAGCTACGCGGCACTCATCCTCGAGATCGGCAGATAGGTAGATGGGATCACCGCTCTTATGAACAATGCCCTCTTCAACCCTCCAGAACGGCGTCTCGATGAAGCCGTACTCATTGACTCGAGCGTGGGTGGCCAGGGAGCCAATCAGGCCTGCATTCGGTCCTTCCGGTGTCTCGATCGGGCAGATGCGCCCGTAGTGGGAGGGATGGATGTCGCGCACTGCAAAGCCCGCCCGTTCGCGGGTCAAACCGCCTGGGCCCAGGGCGCTGATCCTGCGCTTGTGGGTTAGCTCCGCCAGCGGGTTGGTCTGGTCCATGAACTGACTCAGCTGGCTGGAGCCAAAGAACTCCTTGATCGCCGCCACTAGGGGCTTGGGGTTCACCAGCTGGGCAGGGGTAAGCGACTCGGTTTCGCCAACCGTCATGCGCTCTTTAATGATGCGCTCGAGCCGGTTGAGACCAACCCGCACCTGGTTTTGCAGGAGCTCTCCCACCGAGCGCACCCGGCGATTGCCGAGGTGGTCGATGTCATCGAGGCTGGCGCCGCCCACATCGAGCTCGAGGTTGATCAAGTAGTCGATGGTGCTGAGCACGTCCTCAGGGGTGAGGGTGCGCACGGCATCGGGGATGGTGAGGCGCAGCTTTTTATTTATCTTGTAACGACCGACGCGACCTAGGTCGTAGCGCTTGGCATCGAAGAAGCGGCTGTGCAGCAGGGTCTGGCCGCCGCTGACAGAGGGAGGCTCGCCTGGACGCAGCTTTTTGTAGAGCTCAAGCAGGGCCTGATCTTCGGAAGAAATGCCCTCGTCGTTGGCCGACTCGATCGACTTCTGGTAGTACTCGGGGTGGCGAAGCTTATCGAGCACGTCGTTGTCAGACAGGCCGATAGCCCGCATCAACACGTGAGCGTTGATCTTGCGCGTCTTGTCGACACGAACGTGCAGCAGGTCGTTTTTATCAGTTTCAAACTTCAACCAGGCACCCCGGTTAGGGATCAAGCTGGCGTTGAAGGTTTTACGACCGTTCTTATCCTGCTCATCCTTGAAATAGACGCCAGGTGAGCGCACGATCTGGTTGACAATCACCCGCTCGGCACCGTTGATGATGAAGGTGCCTCGCTCGGTCATCAAGGGCAGCTCGCCGATGAAAACCTCCTGCTCCTTAATCTCCCCTGTCTCCTTGTTAACCAGGCGGCAGGTGACATACATCTGGGATGCAAAAGTCGCATCACGGCGCTTTGCTTCTTCAACGTCGTGACGCGGGCGCTTCAGCCGGTACTCGCTACCGATGAAGTGCAGCTCAAGCTTGCCGGTGTAGTCGGTAATCGGCGAAAAGCTCTCGAGCTCTTCGATCAGGCCCTTCTCCAGGAACCATTTGAAGCTCGCGCGCTGCACCTCCACCAAGTCGGGGAGGTAAGTGGCGGTCTTGGCGACCTGGATCGCGCTGCTCATGCGGTGAACCTGCAGGAACGGGTGGATAAGGACTGGGCAGTGGAACGCATCTGATGCCGATCACCGCTTACTTGAATGCTCCGCAACCGCCCACACAAACAGCCGCTCCCCTCGTAGGGAACGGCTGCCCGCGGGGGCATGCTCAACGGGGTCGCTTCAAGAATGCAGACGTCGACAACAAGCAGCGCTTCCGCTTCCAGACCAATAAAACATCATACATTGTGAAGCGGTAGTCCAAACAGCCGTGCCGCGTTGGAAGTGCTGGCATGAGCCACTTCTGTGAGGGTTTGCCCACGCAAATCGGCTACCCGGGCTGCCACCGCCGCCACAAAAGCCGGTTCGTTGCGCTTGCCGCGGCGGGGCACCGGCGCCAAGAAGGGGCAATCGGTTTCCACCAGGTAACGATCGGCGGGCACTTGGCGGGCGCAGGCATGGATGGCTTCCGCCTTGGGAAAAGTCACCGTGCCGCTAAAGCTAATAAAGAAACCGAGCTCTAAAAAACCAGCCATCTCACCCGGATCTCCGCCCCAGCAATGCATCACGCCGCGAGGGCAGCCACCTAGGGAGGCCCGCTGCCTCAGCAAGGCCAGCATCGGCTCGGCAGCGTCGCGGCAATGCACGATCACAGGCAGGTCCAGCTCCACTGCCAGATCAAGCTGGGGCTCGAGCATGGCCATCTGGGCAGCCAGATTCTGCTCACGGAACAGATCGAGGCCGAGTTCTCCGATCGCCACCACCCGCCGATCAGCCTGGGCAGCCTGACGCAAAATCTCTGGCGTGTCGGGCTGCCAATGCTCGGTATCGAGCGGATGGACCCCTACGGAATAACGCAACTCCTCAAAACGATCTGCCAGGGCGCGGATCGCTGGAATTTCTCCGGGCTCAACGCAGGCATGGACCAAGGAACGAACGCCTGCATCGCGCCAGCGCTGGGCCACTGCCTCCAGATCGTCGTCGAAATTGCGGAAAACGATGTGGCAGTGGCTGTCAACCAAAACGGGCAAACCCGATTCAGTCGGTGCTGGCGAAGCAATCACGGAGGGGAGCTGGCTCAGGCTTGGGCGGCTGCGGCTGGCTCGATCACCTGCTTCACAGCAGCACTGATACGCGACTTCTGGTTGGCTCCGGTGTTGCGGTGCAGCACACCCACCTTCACCGCCTTGTCAATCTTGCTGAAGGCAGCATTCATGGTGGTTTGAACAGCTGTCTTGGCGTCTTCACCAGGGGTCTGGGAATAGGCGCTGCAAGCGGTGAAGCAGCGCTTCATCAAGGTGCGCAGGGCCGACTTGTAGGTGCGGTTGCGGAGACGGTTGCGCTCGGCAACCTCAATGCGCTTCTTCGATGAGGTGTTATTGGCCACAGGCGGACGGACGCTGGATCAGAGAAGGTAGATCTTACCGCCAGGCCCTCCTAAGGACCCTCACCGCCTGCAAGAGCTATGCCGGCCTAGCTTGACAATCCCGTAACCCTGAGCCGTTCCGTGGTCGCAACGCCTGCTGCCCTATCGATCAGCTGCCTGCGCGATGACGGTTCAAACGCCGCCGCTGATCGACTGGCAACCATCGCCGAACGCACCAGTGGCGGGCGCCTACGCGAAGAGATGGTTCGGGTCGAGGAGATCCTCGCCCGGGTGCAAGCGGAAGGCGATGCCGCCCTGATGGAGCTCACCGAACGCTTTGATGGCGTGCGCCCCGATCCCCTGCGGATTCCGCCACAGCGGCTGGCTGACGCCTGGAAAGCCACATCGGCCTCCCTGCAGGACGCCCTGCGATTGGCACACCAGCGAATTCTCGCCTTCCACAAGCATCAACTGCCGGCCGACCTGGCCGTCACCGGTCCCCATGGCGAACTGTTAGGTCGGCGCTGGCGGCCGGTGGAGCGCGCCGGCCTTTACGTGCCTGGGGGACGGGCTTCGTACCCCAGCACCGTGCTGATGAATGCTGTGCCGGCGCGGGTAGCCGGGGTGCAGCGGGTCGTGATGGTGACGCCCCCAGGCCCCGGCGGCGAGCCCCATGCAACCGTGCTGGCGGCCGCCCACCTGGCCGGGGTCGAGGAGGTGTATCGAGTTGGGGGCGCCCAGGCGATCGGAGCCCTTGCCTTCGGTACCGCCACCATTCCCCGGGTCGACGTGATCAGCGGCCCCGGCAACCTCTACGTGACCCTGGCCAAAAAAGCGGTCTACGGCCGCGTGGCAATCGATTCGCTGGCAGGCCCCAGTGAGGTATTGGTGATCGCCGACCAGAGCGCCAGGGCAGACCAGGTAGCCGCAGACCTGCTGGCCCAGGCCGAACACGACCCCCTGGCCGCCGCGATCCTGCTGACCACCAGCCCGGAGCTGGCCGCCGCCATGCCAGCAGCCCTGGAGGCCCAGCTTGAAAACCACCCCAGGTCTGAAATCACCCGCACCGCCCTCAACGAGTGGGGGCTGATCGTGCTCTGCGACAGCCTTGGCCGCGCCGCCCAACTCAGCGACTGCTTCGCCCCCGAACATCTGGAGCTGCTGGTGCAAGACCCCGAAATCCTGGCCGAACAGATCAAGCACGCTGGCGCCATCTTTATGGGTCCGTATACCCCCGAGGCCGTCGGCGACTACCTAGCCGGTCCCAACCACACCCTGCCCACCGCCGGCACGGCTCGCTTCGCAGGCGCCCTGAGCGTGGAGACCTTTATGCGCCACACCAGCCTGATCCGCTTTAACCGGGAGGCCCTGGAGGCCACCGGGTCCGCTGTGATCACCCTGGCCGAAAGCGAGGGGCTGCATAGCCACGCCGAGTCCGTCAAGCGCAGGCTGAACTGAGATGGGGGAGTTTGCCTCGCCATGGTGACGTTTCACTCCACCCGGCTGGAACGCACCACCACGGCCAGCTTCAGCTGCGACGACATCAGCGCCGACCTGCAAGCCTTCGTGGATGCGACCGGGATCCGCAATGGTCTACTGGTGGCCGCCGGCCAGCACACCACTACCGCCTTGGTCGTGAACGAGGCCGAGGAACGGTTGCTGGGCGACATCGAGCGCCACTTCCTGGCCCTGACGCCCCCAGAGCTGGCCTACGCCCACAACGACCTGCACCTGCGGCCGGGCATTCCCGACGATGAGCCGCGCAACGCCCATGCCCACCTAATCGCCCTGAAGCTGGGCAACCACCTCACCCTGCCGGTCGTGGACGGCCGCTTGGGCCTGGGTCGCTACCAGGCCGTGCTGCTGGTGGAATTGGATGGCCCCCGTCAGCGCCAGGTGCTTCTGCAGCTGTGCGGAGACGGAAGCGCGGCTGGGGACTGAGCCTCAGCGCTTGACCAGATCCCGCACCCGGGGCTCGCCATCCACAATTTCACCCACCAGCACCTGGTCGGTGATGTTCACGAACAGACCGTTCTCCAGCACGCCCGGCAGGTTGTTGATCGCCGCCTCTAGTTCCGCCGGATCGCTAATGCCAGCTGCGAATTTCACATCCAACACGAGATTGCCCTGGTCGGTGACCACCGGGCCCGCCTTCTTGACGGCCATGCGCAACTGGGCATCGCCGCCCATTGCTGCTAGCTGGGCCTGCACCTGACGCCAGGCACCAGGCAGGACCTCTACGGGCAACAGAAAGCTGAGATTCAAGGTCTCGACGAGCTTGGTGGAATCCACAACCACCACAAAGCGCTCGGCCCGCACTGCTACCAATTTCTCCTGAACGTGGCAGGCACCACCGCCCTTGATCAATTGAAAAGCGGGATCCACCTCATCTGCGCCATCAATTGCAAGATCGATGCGCTCAATCGCATTAAGGCTCTTGAGCGGAATGCCGAGCTCAGCTGCCAGCACCTCGCCTTGGAAGGAGGTGGTGACACCCACCACATCGGTGAGTTCACCGCTCTTGAGCTTGGCTCCGAGGGCCTGAATCATTAGGGCTGCGGTAGAGCCGGAACCCAAGCCGACCACCATGCCGCTCTGGATCTGCTCAGTGGCCGCAGCAGCCACCGCCTGCTTCATCCGGTCTTGCAGATCCGTCATCAAATATTCCTGAATCGGCCGCGACCGTAGCAGTGCTCAACCGGAGTGGGGCAAGGCCGCCGGCTTGATCATCAGGCTCAGTTCGCGTTGACCCCGAACCACCGTGAGAGCCAGGGGCTCGCCAACGCTGCTGCGCTCAACACGCTCCAGCAGGCTGGCCGGATCGGGCACGGGCTGGTCTGCCACGCCCACCACAAGGTCACCGCGGCGCAGGCCAGCCGTTTCCGCCGGACTAGCGGGCAGCACCCGTTGCACTAGGGCACCATCCCGCTCTGGCAGCTGCAGCAGAGCCTCGGGATCACGATTGTTGTCACGGGCGCGGCGGGCAGTGAGAGGCACCAGCTGCAAGCCCAAATAGGGGTGAACCACCTCGCCGCCGCTGCTGAGCTGGCTGGCCACGCCTCGGGCCAAATTGATCGGGATGGCAAATCCCAGCCCTGCGCCTGGTCCAGAGCGCACGAGGGTATTGATACCGATCACCTCGCCACTGGCGTTGATCAGCGGACCACCTGAATTACCTGGATTTATGGCCGCATCTGTTTGGATCAGATCGAGTCGCTTGTCGGAGAAGCCCAGGCTGTTGATGTTGCGGTGCAGGCTAGAAACAATGCCCAGGGTCACGGTGCGCTCAAGCCCATAGGGGCTGCCCATGGCAATGGCCCAATCGCCCACCTCCAGGGCCTCGGAGTCGCCCAGGCGGGCGGAGCGCAAATCCCGCGGACCGGAGATTTTGACCACGGCCAGATCGGTCACCGAATCGGCGCCCACCACCGCACCATCCACATGGCGCCCATCGGCCAAGGTGACCTCGACGCTGTCGACCTGATCGACCACGTGGGCATTAGTGAGTACAAGGCCCTTGGCTGCATCGATTACGACGCCAGACCCCTGCCCCCGCTCTCGCATGCTGCCGGAGGGATCGCCAAACAGATCCCGCAGCAAAGGATCGAGCAGGGCGGGATCAAACGCTTGGCGAGCCACCTCGCGCTCGGTGTCGATCCGGACCACAGCTGGCGCCACGGCCCGAGCTGCTTCAGCCACAAAGCTGTGGGGAATGGCCTGAGCAATCGGATCGACCGCAGGCTCCAGAGCTAAGGCAGCAGCGCTGAAGGATCCAACTCCCAGGACTAAGCCGAGGCCGACCGTCAAAACCAGCCTGACAAGGGACAAGCTCGACCCCAACACCCACTTCATCGACGTTCTTTGTCGCATGGCTATGAGGCTAGGGAGCCCATCAAGTCGGCAGGGAATGGGGATAGGGGCAGGCAGGCGGTTGTAACGGCCTAAATTGAATCCAGATCGCACAGCGGCTATGGCAGCTATTCCCCCCGGCACGCGTCAGCGATGCAGCCTTTGCCAGGTGGAAATCCAGGGCATGGTTGGCGGCAACGACCTAGTGCACTTCAGCCAGGGAGGCCCCGGTACCCGGGCAAAGCTCTGGGCACGGGTATGCCAATACCTGCGCACCGGCGAACAGCAAGCTCAGTGCCTGAATCAGGACGCCAGCCAAAGGGGCACCGTCCAACAAAGCGATTACTTCGCCGAAGCCCCGATTATCGAAATACCTCCGGCGGCGGCGCCTGGCTCCTGAGCCGTCCATCCCCTAGGCTGAATGCTTGCCCGGCGGGCATACCCTCCAGTCACGGTTTGGCGCCTCGCTGAGCATTCAGCGCTTCGCTAAGGGTTCAGTTTTTACTGAACAGCTGTGGTTTGTAGGGCAGTTTTAGTACTGCACAAGCCGGCGGGCCGCCTGCCCCCAGCTTCCCCGCCCCATTGCCCCACCCTCTCCTGCCCGACCTGGAGCGCCTAGCCCAAGCGGCTGTGGTTGCTACTGGCTTTGAGCTCAAAGGAGTGCATGTCTTCACCCATCGCATCCCCATGACGGTGCAGGTGCTGGTGCAGCGAGGTGATGGCAGTGACATAAACCTGGATGAGTGCGCTTCCCTTAGTGCACCGCTGGCCGAGGCGATCGAGGCAGCCGAGCTGCTTGGTGATGCTTATGTGCTGGAGGTCAGCAGCCCTGGCGTCAGCGACGACCTGCGCGACGATCGGGATTTCCGCTCATTTCGCGGATTTCCCGTTGTTGTGCTCTGCCGTGACGACCAAGGGCTCGACGTGCGGCGCGAAGGGCTCCTCCTAGAGCGCGATGCGACGGATGTTCACATCAACATCCGCGGCCGCACTCAGCGCATCCCCCGAGACTCGGTGATCAGCGTCTGCCTGGTCACCCCATCCGAGTCCGACTGACCTTTCCCTGACCATTTCTCACCCCTGATCCATGGCCCTGGTTCTGCTCCCCGGTCTGAATAACCTGATCGAGGACATCAGCGACGAGAAGAAACTTGCGCCCGCCGTGGTGGAGGCTGCCTTGCGGGAAGCCCTGCTCAAGGGCTACGAGCGCTACCGCCGCACCCTCTACCTCGGGATCAGCGAAGACCCCTTCGAAGAGGACTACTTCTCCAACTTCGATGTGGGCCTGGACCTAGAGGAGGAGGGCTACCGAGTTCTGGCCTCGAAGATAATTGTTGAGGAAGTTGAGAGCGAAGACCACCAGATCGCCCTTGCCGAAGTGCAGCAGGTTGCCGATGACGCCCAGGTCGGCGACACGGTAGTGCTTGATGTCACCCCGGAGAAAGAAGACTTCGGCCGCATGGCCGCCGCCACCACCAAGCAGGTGCTGGCTCAGAAGCTGCGTGACCAGCAGCGCCGCATGATCCAGGAGGAGTTCGCCGACCTGGAAGACCCGGTGCTCACCGCTCGGGTGATCCGCTTCGAGCGCCAAAGCGTGATCATGGCCGTGAGTTCTGGACTGGGTCGCCCAGAGGTCGAGGCCGAGCTGCCCCGCCGCGACCAGCTACCGAACGACAACTACAGAGCAAATGCCACCTTCAAGGTGTTCCTCAAGGAAGTGAGCGAGGTGGCGCGGCGCGGCCCCCAGCTATTCGTGAGTCGCTCCAATGCGGGCCTGGTGGTCTATTTGTTCGAAAATGAAGTTCCCGAGATCCAGGAGGGTTCGGTCCGAATCGTCGCCGTAGCCAGGGAAGCCAATCCCCCTTCCCGCTCAGTCGGCCCGCGCACCAAGGTGGCCGTCGACTCAGTAGAGCGCGAAGTTGATCCAGTGGGTGCCTGCATTGGCGCCCGCGGCTCCCGAATTCAGCAAGTGGTTAACGAGCTGCGTGGCGAGAAAATCGACGTGATTCGCTGGTCGCCCGACCCGGGCCAGTACATCGCCAACTCCCTCAGCCCTGCCAGGGTTGAGATGGTGCGCCTAGTCGACCCTGAAGGCCAGCACGCCCACGTGCTGGTTCCCTCCGATCAGCTCAGCCTCGCCATTGGCCGCGAAGGCCAGAACGTACGTCTGGCCGCCCGCCTTACCGGCTGGAAACTCGACATCAAGAACGCCGGCGAATACGACCAGGCCTCGGAAGATGCGGTGGTGGCTGAGCTGATTGCACAGCGGCAAGAGGAGGAGGCTCTTCAGGCCGAAGCCGAAGCCCGCCTCGAAATCGAACAGGCCGCCCGGGCCGAGGAGGATGCCCGTCTGCGGGAGCTATATCCGCTGCCAGAAGACGAAGCCGATTACTACGAGGAAGAGGAGGTGGCCGAGGCCGAATATGAGCCCGCTCCGGAGGAGGCGCCCCAGGCAACCGAGGCAGAGGCCCGGTGAGTCGCCGTGCCGTGCTTCGGCGCTGTGTTGCCTGCCGCGCGCTGCTGGATCGCCAGCAGCTTTGGCGGGTAATTCGGCTGGCCGAAGGGGGACTCGGGTTGGATCAGGGCATGGGCCGTTCGGCCTATCTCTGCCCCAACCAGGCGTGTCTAGAAGAGGCGAAACGACGTAAGCGTCTGCAGCGGGCCCTGCGCTGCCAGGTTGCAGATGCAATTGTCGAAACGCTGGAAAAGCGCCTGACCCCAGGCGCCGATCTCGCCTCTGAGGCAAGATGAACATTGGCCGCAGCGCGCGTGCGGCCTGGTGTGCCCCTCGGCCCCGCATGGCGGCCCTTGGGCCCCGACCCATGGAGACCTGAATGACCAGCAGCGGCAAAGTCAGAATTTATGAGCTGTCCCGGGACTTAGGCCTGGAGAACAAGGACGTGCTCGACGCCGCCGAGAAGCTGGGGGTTGCGGCAAAGAGCCATAGCAGCTCTATCAGCGACGACGAAGCGACACGGATTCGCTCCTTGATCGAGGGCGGCTCGAACGGCAGCAAGGCGGCGGCGCCGGCCGCTGCCGCTCCGCCGAAAGCGATCCTCGCCGTCAAAAAGGCTGAGACAACCGCTGTCCCATCGCCGGCCCCTCCCCAGCCAGCCACCAGCCCCCGGCCGGTCGCTCCAGCGGCGGCAAAGCCGGCAATGCCTCCGGCCCGCCCCGCCGCAGCTCCTGCGGGTAAGCCAGCCCAGCCCAACAAACCCCCTTTGGCAAGCAAGCCACCCCTGGCCTCCAAGCCACAAGTGGTTGCCAAGCCTCAGCTGGTCTCTAAGCAGCCAGAGCCTGCCAAACAGCCTGAGCTTGTAAAACAGCCGGAAGTTGTAAAACAGCCTGCGGCTGCCAGCAAGCCCACTTTGGTGAGCAAGCCGCCAGCACCGAGCAAGCCGCCTGCACCAGCCAGGCCCGCCGCTGCTGCGCCCAGCAAGCCTGCTGCACCCAGCAAGCCTGTGGTGATTGCATCCAAACCAGCTCGCCCAGCCACCCCAGCCCCGGCCCGCCCGGCCCCTGCAGCTCCGGCACCGGCTGCGAGCCGCAAACCGGAATTACCGATGCGGCCAGCGCCCGGCAAGCCCCAGCTGGTGGGTAGGCCCATCAGCACCCCTGCGGGCACCACCAGCAGCCGCCCGGCTCCGCCTGCAGGCAGGGCCCCCCTGAGTCAGCGTCCCGCCAGCCCCCAACGCGCTGGCGTGCCAGCTCCAACCCGGCCCGGCCAGCCTGGAGCTGGGGGCCGTCCTGGCCCAACCCCCTTGGAGCTTGTCGGCAAGCCGATTCGCCGCGATAGCGCAGCCCCTGGAGCCCCTACTGGCCTGGGTGCTCCCGGTCGCCCGGCAGCTCCTGGCCGCCCGGGTATGCCAGCCGGCATGCGCAAGCCGATGGCTCCTGGCGAGCTGATGCAGCTCCAGAAGCCTTCCGGCCGTCCCACAGCGCCGCCCCCGCGGCGCCCCGGCGACCGCAGCGAAGCCCCAGCAGGTGCACCCAGCAGCCCCGGCGGCACCCCGGAACTGGTGCGACCCAGCGCAACCCCGCCAGCAGCCCCCAGAAGGCCTGGCTTCCGGGCGCCAACTCCCGCTGGTGCAGCGGGACGCCCCCGTCGCCCTGACTGGGACGACAGCGCCAAACTGGAGGCCCTACGCAGCCGCACGCCGCAAAAGCAGCGCACCAAGGTTCACATCATCGGCGAAAACGATGATGCGCTCACAGCTGAAACCGGTGGCTACGCCGGTGAACAAGAGGCCTATGTGCTGCAGGCCAGCCTGGCCCGCCCGGCCAAGCCCCGCACCGCACCCGCCCCAGCCGCCAAACCCATGGCGGCGATGCGCAAGCGCAAGAAGGAAACCACCCGCCAGCGGCAGCGTCGCCGGGCTATGGAACTGCGTGCGACCCGCGAGGCCAAGGCTGTTCGCCCTGAAATGCTGATCGTGCCGGAGGGCAACCTCACCGTGCAGGAGCTGGCCGAAAAGCTCGGCGTGGAAAGCTCCGAGATCATCAAGAGCCTCTTCTTCAAGGGGGTCATCGCCACGGTGACCCAAAGCCTGGATCTCTCCACAATCGAAGCGGTGGCCGAGGAATTCGGCGTGCCGGTGCTTGAAGACGACGTAGAGGCAGCGGCCGCCAAGACGGTCGAGATGATCGAGGAAAGCGATCGCGCCCACCTGATCCGTCGCCCTCCCGTGGTGACCGTGATGGGACACGTCGACCACGGCAAAACCAGCCTGCTCGACGCAATCCGCAAAACCAGGGTGGCCGCGGGCGAAGCCGGCGGCATCACCCAGCACATCGGCGCCTATCAAGTGGAGATCCCCCACGCAGGCGAGCAACGCAAGATCACCTTCCTCGACACCCCGGGCCACGAGGCATTCACCGCCATGCGGGCCCGCGGCACCAAGGTCACAGACGTGGCTGTGTTGGTGGTGGCAGCCGATGATGGTGTTAGGCCCCAGACCCTGGAAGCCATAAGCCATGCCCGGGCCGCCAAGGTGCCGATCGTGGTGGCGATCAACAAGATCGACAAGGAAGGCGCCTCCCCCGACCGGGTCAAACAGGAGCTCTCCGGCCTCGAACTGGTGGCTGAAGACTGGGGTGGCGACACGGTGATGGTGCCTGTGAGCGCCCTCAAGGGTGAGAACGTCGACAAATTGCTGGAAATGATCCTGCTGGTCACCGAAGTGGAAGACCTCCAGGCCAACCCGGACCGCATGGCTCGGGGCACCGTGATCGAGGCTCACCTCGACAAGGCCAAGGGCCCTGTTGCCACCTTGCTGATTCAGAACGGCACCCTCAAAGCGGGTGACGTGCTGGCGGCCGGCCCGGTACTGGGCAAGGTGCGCGCCATGGTGGATGACACCGGCAAGCGGGTTAAGGAGGCAGGTCCTTCCTATGCCGTAGAAGCCCTCGGCTTCAGCGAAGTCCCAACCGCTGGTGACGAATTTGAGGTCTACCCAGATGAGAAGACCGCCCGCTCGGTGGTGGGCGATCGCGCCAACGAGGCACGGGCCACCCGACTGGCCCAGCAAATGGCTTCACGCCGGGTTTCCCTGGCCTCGATGTCGGGCCAGGCCAGCGAGGGCGAGCTCAAGGAGCTCAACTTGATTCTCAAAGCAGACGTGCAGGGATCCGTGGAGGCGATTCTCGGCTCCCTGGAGCAGCTCCCTCAGGGCGAGGTGCAGGTGCGGGTGCTGCTCTCAGCACCGGGCGAGATCACCGAAACCGACGTCGATCTAGCCGCCGCCTCCGGCGCCGTGATCGTTGGCTTCAACACCTCAATGGCCCCTGGCGCCAAACGGGCCTCCGATGCCACCGGCGTCGACGTGCGCGACTACGACGTCATCTACAAGCTGCTGGAGGACATCCAGATGGCTATGGAAGGCCTGCTGGAGCCGGAGTTGGTGGAGGAGTCCCTCGGCGAAGCCGAGGTGCGCGCCGTATTCACCATCGGCCGCAGTGCGGTGGCTGGTTGCTACGTGACCAACGGCAAGCTGCAACGCAACTGCAAAGTGCGGGTGTGGCGCGGCAAGGAGAAGGTGTTCGAGGGCGACCTCGACTCCCTGCGTCGCAACAAGGACGACGTCAAGGAAGTTGCCACCGGCTTCGAGTGCGGCATCGGCACCGACCGCTACACCGGCTGGCAGGAAGGGGATCGAGTTGAGGCGTTCAAACTGGCCACCCAGCGCCGAACCCTCACCATCTGACCTCCGTGAACCCCCGCAGCGAGCCCCTGCTCTGGCTCCAGCTGGTAGCCCTTGGGGCCTTGCCACTGGAGCTTTTGGGGTTGGTACTTGTACTGGCGGGGGCGGATCCTGGCCCCCTGCCTGGGCTGGAGCGCTTGCTGGCCTGGGCAATCGGCGCCCTAGGGCCGGCAATCCTGCTCTGGCAGCGCCCAGCCGACGTTTGCTCTTTGCTGGTAATCCAAGTACCAATCAAAGCCAGGAGCAGGGCCCAGCTCAGCTTGGCGGCACTGCAGAGCAGCCTGGTGCTCAAGCTCCTTATGGCAGCTGGCGCTGCAGCCCTGCTGCCCCTTTTTTGGTGGATAGACCAGCACGCAGCCCTGGCCACGCCTCTCTCGCCACTGACAGCAAGCCCTCGCTTCGTAGGTCTGCTAGTGGCCTGCCCGCTACTAGCGGTAATCACCTGGCAGTGGCAACAACTGATCCAGGCAAGCGCCCTGCTAATCCGCAACCCAGCCACGCTCCCCGAGCGTCCACCCCTGAGCCTGCAGCAGCTCGTCAGCCAGCGAATGTCCCTAGGGCTGCCCCTTTTGCTGCTGAAACCGCTTCTGACCACCCAGCCGACTGCTCCAGAGACTCCAGCAGCAGAGTCTCCAGCGGCAGAGGCTGTCATCCAACCTGAAGCTTCTTCAGTCGCCAGCACGGTTGCGATCCAACCAGAAGAGACTGCCGAACAAGCTGAGGGCACCGACCTGGATCAGCAGGTCAGTTGAGGCAACTTCCGCTCCGCTGGCCAATCGCATTGCCATCGTGGCCAACCCCACAGCACCGGAAGCGGCCAAGGCCACCCAGAGACCGCGCCGCAGACCGCGCCAGGGGGTACGAGCTTCTTGGAGCAACCTCGCCTTAAGGGCTGGATCAATTGAATCTGGCTTGGATCCCATCACTTACCCTTCCCATCAAGGCCAACCCCTGAATGCTAATTTCATTGAGCTGCCGGTGTAGCTCAGGGGTAGAGCAACTGATTCGTAATCAGTAGGTCGTCGGTTCAAATCCGATCACCGGCTTAAGAAATAAAACCAACAGCGACTCCCTGAGCACAGCTGAATGTCGTCAGCGCGTTTCGACTTGCACTTGTTCAACCGCCTGGGCCAACTGCAGCAAACGGCGCTCGGGCGATCCCACCAGCTCAATTAACAACGGCGGACTCTTTTTGGGCAAAATATCAAAACGACCATCTCGATAAATCTGCTTAAAGATAACATCCACCTCGTCGCGGTAGGAATGATCAACCGGACGAATTCCGTCATCCTCCATGGCCACCGGCCAATCCTCAGACTGAGGCACGAACGCCAAGACATCAAGACGCTCCAAAGATTCCCTTACCGCAGAAACCATTGACAGGACAAAGTCGTCATCAATATCAGTCAAATGTTGATTTGCCGTGTACTGGGAATAAGCAATGTAATCAACTGGCGCCCTATCAAAGATGACCTGTTCAGCAGGCGTGAAATAGCGATTAAGACGGCCAATGCTGTAGTACATCTGAATTCCGTTGTGCAATCGCGTGGAGGCTTCGCGAAAACGAATCTCATAGGGACCGCGCAGGCCAAGAACTCGATATGGCTCTTCCTCGCGCATGTAGTCGCCATTAAGCGCAACCCAATCATTTACGACCGTGGACTTCCCGAGAGAATGGGATCCAGAAATAGCAATCCGCATGGCCAGCGCCAACTTGCGATTTCAGGGTAGGGACTGCTCTGATGTTTTTTCCTATTTGCGGTTGATATTCATCCTGCCCACCAAGCCCAACCATCCAGCCAATAAAAAAGCCCCCTGGTGAGAGGGAGCTTTTGGGATTCCGTTATTTCCCAGCCGTAGCTGGGCTGTTGACTATCAACCGATTGCAGGTGCGGTCAGTGCCACGGGGGTGGCAGTAGCAG